>NZ_BAAGRF010000011.1:0-51158 GCF_054783095.1 Intrasporangium mesophilum | reverse complement strand
CGGTCGGTCGTGTTGTCAGATGCGTTGAACGTGCGCTCGGCCTGGGCGTCGGGCACGTACTTGACACAGACGACGATGTTCATACCACTCCTTTGTCGACAATCGACTATACGGGAGACCCGCCTGGTTGAACAGCGAAGGTGATCTACGCGACCCTCTACCGCGGGTCGGGCACATGCGCTAGATTGTCGACAATCAACGAGAGGTGCGGACTCATGACTCCCAAGCCAGCAACCGCCCCGAGGTCGCACAACGATGTCGGCGCCGGAGTGTGGCGATCCACGTGGCGGTCCCTGGTGACGCTGATCGCCGACACGCCTTGGCACCTGACCTCCCGGGCCACCCTCACTGGTCCGTCCCGCCACCGCCCGTGACGAAGCGCTATGCACGTAAGCGAGACGGTTCGCGCAGAGCTTGAAGATGCCCTAGATAAGGACACAACCAGGCTCGGTGACGTGTTCCGGCTTCGATGCCAAGGGATGTCGCCGGCCGAGATGGCGGCCAGCGTTGGTGTCGACTCCCCTGGCTTGGCATACAGCTGGGGGCAGATGCTGGACATCATCGTCGGTGGACACCCGCCACGGAGCGCCCATATCGCGGGATCCACGGCGAGGCGACTTGGGCCACTGATCGGCTCGAGGCCCTGGTCTGCGGAGACCGATCGGTACCTACAGTCCCTTCAGCAGCGCCTCATCGTTCGGGCTGGTTGAGCTTTGGACACACGACTCGTTGCTTGGTGTGAGCTGAACCTCGGCAGCCGCCCAAAGAGTCAGCATTTTCGATCTGGATACTTCTCCGACGTGATCGGGCTCTCACTCGAGGATGGCCGCGGCGTTGTCGTCAAAGTGCGCACGGCGCAGAGCCGCTTGAATGCCTGTTTCGACGTCCAGCAGCACCTGTTCAACGCTGGACTTGCCTGCCCACGCCCTCTCGTTCGTCCAACGCAATACGGACCCCGGCTTGTGGCATCAGCAGAGACGCTTGTCGAGCGCCGGACCGGCGCCATCGGCACGCCACAGGCCTCGGCGCAGCTCTTTGGACAACTACTTCGGCTCACTGCGCAGATACCGGCTATCGGAGGCCTCGATCCCCACCCGGCCTGGACCGCTTGGGCGCACACGGAACGGGGGACGTGGCCGCAGCCGGACGACAGGGAGGTTGACCTCAACTCGGTCAACGTGCTTTGGATTGATGACCTGGGCGCCGCGACGCGCGGGATTCTTGCGCAAGCAACGGGGTTCGCTCCGGTTGTGGGGCACGTCGACTGGATCCCCCAGAACGTCTGGTGGCGGTCTGAGACTGAGATCGAGGGAGTGCTCGATTGGGACAGCCTGGCGCGGCTACCGGAGCCCGCGCTAGCCGGAATGGCCGCAGCCGGATATCGCGGTGGTGTGACATCCGTCGAGGAGTCAGCGGCCTTCGCGGATGAGTACCGCTCACATGCGACAGGTTGGTCCACGGACCATGAAGCGCTCTTCTGGGCAGCCGGCCTGTGGGTCGCCCTCTTCGATGCCAAGAAGGATCTCATTGCCGGCAGGATGACGTCGCTTGCCGAAGGCGAAGCTCGTGAGCGATTCAACCTGGCGGCCCGCGGATAACAAGCCGCTGGTTTTTCGTGTCACGCCGGCCGAAACCGCCCTCTGAGGTCACGTGAGTTCTGGGGAGGAATCGCGCGGTCGGCGCAATGCGCCGCCTATATGGAGAGCCTGCTCGGACAGGCTGGCGCGGTGTGGCGCACCAAGCGCATAGGGTGTGCCACACCGCACAGGCCTTACCCGGCCCTACGCCCCCGGGACAGCGCGCCATCGACCGCAACGGCGAGGATGAGGATCGTCCCCTGGACGATCAGCTTCACCTGGGCTTCCGCCCCGATCAGGTCCAGGCCATTGGAAATGCTTCCGATGACAAGCGAGCCGACGAGAGCGGCCCACACCGATCCGCGGCCACCAAAGAGACTGGCCCCGCCGATCACCGCGGCCGCGACCGCCTCCAGGAGGAGCGTCCCGCTACCCGATTGCGACGAGACACCGAGGGTGCGCGAGGCCGCTACCAAGCCTGCGATGGCTGCGAAGCCGCCGGCGAGGGCGAAGGTCGCCACCTTGATCGATCGCACCTTGACTCCGGCCCGGCGAGCGGCCTCCGCGTTTCCACCGATGGCGTACAAGTACGTTCCGAACCGGGTCTGCGTAGTCACGTACGACATCACCGCAAGTAGCGAGAGCAGAAGGATGACCGCTGTTGGGACGCCCCTGTGCGCGTTCAGGATCAGGACAACGCCGATGCTGGCAACGACGCAGATGGCCGTCGGCACGAGAACCGTACGCGCGTAAGACGTTTGGTGTCCCTGTCGGAGGTTGGCTCTGTATGTCTGATGGGCAAGGAGGAACACCAGGATCGCCACGGCGGGCGCCAGCGCCAGCCCTGCCGATCGCACCATGTAGCTCCCAGCGATGTTCTCGACGAAAGTACCAGCCAGGGGGATTTGACCTGTTCGCGGAAGGATCTGCAGCAGGATGCCTTGCAGCACCAGTGAAGATCCGAGAGTCACGATGAATGCCGGGGCACGGAATCGCGTCACAATCGTTCCCTGCAGAGCGCCAAACACAACTCCCGTGATGAGAGCGGTGGCAAGTAGCAACACCACTGAGGCATGGCCCGCAACCATGACCCGAGCCATCAGTGCCGTGCTCACGGCTCCGAGAGCGGCCACTGAGAGGTCAATCTCCCCCACGAGCAGAACCATCACGAGGCCCAGCGCAAGAATGCCTGTTACCACGATCTGCACGGACAGGTTCGACAGGTTCCGCGCCGACAGGAAGGCCGAGGACTGGCTGGCAAAGAACGCCCAGATGACTACGAGAGTCAGGAGCACAGGCACCATGCGCCACCTGCCTGCGAAGGCTTCAAGAAGTCTCGTCCATGTGCTGACGCTCGGCTGGCCGTCGGTGACGCCCGACGTCGGCGGTGCTCCATGCGGGCCGTGGGGCGTCAAGGTCGGCCCACCGGCACCCGGAACTGATTCCACAGTCATGCTGCACCGTCCATTCCAGTGATGGCCGCAACGCACTCTTCGCGCGTGTACTTGCCACGCTCGAACTCGGCGACCAGGCGGCCAAGGCGCAGTACCAGCACTCGGTCGGCGATGAACTTGACGTCGGCGAGGTCATGGGAGACGAGGATGACTCCTCGCCCCTGATCCCGCAGACGTCCGATGAGGTTCAGGACCTGCTCTCGCTGAGCAACACCCAGGGCCGCGGTCGGCTCGTCCAGGAGTACCACGGCCGGATCCCACAGGACGGACCTGCATATGGCCACGGACTGGCGCTGTCCACCAGAAAGCCCACCGACGGCAACTGTCAGGTCGCGCAGCGTTTTCACTCCAAGGTCCGAAAGCACCTCTCGTGCCCGCTTCTCCATGGCAGGCCGCTGCAGTCGAGCGCCGAACACTCGTCGTGAGTGGAGTTCTCTGCCGAGGAAGAGGTTCTGGACAGTGTCGAGGTTGTCGCAAAGCGCGAGATCCTGATACACGGTCTGGATGCCGACGTCAGTAGCGTCAGTTGGCGAGGAGATGCGGATCTCCTGCCCGCTCGCGCGGAACTCCCCGGTATCCGGGATGACGATCCCTGCGATGGTCTTGATCAGCGTCGACTTCCCGGCGCCATTGTCACCGACCAGTGCGACGACCTCGCCACTGTTGACGTGAAGGCTGACATCCGCGAGCGCCGTGACGCCACCGTAGTGCTTGGAGATGTTGCGCAGCTCGAGGGCCGGTGCCGCCGAGGACTGCGTCGGGGGTGGTGTGAGCGTGTCCAGCGACATCACAATCAGCCCTTGCAGAAGGTCGAGCTCACAGCAGGCCCTCCACAGACGTCCTCCTTGGTGAGGATGCCCGGGGCGATGAGGGTCTGCTGGACGTTGTCCGGGGTGATGAGAATATTGGGAACGAAGGCAGTCGGGATCTGGGACTTCTTGTTGTCGTAGGTCCCGTTGACGACATCAGCAGATGGCCTCTGTCCCTTCACGGCGTCGACAAGAACATCGATAGCCACAGCGCCCATCTTCTCGTAAGGCGGTCGCATGTCGGTCGAGATGTTTCCAGCGAGGAGCTGCTGGATCGTCCCCGCCTCAGCGTCGTACCCGCCGAACACCTTCACCTTGCCGGCCAGGCCATTGGCGTTGAGTGAGGCAATGACCCCGTTGGCGGTGCTGTCGTTGGTCACCAGCACAGCATCGACCTGGTCGCCGACCTTGGTCAGACACTGCTCCATGGCCTGGCGCGCATTCCCCGTGTCGTAGTCAAGGCTGTCCGCCTTACAGACCACTTTGACCTTGCCGGCGTCCTCCAGGGACTTCAGAACCTTCTCATGCCCCTTTGCCTGCTCGCTGTAGAAGAAGAATTTCGGGTCACCGTAGATCTTCGCCAGTCGGACGGGCTTGGTGTCCGGGTTCATGGCACTGACGAGGGCTGTGGCCGACTCTTCACCGATTTGCTCGAAGGGGACCGTGATGTAGTAATTCGGGTCGCTGTTGTTGGCCTCGTGCGCGTAGGCGATCAGCGGAATACCTGCATCCTTGGCCTTCGCGGTGATCGCCGCTGTCTGGTCCGGATCCACAGCGGTGAGAATGATTGCCTTGGCGCCGCTAGTGATTGCCGCCTCGGCTTGCTGAACCTGCTTCGTGGCGTCGTCCTGGGCATTGAAAACCTCAATCTTCATCCCCGGCGCCAGCTTCTTGAGCTCTTTCTCCATGGCTGGCTGGTCGTACTGCGTCCACCGAACGACCGTCTGGCTCGGGGTGAGAAAGGCGATCGTGCCGGTGAGATCTGCGGTCCCCTGTGCCGACGGAGTATTGCCGGCGTCCGGGTTGGTCGTGCAGGCGGTGAGGGCCAAGACCGACAGGCCGCCGAGTGCCACAAGGCTGGTGACAGTGCGCATTGAGTCTCCTTAGTGGTGGGTGCGCGAAGCAGCTGACGACGAAGGAGCG
Source organism: Intrasporangium mesophilum (assembly GCF_054783095.1). Taxonomy (NCBI): domain Bacteria; kingdom Bacillati; phylum Actinomycetota; class Actinomycetes; order Micrococcales; family Intrasporangiaceae; genus Intrasporangium; species Intrasporangium mesophilum. Next base: position 46,175 of record NZ_BAAGRF010000011.1, on the reverse strand, counting down.
GCAGCGGCTGTTGGAGGGTTGGGTTGGGTTGGGGCGCTGACCCGCATCACGAAGTCGGTGATCAAGTCCCCGACTCGTCGGTGCGGGAGGTCGTTGACGATGTCGTGGTAGCCATCGAGGAGCACGAGCTGGGCATCGGGGAACAGATCCGCCCAGTCACGTGCCACGGTTGGCGGTGTGAAGCAATCGTGCTCTCCGTTGATCAGCAGAACCGGAATCCTGAGCGTGCGTACCCGGGCCCGTAGGTTCGGCACGACCTGCCCAATCGCTTGCCACAACGCGTCCTCGGCTGATGCCGCGTCAAACCCAAGCGGGTCATTCGCGATCGCGTCCAGATAGCCCTGGTCTCGCGACATCACGGGATCCTCTCCGACCCCCTCTCGGGGCAAGCCCGAGAGCGGCGCTCCGGTGGCAACGAGGCCTGAGAGAGCAGGTTCCGTAGTGGCCACCTGCACGGCCGCGACCCCGCCCAGGGAGTGGCCCACCAGAACTACTGGCAGTCCCGGCCTGGTCTCCTCGAGACGCCGGAGGAGGATGCGCGCGTTTTCGGCCAGGTTGTCCACGGACCCGAAGACGCCGGGATGCTGCGCGGGGGTATGGCCGTGCCCGATGTGGTCAAGCCCCCAGACTTCGAGCCCGGCTTCCGTGAGCTGCGCTGCGAGCCTTTGGTAATGGGCGATGTTCTCGCCGTAGCCGTGGAGGAGTAGAACCGCGGCCCGAGGATTCTGGTGGCCCCAGATGCGGTAATAGACCGGACCGGTGACTCCGTCGAAGGTCGGCACCTTAGGCCCCTTGGCCCTGCGGCTGGATGCTCTTGTCGTTGCCGAGGCTGCGGAACCACGTGGACGACGTGAGCCACTCCAGGGGAATCGGTGGACTGGGATAGCCCGCAACCAGAACCACATTGCCGTGCACTGCGTATTCGCCTGTCTGAATGACGGCCTTGACTCGGTCGCGCAACTCGTAGAAGTCCGGCACGTAGGTCAGCTCGTGGACGTTCGATGTCCCGACGAGCGACTCGACGAAGTCCCGACCCTCAGGGTTGGCTTGGCGCATCTCGGTCGTCACGATCGCGGCCTCGATGTCCCCCACGTCGCAGATCACGGTGAGCAGGTCTGCGACGGACGGCACGCCCGGTGCGATGCCCAGATCGATGAACTCAACGTCTGGCGCCAGCGGGACCAGGCTCTTGGCGCTGGTCCCCGAGCCCGCGTCCGCAATGAATAGCATCTCGCCGTGTCGGAGCGTCGCGACAAGCTCCGCCAGACGGGGGTGCAGCAGTCGTGACTTCGGTGCCATGCTCCGCCTCCTGAACTCCAGTGACATTCGCTCGGGACCCGGGCGGTCCGTGAGCGGTCGAGTCGACGACGAGCTCAGCACTCGTCTTTTGTCGACAATCGACGGTATCGTGGGGGCGACAGAAGCCGGAAGACTCGTTTTGCGCATACGTGGTGTCCTGCAGATCGGATACTCACGTGGGCGAGGAGGCACGCGCCGATGCGACTGCAGCAGCTGAACCTGAACCTTCTCGTCCCCCTGGAGGTCCTGCTGCGGACCCGCAACGTCACCAGGGCAGCTGCCGAACTCCACATGAGCCAGTCCGCGATGAGCACGGCCCTTGCAAGGCTACGAACGGCGCTGGACGACCCTTTGCTGGTCAGGAGTGGGCGCGAGCTGACGCTCTCGCCCTACGCAGAGTCTCTGCAAGGACCTCTCGAGGAGACCCTCGCTCGGGTCGAGCAGATCCTGATCGACCGGCCGACGTTCGACCCCCTCACGGCGCAACGAAGCTTCACAATCGTTGCCAGCGACTACAGCACGTTGATCATCCTCCGCCCGATGCTTCAGAGTCTGCGTCGCGAGGCGCCGGGGGTGCGGGTCAACATTCAACCGCTGCGGGACGACTACACCGAGCGCGTCGTTCGCGACGAGGTTGACATCCTGATCATCTCCGAGCAGCTGCTCGCGGCGGGCCTCACCGACCATCCGACCCTGCCCCTGTACGAGGACAGGTTCGTTCTCTGTGGATGGCTCGGTGCCGGCGCGTTGACCGGGCAGGTCTCAAAGGAGGATTTCGAGGCCATGCCGTACGTTCAGTACTCAACTGGTGAACGGCTCAACCTGGCGGATGACGCCTTGGATCGTGCGGGCATCGTGCTCCAGGTCGAGGTGCGGACTGAGAGTCAGTTGTTGATCCCCTACCTGCTGCGAGGGACGGGGCTGGTGTCGTTGGTGCCGCGCAGACTCGTGACACTCGCCGAGCGCGCCGCAGAACTGACCTACACGGAACCGCCGGTGGAGATTCCACACATCCGCGATACCGCTGTTTGGCACCTCAGGCGGACAAATGACCCCGCACACGAGTGGCTCGTTTCTCGGCTCGCGGCTGCAGCGGGGCGGGTTGCCTGATTCGGCCGTGTCCGACGCACACAAAGGCAGTCCGACAGACTGCCAGGAGGGGCGCCGGACATCGTTCTCGGCGCCCCTCCCTTGGGCTCTGGGTGAGGGTTCAGCTATGTCAGGTTGACCACGACCTGCTTGAGTCGCGTGAACTCCTCCACGCCCGCTGGGCCACCCTCCTTCCCGTACCCAGATGCGCCGAAGCCACCGATCGGCACCTCGGGACCAACAGCCATGTGGTTGTTCACCCAGACGTTGCCGAAGTTAAGGTCACGCGCAATTCGGAGGGCCCGACCCACATCTCGGGTCCACACGGACGCCGCGAGACCGTAGGGCGTTCCATTCGCCAGCTCCAGCGCCTCCGACTCAGACGAGAATGTCTGGACCGTAGCTACCGGCCCGAAGATCTCTTCGGTGACGAGCTCGTCAGTCTGGTTCAGGCGACCAATGAGAGTGGGGTTGAAGAAGTAGCCAGGAAGGTCAGGAGAGTCACCGCCAACGATGAGATGCGAGTCAGCCGGTCGGTTCTCGACCAGCTTTCTCACGCTGGCGAGATGCGCCTCGCTGATGAGCGGCCCGAGCTTGGTCGCCGGGTCGGAGGCATCGCCGATCTGCCAGGTCTGCAGGTGCTCGGCCAGCTTTGCGACCAATCGGTCGTAGATCCCTTCCGCAGCGATGATGCGTGTCCCTGACATGCACTCCTGGCCAGCATTGAACAAGATCCCGTTGGTCAGGATGGGAAGGGCGTGGTCCAGGTCCGCGTCATCGAACACGATGACCGGTGCGTTTCCACCCAGCTCGAGGATGAGCCGTTTGGGCCCTGACGCAGCCAGCTCGGCGATCCGTCGTCCAGCCCGAGTGGATCCGGTGAAGGAGATCAGGTCAACTTCCGGATGCGAGACGAGCTGCTCACCAATGGTTCTGCCCCGCCCGTGCACGATATTGAGAACGCCCGGAGGGAGGATCTCATTGGCCATCTCCACGAATCGCGTCGTGGAGACGGGGGTGTTCTCGGCCGGCTTCACGATGACCGTGTTACCTGTTGCGAGGGCGGGCGCGATCTTCCAGACAGCCTGCCACAGCGGGAAATTCCACGGAGTGATGGCCACCACGACCCCGACCGGCTCCCGTCGGACCAGAGTCGTGTTGCCCTCGATGTACTCGCCCGCTGCAGTTGCGGTGCTGGAACGCGCGGCACTCGCGAAGTAGCGCAGGGAGTTGAGGATTCCCGGAACCTCATCTTCGAGCGCCGTCGTGAACGGTTTGCCCGCATCGGCTGACTCAAGGGCCGCAAACTCCTCGAGCCGCTCCTCGAGGCGGTCCGCGAGCTGGTGGAGGTGGGCTGCCCTGGCACCTGGGGTAAGTCGCGCCCAACCGGGGGCCGCCCGTCGCGCCGACGCTACAGCGTCGTCGACCTGCTCAGGGGTCGCCTCGGCGAACGTCCCCAGCACGGCGCCCGTCGAGGGGTTCAGCACTGAGACGGAGCGCTCTGTCGCACCGTCTACGGTCCGGCCGTCGATGATGCTGTGGATGCGCAGCTCGCCGAGTTCGGTGGCGTTTGCAGTCAACGGTCTTTCCTCTCACTCGCCGAGCTCGGCCATGACGCCGATCTTTCCCCGTCGTGATGACGGGATGGTCATGTACATGATGGCTCCTACGATGATCACGCCCAGCATGCCCAACCCGACGTGGGTCCAGTCCGACTTGACGAGCAGGTAGCACAGAACGACGGACCACAGCACCGCGACAGCGAACACAAAGGGAGTAGCCCGTCCCAGGTTGAAGTGCGACTTCGGCATGTTTCCCTTGAAGATCGCCCACATTCCAGCGGTCACGACCACTCCGTAGGCCAGGGCCCAGGCGAGCGCTGTCAGAGCTGCGAGGACGGACAACGCGGACGACCAGAACACGAACACGATCGACAGCACTGCCAGCACAATCGTCGCGTTGATCGGAATGCGCTGGGCGCTGACCTTGCGCAGCCAGTGAGCCGCCGGCATCTGCCCGTCACGTGCCTGAGACCAGAGGACACGAACACCGGTGAGCTGGAGCATGCACATGGTCGAGATGAGCGCGACGATGGCGATTACCTCGAAGATCGTCGAGATCGTTGAACCGACCGCCGACTCAAGGATGTACTTCATCGGTGTTGAGCTCTTCATCATCTCGTCGACGTTGGGGATCGCCCGGACCACGAGATAGATGAACACCAGACCCACGATGTAAGCCGACGTATTGGCTAGGAATGTTCCCATTGGTGCGGTCTTGTGCGCGTCCTTGGTCTCCTCCGCAGCGTTCCCAGTGGCATCGAAGCTAGAGATCGCATAGGCGGGAAGGATCATCGCGAACAGGAAAGGAAGAATCCAACCATCGGCAGCCGTTCCGGCAGAGTCGTTAAGGATGGAGAGGGGCTGGGTGGGGTGCTTGACGATCAGGAGCGCCGCGAGGATAAGCACGCCACCGGCAATCTCTGCGACGACACCGATGTTGTTCAAGAGTGCGGCGGCCTTGACGCCGACGAGGTTGAACGCCGTCACCAGAAGCACCAGAGCCGCGGCAATGAGTGAGGTCTGGAAGCCTGAAACGTCGGTCATTCCGAACCAGGCCGCAATGAACGGAACAAGGCTTACCGCGACAGCAGCCGTTGCGACGGTGTGTGCGATGACGAGCCACCATCCTGACTGCCATGCCAGGGTGCGGTATGGGGTCATGCGTCCCACGATCTGATACACACCGCCGGACAGGGGGTACGCAGAGACCAGCTGTGCCACGGCCAAACCCACAGCGAAGACCTGCAAAGCACCGCCGACGACATAAGACCAGAAGGAGGCCGGCCCGAAGAAGCCGAAGCCCACGATCATGGTCGTGTAGATGCCGGAGCAGATGGCGATGGACGTGAACTGCACTCCGAAGCTGGAGAATAGGCCCAGGGCCCGGTTCAGCTCCTGCTTGTAGCCGAGCTTGAGGAGTAGCTCTTCATCTGCGGATGCGATGGTCTCGGGGGTGGCCGAGGTGGTCCGACCGCTGTCGGACGCGAGGTTGTCAGTGCTCATGCCTTTTCACCTTTGAAGAGACGGAGTGTAGGGGACGCCATCAAAGGCGGATATCGAGTTTGTTGAGGATCCCGGCGAGCTCGTCCCGGCGAGCTTCACCAAGCGGACTGATCGGTGCCCGCGGGCTCCCCACCGGAGCGCCGAGAAGGTCCAGGGCACCCTTGACGGCCGCGACGTAGCCACCAGACACGAGGAACTGCATGACCGGGAAGATCGCATCCCACTCCGCCTTCGCTGTGGGCAGATCGCCGGCCTGCACGGCGTCATAGACGGCGACGAGCTGGGGCGCGATGAAGTTGGACGCGCCGACGATGGATCCGGCGGCACCCTCGACGACAGAGGCCAGAAACAGCGTGTCCCACCCGACGAGCGTCTTGACGACGTCCGCGTAGTCATGGATGAGCCGGGCAGCCTGGCTGAAGTCTCCGGAGGTGTCCTTGACGTACTCGATGTTCGGGACCGACGTCGCGAGCTCAGCGATGTCGTCCGGGGTTAGGTTCACGCCGGTCGCAACCGGCAGGTTGTACACGACGACAGGGATCGTGACCGACTCGGCGACAGCTCGGAAGTAGTCCTTGACCTCCTCGACCTCCAGCGGCTCGTAGTAGGGAGCCACAGCCATGATGGCGGCGGCGCCGACGGCCTCAGCGTGCTGCGCCAGGCCGAGCGCCTCTCGGGTGGTCATGGCTCCGGTGTGCGCGACAACAGGAACGCGCCCGCCAGCCTGGTCGACAACGACCTCGACGACCCGACGGCGCTCCTCGTTGGTCATCTGGGCGAACTCGCCGGTAGAGCCGCACGGCACCAGGCCATGCACTCCACCTTCGATGGTGCGTTCGATCAGGACCCTGAGGGCCTTCTCGTCGAGGTCTCCGTTCGCGTCGAAGGGGGTCGCAACAGCCGAAAGCACGCCGCGAAGGTCGGTCATAGTGAGCTCCTCAGTAGGTTAGTCGATTGTCGACAATCGTCTCGCACGTGGAGCCGGAAAGCAAGACTCGAGGTCAGGGCAGTTTCCTAGCGGCCAAAGACTCGCGAGAGCTCGATGAGCCGCGTGATGTCGAGTGGTCCCTCGACCCGCTCGAGGTGACCGATCAACGCGAGCAGAACCATCGCGGTGGTCGCGGCGTCACCCAAGGCATGGTGCGGGGTGTGGACCGGCAGTCCGAGCGTTCGGGCGAGCCACTCGAGCGAGGGCTCTCGAGCATCGGCCTCCGCGAGCGCCGCTGCTCGTGCGAGCGCCGCGGTATCGACAATTCCCTTGGGCAGCCGCTGGCGGGAGGGCTGGAGCACGCGGTCGATGAATGCTCTCTCAACCCACGCGGCGTGCGCAACCAGCACGGTTCCACGCATCAGGACGGCGGCTTTCTCGATGACCTCACGGCAGCTGTCGGCGGCCGCGAGCTCCTGGGAGGTGAGGGCGTGCACCTTCATCGATTCCGGACTGATGGGACCGTCGGGGCGGCATACCGCATAGAACGTCTCCGCCGTGACCCGCGCCCGCCGTATGGGGACGACACCGATGGACAGGATTTCGTCGTGGCGCAGGTCCAGGCCGCTGGTCTCCACGTCAACGACCGAGAACAAGGCCCCACGCCACGGACCCGGACCTGGTTCCGGCCAGCCGCTGAGTCTGCGGTGCTTGGTCAGCCAAGACGTGAGATCCACTCCGCCTCGAGTCGGGTCTGGACTTTGGCGATGGCTCGGAATGACTCGCGCAGGTGGCGACGCGCGAGGGTGTCGAGCTCATGCGGGTTCATATACGTGCTCACGGGGACGCCTGTCAGCAGCGCCTCCAGTTCTGCTGTGAAGAGAAGGTCGTACATGTCTTCGAACCCCCCTTCGAGAGTCTGGCCCTCATCGGTGGTCAGCAGTCCTGCCGAGGTGCCGGCGCGGAGCCTCTCGACCGTGCTGGACATGGTGCTGCGTAGGGTGATTGCGATCCACCGGCCCATTGCCACCACAGGTTGGAGCCCTCCACGCTTGAGGTTCAGCTCCCCTCGATGCCGCCCAGTAGCCTCGACGACAAAGTCCCGTACGAAGCCTGTGGGCGGCCGGTTCGCCAGCGCCTCGTTGAGGAGGGCCTGAAGGAAAGCTCGCGTGAAAGCACGGCCTTCGAGCCTTCGTGTGACTGACCTTCCCAGTTCCATGCCGGTAATCGGTCTGCTGTCCGCGATGATCGCCGGCAGGAGGAGGGCACCAGGCGCCTCAGGCCGCTCCACCCAATGCGACGCGGCCGCAAGCCAAGCATCGCTTGACCTGTTGAAGAGAGGGTTGCTCGCGTTGGCACCGTCCGGGCACCGGCGGAGTCCGCAGCGCTCGAACAACCTGATGACACTCTCTGCGGCGTCCTGCAGGCGTCGCGGGTCCGGCGAGCGCAAACCAGGTGGAGCGGACCAGATGAGACCCGTATCGATGTCTGACCAGGGCAGGGGCTCCCGTCGCGCAAGTGAGCCAAGTACGAGCCAGGACGTCACGACCTGATCGGTGCCCTCGCCATTGCCCCCGCTCCCGAAATAGGGGCTGAAGGACACGCACTTCTCGATGACTGCCTCGGTCATCGCACCGAGCAGTGCTCCAATACGCAGACTCGGCAGCCCGTTGGCATGCAACTCGGCCACCGTCGGGAGGAGTAGCTCAGCGGCCTGCCTCAGCTCGTCGAGGTCTCGCGCGTTCTCGATCGCCGATCGAGTGATGAGAGGGTCGCGGACGTCGGCGGAACCCAGGTCGACGGCGCGAACGATCCCGATGGCCTCGCCACCGGGCGCGCAGACCACTAGATGGTGGACGCCGTGATGGACCATTTCGAGAAGGGCGGTCGCGGCGGTCGCGCCGGCATCAACGGTCAGTGCGGGGACGTTGCCAGCGTCCCTGACGGGCGCATCGATGGCTAGGAGCCCCGTCGCGACAAGTCTGCGGCAGTCGCTGTCGGTCATGATTCCGAGGCCTCTGGCAGTCCTGAACAGCACGCACGACTGGTGGTCCTGAGACATCTTCATGGCCGCATCGCGTATCGCCGTCCCCTCTTCGACCCAGGTTGGCGGGCGCATGAAGTCGGAGACCTCGCGGAGGGCGTATTCCGCCGATGCCGCGACGAGCAGGGGACGGCTCACGAGGCTGTGGTAGTGGCTGAAGGTCAGACGCTCCGGGTGCGCGAGCACCCGTCTTGGATCCGGGAGCAAGTAGCAGAGGGTGTCCGATGACGCCACGACGGACAAGGGCGGAGGCAGGCCGCTCAGCACTGAGATGTGGCCGAAGGTATCCCCTGGGCCCAGCTCATCAACGACGCGCCCGCGATCCATGACCTGGACCATCCCAGTTCGGACCACAAAGAGGTGGTCCAGCTGAGGTTGATCCGCTTCCACGATGGTCGTGCCGCTTGCGAAGTACTCGACCTCCACGAGCCGGCCCAGGCGCGCCAAGTCGTCCTCGTCGAGACGGTCGTACGGCGCCTGCTTGCCGAGGAAGTCGATGTACTCCTGCACGGTGCTACTGGGGCTGGGCCAGCTGTGCGTCCTCTGGTGCCTTCTCGTACAGGTCGAGGGGCGCCCCAGGGGCTGAGTGCACATGGTGGGCGAGCTCGTGCCGGAACCGATCCCAATCTCCTGTCAGGAGCATCTCGGCCAGTTGCTCGTGAGCGACCGCGATCTCGTGCAGGTCCGCGTAGGAACGGTGGTCCGCCCCGAAGAACAGCCTGAGTTTCGACTCCCACCCGCCCCAGAGACTCTGAAGCTGCTTGTGGCCCGAGAACTCATAGAAGAGCCCGTGGAACTGCAGGTGGGCATCGATGCTTGCCGGGATATCGCGCTTGTCCGTCGCAGCGTGCAGGGCCTTGATGACCCGGGTCATCCTGGCCTTCTGCGGACCGTGCAGGGCATCGAAAGAAAGTTGGGCGGCATATGGCTCCACAAGGAAGCGCAGGGAGGCGATCTCTGCGATGTCCTCGGCACTGACCTCCGCAACGAACGCACCACGGAAGGGGATCCTGACAACGAGCCCTTCCTCCTCCAGCTTGATCAGGGCTTCGCGCAGAGGAGCCCTGTTCACCCCGAGGTCGGCTGCGATGTGGGCCTCCCGAAGCTGACTGCCCGGCGCCAGGCGGCCATCAAGGATCGCAGCGCGCAGCAGTCCGTGGATGTTGTCCGGCGTCGTGCGCTGGTTGAGCGGCCCGAACTTCACGGTTGATGATCTAGCCAACGCCCAAAACCTCCTGCGTGAATGCTGCTGGTTGCGCCAGCCACAGTTGGTCCTCAGTCCACCTGGCTCGGCGTTCCTGTCCCGCCGGCAGCAGGTTGGGACGTGTTCACTCCGAGTTGGCAGAGCTGCGGCATCCATGCTTTGGCCTGCCCTTGATGGTACGACGACCCGCTGCTCACGGGCTGCGCTCCTGACCAGGTGTCGGGACGTAGAAGAACCCACGCTCGAGGACTGGGTCCAGGATTCCGTCCATGATCTCGTCGATCGCTTCTTCGGCCTTGGGCGGGTTGCGCCGCTGTCCGGGGTATCCGACCGCTGTCCGGATCTCGGGGACCATCAGGTAGGCGCCTGCGGCGACCGCCGACAGGACCTGGAAGTCGGAGGCGGCGTTGTCGTGGAGACTTCTCAGCCATCGCTGGATCGCTTCGGCACCCTCCGGGGCCTGCGCGATTGTGCGGACAATCCCGTCGAAGGAGTCCGACCGGGTAGCGAGGGCCAAGTCGAGCGTGTCGTCGAACTCGGGGCACTGGCTCGGTGGAGGCGCGCTGCCGTCGCCACTGCAAAGTACGTCCGCGATGGCTGTGTAGACGGCGCGCTCGCCGTCCGTGAGCGGACGAGGGGTCTGCTTTCGCGGCGGCGGGACCGACAGCCTGAGCGGCTGCGTGCTCATGCGCTTTCCTTCCTCTGCGATGCCGTTTCGGCGATGTGCTTCCCCACGCGGAGGGCGAGGGCGGCGATGGTGCACGTTGGGTTGGCCGAGCCGCTCGTGACGAAGATGCTGCCGTCCGCAATGAAGAGGTTGTCGACGTCGTGGGCCTGGCCAAAGGAGTTGACCACCGAGGTTGCTGGGTCGGCTCCCATCCTGGCTGTCCCGAGCAGGTGGCCTGGCTGGTCGATCCACAACTCGACAGGGATCGTGTGATCCGCCCCTGCAGCGTCATGCAGATCCTGCATCCGGTCCACCGCGAAGCGAAGAAGCCTTCGGGTGTTGTCGCTGATCCGATAGTGGACGGAGGGAGCGGGGATCCCACTGTCGTCCGTCAGCGTGGGGTGAAGCCCAATGTGGTTGGCCTCGTCAGGGAGGTCCTCGGTGTTCGCGGCCCATAGGATGCCTCCTGCATGCGACTTCGCAACCTCGAGGAATCGCGGCCCCCAGACCGCGTCGTAGCCAAGCTCGCGGTGGGCCTCAACCGCGTTCAGCGGACCTGGAGTGGGCAGGGCGTGGAGCTTCACACCGCGAACGAAGTCGTGCTCCGGGCGGGTGTCGTAGAACTCGAGGCTGTGGATGAGCTGGCCGGCCGGCCCGTTCCAGCTGGCCAAGTCCTCGTTGTAGAAGCCGGTGACGCTGCAGTTGGGGTGCAGCATGAGGTTCTTGCCGACCAGCCCTGAGGAGTTGCCAAGGCCGTCCGGGTGTTGCGAGCTTTTGGAGAGCAGCAGCGTTCGCGCGGTGCCGATTCCATTGGCGCAGAGCACGACCGCGTTCGCCCGCTGCAGGTGGTCTCGGCCGTCTCGGTCGATCCACACCACGCCAGTTGCGCGACCGTCCTGCCCGGTCTCGACGTGGCGGACTCGTGCCCCGGTGATCAGGGTGGCACCGGATCGCAGTGCATGCGGCCAGTAGGCAACGTCGAAGCTCGCCTTGGCACTTTCGGGACAGCCCCATTCGCAGGTTCCCCAACGGGCGCATTGCGACAGTTCCTTGAACTTCTGGCTCGCGATGGCGTTCGTGCCGGGCCACCAGTGCCAACCGAGAGCGTTCGCCGCGGCGGCCGCCTTACGGCCGGCCTTTCCCAAGGGGTGAGGAGGAAGTGGGTAGGTCAGACCAGCGGGGTATGCCGTGTCTCCTTCGAGACCCGCGACGCCGATGAAGCGATCGACTTCGTCGTAGTACGGGGCCATCTCCTCGTAGGTGATGGGCCAGTCGTCGGCGATGCCATCTAGGGAACGGACACGGAAGTCCGAGGGGAGCAACCTGGGCCACTCTGCGCCGTAGTAGATGCTTGACCCACCCACGGCGTTGAACATGACCGGCCACATGTCCGACTCTTCGACACCGACTGGGTAGTCGGAGGGCAACTTTCGCACGTTCGGGTCGTGGGCCCACTGGTGCTGGATCTGCAGCTCCCATTGGGGGTTGTTGGCGGGGTAGTCGGAAGGGTTGACCCAGTCACCCTGCTCTAGGCAGACCACGTTGAACCCCCGCTGGGCGAGGGTATGGGTGACGACCGACCCGGACGGACCGGCTCCGATCACGACTACGTCCGCGATCTCCGCCGTGCTGGCAATGTCGCTCATGAGGCTTCCTAAGTGAGGTTTCCGTCGGCGGGCATCTTGGCTTGTGGTTGGGGGCCGCTAGGCCTTGGCGAGTACGCCGCCGTCGACCACAAAGGCGGTGCCAGTGATGGCAGTTGAGGCGTCCGAGATCAGGAAGGTAACCGGCTGCGCGATCTCCCGCGGTTCAATCGCCCGTCCAATGGGCTGGAACGAGGGGAGACCCTCCTCGAGCGCCTCGCGACCCCCAAGCTTCGTGTAATGAGGCACGTTCAGCGGCGTGTCGACGAAACCCGGGCACAGGGTATTTGCACGGACGCCCGACGCGGCATGGTCCAGAGCGATGGCCTTGGTCAGCATGAGAACGGCGCCTTTGGACGCGGTGTACAGAGCAAGCTGTTGCTCGGCCGCAAGCGAGTTGATCGAGCCGAAGTTGACGATTGAGCCGCTGCCGGCCGTAATCATGGCGGGAAGGACGTGCTTGCTGCCGAGGTATACACCCTTGACGTTGACGTCGAAGTGCAGGTCGTACTCCGCCAGGGTCGACGAGGGAACATCGTTGGGGGACAGCACACCCGCGTTGTTGACGAGCCCATCGATACGTCCATCCGCTGCCAGGACGTCCTTGATGAGTGTGGCCCAGGACTCATCGCTGGTGACGTCCAGCTGCGCTGCGCGCCAGCGCGGGTCCGTGTGGCGCGCGGCGAGCTCCTTGACCTGCCCGTCCTTTCGTGCGGTGGCGATCACCGTCGCACCCTCGGCGAAGAGGTCCTCGGCGATCGCGATGCCGATGCCGCCAGCCGCGCCTGTGACTACGACGACCTTGCCGTCTACAACTCCCATTACCTTCTCCTATTGTCGACAATCGACTATTCATCTTGGCCCGGCGACCCTAGTTGCGTCAAGCCCCTGCCTGCCTACAAACGCGGCGAATTGTCCGATGGCCCGATCGCCACTCGGTTGAAACACACCTCAAGCCCGCTGCGCTGCGGGGCGGCACAGTACGGCCCTACGCGGATCGTGCCCGTCGTCGCACGCGGCGTGACGAGGACGAGGCGCCATGGATCTTGCTGCGACCGAGCGCGGACGGTCAGGGCGTGCTCCCCCCGACTGACCCTGACCGTGACGATGCGCTCCGCCCAGCCAGCAACCGCAACGGCGGCTTCGTCCCGTGCCGACCGTGACAGCCGAGCTCCGAGCATGAGAACACCGAGGCCCTGCTCCAAACCTGCCGTGACCCAGTCCCCTGCACCGCCCTGGATCAGGACGCCGGCTTGGTCGTACGGGCAGGCAAGCCAAGGCTGGATGTCCACCTCGATGGCCGACCCTGTGGGGAGGTCGAAGAGCAATGCTGGCGCGGACTCCCGTCTGGCGCCGGAAGTCGGCGATCGCCACATGTCGGAACCCCTCGGGGCCGGGATTGACAACGCGTCCCCGTTCCGGCGGATCCAGTTGGGCGGGTTGAACCAGGCTCCGCGGCGCCACTCGACTCGCCTCGTCTGAACTACCTCACCGACGGGTGAGTCCGACACGAATCTCACCACCCTCCGGATCTGCAGGCGAAAGGAGCGACCAGGGCACGCGGAACACGCGCCCGGGCGCAGCCGGCCAGGGAAGGCGTCGTCGTGAGATTGGACGGTCCCCCTGCGTTACCTCGACGACGGGGCTCCTGACGAACTGCTGGGGCCACAGCAAGAGGCGCTCACGGGAGGGGGCTGGGCGGCCCAGGGTGAGGACATTGGGAGCCACCCACGAGAAGGGCCAACCGGCTCGAATCGGCGCCCCATTCAGGACCTCGGTGTGAGGATCGGGTCGTTGGGCGCGGAGGAAGTCCCACACGCTCCGGGCCACCTGGCGACCATCCAGCGCGGCCACATCGGCAGTGTCCACGGGGTGGATGAGATTGCCTGCGGCAAAGACGCCGGGACGGCTCGTACGCAGGGAAGAGTCAATAGTGGGTCCCCTGGTTCCGGCGTCCATGAGCAGGCCCCCGGTGCGGGCCAGCTCGTGGTCAGGGATCCAGTCACCGGTGAAGACAACGGTGTCGCAGTCGACGAAGCTACGTCGACCGGTCCGGACGTCTTCCACCTCGACAGATTCGACACGACCCCGCCCGACGATACGCACGACGCGGGTGCTCGTCGCGGCCTTGACCCGTAGACCGATGCGGCCTGCCAACGAAAACGCCAGATAGGCCTCGTGATGGGTCTTGTCCGTGGTCATGAGCACGGTACGGCAGCCAGCCTCGCGCAGCGTCATCACGGCCGACCAGCTCACAAGTTCGCTGCCCACCACGACCGCGCGTTGCCCCACCGCCTGATGGTGCAGGTGCACAAGGTTCTGAAGCTGGCCCGTGGTCAGCACTCCCCTGGGGCGATCTCCAGGGATTCGTCTGGCCGTCCTAGGACGTTCCCGCGCCCCGGTAGCCAGGACTACAGCGCCCGCCCGGACGAGCAGCAGCCCATGAGGACTGGTGACCTCGAGAGTCGGCGCGGGCGACCCTGCGGGGTCGGACCAGCCGGTGACCATGGCTTGGGTCATGATGTTGGCACCGGCCCGTCGGGCTAGAGCCGACAGTCGCTTTGCATAGTCAGGGCCCGACATGATGCGGTGTTGATCCCGCAGCCCGTAACCGGTGTGGTCGCTGTGCCTGGGGATGCCGCCGGCCTCCGCCTCGCGGTCGAGCACGAGCACCTCGCCGGAAAGGCGGCCCGCGAGGGCCTGGGCAGCCGTCAGACCCGCTGGGCCTCCGCCGACGATCGCGACGGCCGGCTCGAGTGTTTGGCGTGGGGCTTCCGTCACGATGGCTCCTCAGTTCGCGCTTGCGCACCGTTACCGACGCCAAGTGTTTCGGCGAGCTCTGCAACGCGGGCGCCGCAAAAGAAGCCTTGGCAGCGCCCGTTCAAGACACGAGTGCGCCTGCGGAGCCCCTCCAGGCTGTGTGGCGGCACAACCGACGCACACGCGTCGCGGATCTCGCCCTCAGTAACCCGTTCGCAGAAGCAGACGACCGTGCCGTACGCGGGATCGGTGGACACCAACGCTGCGTCTTGGTAAGGCCGAACGAAGGACTCCCCGAGGTTTGGCATCTTCGGTGGGTCGGGCAGCTGTTCGCGGGGCTCGAATGTCAAACCCCCGGCGCGCAGCAAACCCAAGACGTACTCGGCAATAGCCATGCCGGAGGTCAAACCGGTGGAACGAATGCCACCGACCAGCACATATGCCTGATCCTGGTCCAGGTCGATGAGGTAGTCAGGGTGGTTGCTGGCCGCCCGCAACCCGGCATAGGTCGCTGTCACCTCCTCCGTCATCAGGGCGGGCATGATCTGCTCACCCTTGGCAGTGAGGAAAGCGAAACCCTCCTCGGAGGTTCCCGTGGCCCGGCGGTCTTCGAGATCCTCTGATGTGGGTCCGAGCATCACGTTGCCGTAGATGGTCGGACTTACCAGGACGCCCTTACCTCTCGAGGTTGGAACAGGCAGCACGATCTTGGGCGCTAGCGGACGGGCGAGCTTGTCAAAGACGAACAGCTCGCCACGCCGGGGTGTCACCGTGTACCGCTCGTATCCGAAGTGGCGATCAATGTGGTCAGAGCCCAGTCCCGCCGCGTTGACCACCCACCGGGCGCGTATTCCGCCGTGGTCGGTGTGAAGGGCGGTGAATTCGCCCTCACGGGAGACACCGGTCACCGCCCGATTGAGGTGAATAGAGACGCCGCGCATGGCCGCCTCTGTAGCCAACGCGAGGTTTGTCGTCCAGGTGCAGATGATGGACTCATCAGGCACTGACAGGCCACCAAGCGCACCCTGCCCCAGGGCCGGAACCTCTGCGTAGACGTGATCAGCGCCTACGATCTCGCACTTGTCGTAGCCGTTCTGTCGCGCCTTCTCCTGGAGCCCTGGAAGTGCGGCGAGCTGCTCTGAGTCCCAGGCGACCAGCAGAGCCCCGGTCCGCTCGATGGGGATTCCCGTGGTGTCGGCATACCGTGACAGCAGCTCGTAGCCTCGCGCAACGAGTCGGGATTCGAGTGTTCCGGGCTTGGCGTCGAAGCCGGTGTGCAGGATCGCGGTGTTGGCCTTGCTGGTGCCCTCACCGATGTCGTCCCGCGCTTCGAGCAGTGCGACGTCGAGCTGGTAGCCGGCTAGCTCTCGGGCGATGGCCGCGCCAACGATCCCGGCGCCGATGACGGCGACGTCGTAGTCGGGTGCTGTTGGTGTCATTCTCACTCCTCGGCACTCACGCTTGTTCTCAGCGCTCGGTTCCAGCGGTCGCGGAAGTCCGCGGCGCGGTCAGCTGGCCACATGGGCTCGTAGGCAGAGTTCGCACGCCATTCGCCAACAGCATCGCGGGAGCTCAGATGGGGATCCATCGCCATGCGCGCCATGGCGGCCGCGCCAAGAGGCGTGGCGTCAGCGTAGGGATAGACCTCGACCCGGACCTGTGCGATATCGGACAGAGTCTGCATTAGTCGGTCCGACCTGGTTAGGCCTCCATCGACACGGAGGACGCCTGATTTGAGCTCGAGGTCCTGGCCGATCGCGTCGAGAACTTCGGCGATCTGCGCCGCGAGCCCTTGCATCACCGACAGGACAAGATGCTCGGAGCGCGAGGAGAGGGTCACACCGCTGAAGGTGGCAGTCGCCTCCGGGCGCCAGTACGGCGCACCGAGACCGGCGAACGCCGGAATGCAAAGGACGCCGCCTGCGTCTTCGACGTTCAGCTGATCTAGCCCCTCGGGGCCGGTGATCAGACCGATTTCCTCTAGCCAGTGGAACGCGGAGGCGGCTGTGTAAACCTGGCCGTCGAGACAGTGGGTAATCTCGTTTCGAAGTCGCCACGCTACTGACGCGGCGAGCCCTGTAGCCGATCGGACGCCGACCGTCCCGGTGTTCGCGAGAAGGAATGCTCCGGTCCCCAGCGTGCACTTGGCGCTCGAGGGCTCGAAGCAGGCTTGCGCAAACAGGGCCGCCTGTTGGTCTACAACCAGCCCGGCGACCGGTACGTCACCCCATCCGAACTCATTTGTCGTACCTACCACGTCGTCCGAGCCAACGATCGCGGGGAGTTGCTCGTCACCCAGACCGAAGACCTCGAGCAGCTCGGGGTCCCATTCACCGGAGTCGAGATCGGTGACTAGGGATCGGCTCGCCGTCGCGGCATCCGTGACGAAAGCGCCGCACAGGTGATGCACCAGCCACGCATCCGTGGTCGTCACCACACCGGACTCGGTCACATTCCGCCGCAGCCACGCCATCTTTGGCGCTGAGAAGTACGGGTCGAGGGTGAGTCCTGTCCGTGCGGCTACCAAGGTGGCGGAGGACGCTAGTTCGGCGCAGAGTCTCGCAGCCCGCCGGTCTTGCCACACGACTGCCTCGGACAATGGCTCGCCCGTCCGCTTGTCCCATGCCAGGACGGTCTCGCCTTGGTTCGCGAGGGCAACGGCGTCTATACGCACGCCAGCCTGGGCGCAGGCCCGCCGGCCCGTTTCGAGGACCGATTCAAGGAGTGCGCGCGGGTCCTGCTCAACACCCCCGCCGGGGAGCTTCCGCGGATGTATGGGCAGGGACGCCGACCCGAGGACCGTCGGGCCGTCGTCACCGACCACCACCGCCTTGGTGCCGGAGGTGCCCTGGTCTATGGCCAGGATCGCCATGTTGACTCCTTGGTCTATACCATGCAACAACCACATGGTATAGACCGCGGTGCTAGTCTGCAAGGGTGAGGATTGAAGGGATACAGAACCAGCAGGCTGCTCCGGCGTTCGCCCGAATCGCGGAAGAGCTGCGCGAACGGATCGCCCACATGCCTCCGCACACCCTGCTGCCCTCCGAGCGCGAGATCGGCGAAGAGTTCCAGGTGAGCCGAATGACCGCCAGACAGGCAGTCACCGTCCTTGAGAGTGAGGGGTCGGTTTACAGGCGACCCCCACGTGGGACCTTCGTAGCTGAACCGCGCGTCCGCTTCCAGGTCGGTTCGTTTACAGAGCAGGTCGAGCGGCTCGGCAAGTCCCCCCAAGCACGAGTATTGGAGGCGAGAACCATCGCCGCCTCCGGCGAGCAGGCGAAGGAGCTGAACCTCTCCCCAGGATCCCTCGTTCATGCCCTCAAACGCCTACGACTCGTCGATGGTGAACCCCTCGCCATCGAACAGACCGCTCTCCCCGCTGAGCTCATGCCAGGCTTTCTCGATCATCGGCTTGACGGATCGCTCTGGGCGCTCATGAGCGACACCTATGACGTCACACCGAAGAGGGCCTACGCACTGCTCGAGAGCCGGAGCCTCGACCGAGAGGCCGCCACGCTCCTTGGCGTTCGCGAAGGGGCTCCTGGAATTCTGATGACTCGACGTACGGTCGACGCCGTCGGGGTGTGCGTCGAGTACGCCATCGACACCTACCGAGCTGACCGAGCGGCGTTCGAGTTCGCGGCGGACGTTGGCCCGATCAGTCGGCACTTGGCGTGACGCACGGCTGCATGCCCGGCTGATCGCAATCGGCACCGAGGTCCTCTGGTCGCGAGGGGCGCCTGATGTGTCTCATCGGCTGCGCAAGGATCCTGCCGGCTGGTTGGCGCCGTGACCTCGACGCGCGACCGAACCATGATGCCGATGGCCAGGAAGGCCGCTCAGCACCAGCCCCCGGAGGCGTGCGACTCGCACGGCGGGCGAGAACCGGGTGCGAACCGGACGGGAGGTGGGCGATCCGTTGGCAGCAGTGTCCACGGGGTCAGAAGATGACCGTGGCGCCCATCACCACGGTCCGATCCTCCGGGAGCCGGAAGTACTCGGTGGGCGTGGCGGCGTTGTGCGCCAGCCCGAGGAAGAGCCGCTTGCGCCACGAGCTCATCTCGCCGCTCTTGCCGCGCTGAAGGCTGATTCGGGACAAGAAGTAGTAGGCAGCCGTCGGATCCACGTCGATGATCCCGAGCGTGCGAGCCGCGGCGAGCGCCCGTGGTACGTCCTGGTCCTCCTGGAAGCCGAAACGCAGCGTCATGTGGGAGATCGCGTCGTACGGGTCGCCGAGGTGGTCGAGCTCGACGCGCTCGTGATCGGCAACGAACGGCACGTTCTCCGACGTGGTGCTGACGATGAGTACGGATTCGTGGATGACATGGTTGAACCTGGCGTTCTCCCGCAATGCCAGCGGCGTCGTCTGCTTGTCCGGGTGTAGGAACACGGCGGTGCCCGGCACCTTGTCCACCGGGTCGCGGTGAAGCATGTCGATGAACGGCTGGAGCGGTCCTTCCATCGCGGTGCGCTGATCGGTCACGAGGATCCGTCCGCGCTGCCAGGTCAGCATCACCGCGGCCACGACGAGCGCGATCAGCACGGGGAGCCACCCGCCGTGGAACAGTTTGGTGAGATTGGCGCCGAAGTACGTTAGCTCGAGGACGCCCAAGGGGACACCCAGCAGGAGCAGCCTGCCACGCCCCCAGTGCCATGCCGACTCGGCATGGATGAGGAACAGTGTGGTTGTGATGAGGAAGGTACCCGTGACTGCAAGGCCGTATGCCGTGGCCAGCCGATCCGAGGACCGGAACAGGACCAGCAGCAGCATCACGCCGACGAACAATACCCAGTTGACCGCGGGAATGTAGATCTGGCCGCGCTCGACCCGTGAGGTATGCCGCACAGTGAGCCGGGGCAGGTAGCCGAGGCGCTCCGCCTGCCGGGACACCGAGTAAGCGCCGGAGATGACTGCCTGCGACGCGATGACCGTGGCCGCAGTCGCCAGCGCGACGAGCGGGATGCCGAGGGCCTCGGGGGCGAGGTGGAAGAACGGGCTCGCCGCGGCTGACGGCTCCTTGAGAATCAGAGCGCCCTGGCCGAGGTAGTTCAGGGTGAGCGCGGGGAAGACCACGAAGAACCAGGCCCGCCGGATGGGGCTGCGCCCGAAGTGGCCCATGTCGGCATACAGCGCCTCAGCGCCCGTGATGGACAGCACGATGGCCCCCATGGCGACGAAGGCGATGGCCGGGTGCTGGGCCACGAACAGCACCGCGTAGTGCGGGGACAGCCCGCGCAGGATCACTGGGTCGCGGACGACCTGAGCCACGCCCAGCATTCCCAGCACGACGAACCAGAGCACCATCACTGGGCCGAAAAATCGCCCGACGAGGTGCGTCCCGAAGCGCTGCATTGCGAACAGCGCTGTGATGATCGTCGCTCCCAGCGGGACTACAAGGTGCACGAGCTGGGGCGTCGTGACCGACAAGCCTTCAATCGCGGACATCACGGAGATGGCTGGCGTGATCACGCTGTCCCCGTAGAAGAGGGATGCACCGAGCACGCCGAGCAGCATGACCAGCGCGAAGCGCCTGCCCCCGGGGCGCACCGTGCGCCGCGCTAGCGCCGCTAGCGCCATCACGCCACCCTCGCCGTCGTTGTCCGCGCGCAGGATGAAGACCACGTACTTGACCGAGACGACGAGCGTGATCGACCAGAACACCAGGGAGATAACGCCGTACACGTCCGCCGGGGCGGTGTCGACCATGTTGTGATCGATCGAGAACACGGTCTGGAGGGCGTAAAGCGGGCTGGTGCCGATGTCCCCGAAGACGACACCCAAGGCCCCCAAAGCCAAGGGCAGGCGGGCCCTGGTGATCTGCGCCAGGGGATAACGGAAGAGACGACCTACCGAACCATTGACAGCGCCACTTGGCCCGTCCTCTTCGCTACTTACAAGCACTGCCACCAAACCTCCAGCGGAGACCTGAGGACTTGCGAATGGCGGGTCTCGACGCACCTGATCACAGCCCAGGGGTCGTCACTACCTTTGGTGGACGACGTCTGCCTCTTCCTCGAGCAGGAGCCCAGGAGCAGCGAGAGCGCCCAGCTCGACTGCTGCCGTGACTGGACGAATGTCGCTGAAGATCTCGCTGTGGACGGCCCCCACCGCGTTGAAGATATCGACGTTCGTGATGTGCTTCCGCGTGCGGACAACGTCTGCAGAGTTACGCCCAGCCTGCTTGAGCGCCATCTCGATCCGGACTCAGACTTCCCTGGCTTGTCCCGCGGGATCCATCCCCCCGGTGCTCCCTCCCTCGAGCCCGCCGTGGTCCCAGTGACGTACCCCAGATTGCCGATCACGACCGCGTGCGAGTACCGACGAATGGCTCAGGGCTGGGTCCCGACGATGTCTCCTGACACACAGTCATCTTGCTCCTCAATCATTGGTCTATACCAGCTGGTCCAGTCCATAGTCGCCTCGTGGTGGATGGGTGTCAACTCGCCGTCCGCCCGTTGGGCAAGCCGGGCCGATCGCTGCAGACGGAAGGGGGGTTGGGGCGGGGGATCAGAGAGTGCCGTGCTCGACCAGCCTGCGGTCGCAAGAGCTGGTTGCGCAGCCGGACGTGGACTCACACGTCGCGCAAAAGGTCTGCGTCGCGGTCAACGGCATCGCCCGCCTACGCCGGGCGCAACGTGTTTCGCCAAGGCGCGCAGGAGGTCGAGACTGCGGCGGAGTTGGCCGCCCCGACGTCACCCGAGCCGCCGCGGTGCTTGCTCGGCGAGCCGGCGTCGGATCGGGGCTCGCCATCATGGACCCAGAGCGCGGAGGCGACGATGAGGGTTGACGATGCCGGACTCCTGGTCAACACTACACGCATGGTCGATTGTCGACAAAGGAGATGTCACCACGTGGAGTGTCTGTTTGCGCCAAGGCAAGGGCCATATGTTGGATCGGCGGCGTCTGCGAGACGAGCGACCCCAACTCGGCCGCGTACCAGCGCGGCATTCCACTAGTACCCGTCCGGAGGTCAGATTATGCGTTGGAGTCGCGTCCTGAATGTCGTCGAGTGTCACACCGGCGGGGAGGTGAACAAGGTGGTGACTGGCGGATTCGGTGATGTCCCAGGCAAAACGATGTTCGACAAGATGCAGTACATCGCACGTCATCGGGACGACGTCCGCCAGCTCCTGCTGAATGAGCCACGCGGCGGGGTCACCCATTGTGCCAACATCGTTCTCCCCAGCAACAACCCGGAGGCCGCCATGGGCTACGTCATTGCCGAGCCCAAGGAGTACCCGGCAATGTCGGGTAGCAATACCATCTGCACCGCCACGGTCTTGCTCGAGACTGGCATCGTCCCCATGACCGAGCCGATCACCGAGCTGGTGCTCGAGGCGCCGGCGGGTCTCATTCGCTTGCGCTGCGAATGTCGGGACGGCAAAGTCACCGGCGTGACGTTCACGAACCAGCCGGCGTTCGTCTACAACCTCGACCAGACGATCGAGGTCGAGGGCCTCGGCAGCGTTCAGGTCGACGTGGCATGGGGCGGCATGGCGTACGTTCTTGCGGACGCCCGGGCTCTGGGATTTGGCTTGTCGCCAGACGAGGGCAGGGATCTATGCGACGTGGGTCAGCGGCTCAAGGCTGCTGGCGCGGAGCAGCTCGAGGCCGTTCACCCGGTCCATCCGGAATACGCTGGCATCACCCAGACCGAGTTCACGGGACCGCTCGAAAGAATCGAGGGCGCCCTCCACTCCCGAAATGCCGTCGTAGTTTCACCCGGTCGACTCGATCGGTCCCCGTGCGGCACCGGGACTTCCGCGCGCCTGGCAGTTCTGCATGCCCGCGGCCAGATTGAGGTGGGAGAGGAGTTCGTGCACGAGTCCATCATCGGGAGCCGCTTTAACTCGCGCATTGAATCCCTCACCGATGTCGGTGGCGTCCAAGCCGTCGTACCGTCAGTGACTGGTCAGGCGTGGATCTATGAACTTTCCCAGGTCGGGCTCGACCCTTCCGATCCGTTCCCGCTCGGATACACGCTTGCGGACACTTGGATGGGTGGCAACTCCGAACTGCTGCCGGAGTAGGAGGCCGCATCTCAAGTCGCCTCCGTGGTGAGATAATCGACATCTCGATCATCATTGTCCGGGACTGCGGCGTGTTTTCAACACAGCTCAGAAGAGACTGGGGCGCTCCGGCCCCCTGGAGCGAGCGATGGTTCGCGTCCCGCGGATCCATGGCTTGGACAAAGTATTGCGAGTGCAGGGCCCGGCCCGGCCGAAGTTGTGCCGCGACCAGGTCGTAGCGCACTCCGCCAGGATGGCGGTGCTCGCGAGGCATGTGTGTCAGTGAGGCGCCAGCCACATCGACACACGTTCATGGGCGTTAACGACCCGGCAGAACTGACAGGACGCACGGGCCTGTCGGGGGGTCGGGTCTTGACCAGACACGAGAGAGGCGTCGGCAATGACGGAGGGTCAGAAGACCGTCGGGCAGCGCGAGGAGTCGGATCTCCCCCGGTACGCAGGGATCGCAACCTTCGCGCTTCTGCCGAGGATAGATGAGGTGGACTATGCCAACGTCGCAGTCGTTGGCATCCCGTTCGACTCGGGCACCAGCTTCCGTCCGGGCGCCCGCTTCGGCCCAGCACACATTCGTGAGAATTCGCGACAGCTCCATCCATACCACCAGCTCCACGACACCTTCCCTTTCAGGGATCAGCAGGTGGTTGATGCTGGCGATATCGGCGTTGGTCCCTACGACATCGGGCGAGCGGTAGAGACGATTCAGGCGAAGGCGGAGAGCCTGGCGGTCCGAGGTACGAAAGTCCTCGCCCTCGGTGGTGATCACACGATCGCCCTCCCACTACTGCGAGCTGCGGCCGCTTTCCACGGACCTCTCGCCGTGTTGCACTTCGACGCTCACCTTGACACGTGGGATGTGCTCCACGGTGCGAGCATCTGGCACGGTTCTCCTTTCCGCCGCGCGGCCGAGGAAGGATTGCTCGATCTCGAGCACTGCCAGCACGTCGGCATTCGCGGTGGGGTCTACGATCCGAGCGAGCTCGATGACGATCGCAGGGTGGGCTTCGACATCATCCGCAGCGAGGCGTTCCAGGATCGCTCCATGCGGAGCATCGCCGAGCAGGTGCGCGAGCGCCTCGGCTCGGGTCCGGTGTACGTGTCGATCGACATCGACGTGCTCGATCCCTCACACGCGCCGGGCACGGGCACTCCCGAGGTGGCGGGCATATCCACGCGTGAGCTCTTCGCGGTGCTCCGCCAGCTGCGCGGACTCAACATCGTGGGTGGCGATGTGGTGGAAGTTGCGCCGGCCTACGACCACGCAGGATTGACTGGGCTTGCAGCGGCACACACGGCTTGGGAGCTCATTACCCTTATGGGGCTGGCCGATCAGGACCAGGCAGCCCAGCTGACCGAGAATTCGGCACCAGCGCCCGGTCACCGCGGAGGGGTCGCTCCTGGAGCACATGAGTGACCTCGGTGACCGCGGCCTCGAACGCCACCGCGACGTCGCGCGCCGCCTCGCGCCTCGTGACGCGGCGATCGCCTAGAACACAGCACGACGGCTCCTCGGGTCGACCGCTGCCGGCTGCGGCTGATCAAGTCTGACCGCTCCCGGGCCCACAGCCGCCGGTGGCACAGGTACGAGCTGAGCCACACCGAACGGCGAGCTCGTCGCATTGTGGGCGTGCGTCAGGTGAGTCGCATTTCCGGCCATGGCTAACCGGGTGGTGGGCTGCCTTGATGATCCGCACGAGTGTGGCGTAGCGCCCAGGAGCCGAGCATGAATGGCGGAGCCGGAGAGCGCGCGAATCCTCCGTGGTCTCGAGGTACTTGGCGAGCCAGGCGGCGCCCGATACCACGGAGGCCTACCAGTAGACCCAAACCCCGATCCGATCGGGCCGCGTGGGTCCTAACGAGTGGGAGAGCGTGCTAGTCGTGCCTCCTTCGTAGCACCAGCGGGGTCAGCTGCCGCTGTGAGCCCGCCTCAGCACTGGGGGCTACACAGCTAGGAATACCGCCCTCATTGCTGGCGACCCGTTCTAGGTCCCGAGAAGCCCGGGGCGAACGAGTTCGACCCGGGCGCGGCTCGCCTGCCTCCCGATCGAGCACTGTTCGGCCGCGCGTCGGCGTGGGCGAGCTCACCAGCCAGCGCGACGCCGAGGACGCCGCGGCCCCCGACATTGAGGACCTCACGCGGCCGTGGTCATCGGCCGGCCCCGGTGGCGCGGTGGTCGACGGGTTCGAGGACCGTGTCACCGGGCTGGGCGGTGCTGAAGCCTGCCGGCGGCGCCTCCCGAGCGCGCCTCTTCTTGGTCACGGTGGCCCCTGGGCGGCGCGTGAGGAGGAAGACGGAGATGGTGGCGGTGAGGAAGAGCAGCTGCATGACGGTGCGGGGCAGCAGCTGATCCCACCAGGGCAGCTGGGCCCCGGGGCGGGCGAGGGTGACGTTGGCCGCGAACATCACGAGCAGCAGCAGCGTGAGGCCCGCTGCGGCGACCGTGGCGACACGACGGCGGAGCATTGCGGCCGCCGCGGCCAGCTCGAGGACGCCGGTGACGGTGACGAGGAGTCCCGGAAAGGGCAGCGACTCGGGCACCATCGCGATGAGCTCGGCGCGCACGCCGACGAAGTGCGCGACGCCGGTGAGGGTGAACATCACCCCTACGCCCGCGCGGAGGGCCAGCTCGAGCCCATCGGCTCGACCGAGCCAGAGCCGGGTCAGGATGAGGACAGCAATGGTTACGCCAGTGAGGGCGAAGACAGGTTCCATGCCGGCGATACTCGGCTCGCGCTGGCACAAGCCTCCTCCACGGCTGCAGAACTTGGCGAATATCGCAGCTAGCATCGGTGGTTGTGGCGGATCCGATCACCCTGGATGTCGATGATCGGCGGGTGCTTCACGCGCTGCAGCTCGACGGGCGGGCCTCGTTCGCGCGGATCGCGTCCATTCTGGGGATGTCGGAACGTGCCGTCTCGCGGCGCTACCACCGCCTGCGGTCCCGGCTAGCACTGCGCGTGATCGGGCTCAGTCGAGCCGACCCGCGCACACACGAGGACTGGTTCATCCGTGTCGGCCCGGGCGCTTCGACCGGCGCGCTCGCCCGGAGCCTCGCCGGCCGCGATGACACGTCCTGGATCGCTTCGCTCGCTGGCGACGACGGTCTCGGCTGCATCCTGCGCGCGCCCGCATCGACCGGCGATACGGGGGGCATCCTCGACCAGCTACGGCGCAGCGCCGGAACAGCGGCCGTTACCGCCCAGCGCCTGCTCGCCCCGGTCGCCGGCGTCGGCGGGTGGCCGGGCCGGCTCACGGCGCTCACCGCGACCGAGCAGCAGGCACTCGCCTCGCCCGCATTGTCAACCGCAACTCACTTGGACGGCACACGCACGGTTGGCACGCGCTCGGGCGGCGCACGCTCCGAGGGTGTCACGCGATCCGACGCCGACGCGCGCCTGCTCCGGCTGCTTGCCACCGACGGGCGCATGAGCATCACCCGCCTGGCCCGCGAGTCCGGCATGCCGGAGACGCCCGTTCGTAGACGGATCGCCGAACTCCCCGCCACTGGCAAGCTCCTGTTCGAGGTCGAGGTCGACCCCCGGCTCTACGGGCGACATGTCGACGTGATCTGCTGGATGGACGTCCCCCCGAGCGCGCTCGGAACCGTTACACGGGCCCTCGAATCGCACGTCGAGGTCGCGTACGCGGCGACCACCACGGGCAGCACCAGCATCCTCGCGTTCCTCGAGCTCTCCGACGCCCGCGATCTGCGCCGGTACCTCGTCGAGCGCATCGGCGCCCTCTCCGGCGTGCATCACGTCGAGACGGAACTGGTCGCACGCTGGCTCAAGCGATCCGGGCGCGTCCTGCCCACCAGCTGAGCCCGGTTTGCCGAAGTGCCCGCCTCAAGGGCCGTCATCAGCGGAGTCCATCGCAGCATCAGCGCGTCCGGATGTGATTGCCTCACCCGGGTGTCGCAGATGCTGCAGGGTGAACCGCATGAGCGATGAACACAAGCAGCGACTGCCTGACTACCTCACGAAGACTCGGGAAGCGGAGCAGGATGGCGCGGCGTCTACGACGCGCTCACCGGCGACGGGCACACGGTCCGTGTCGTGCAGAATCCGACCAAGTCCCTCGCCGACGACGCTGCAACCACACGCGCGTACTTGGCTGCTTGCCACGGTCGACGAGTGGTCAGTCACGAGAGAGACGCTCGCCGGCCCCGCGGTGACCTGCGGCTCGAGTGCCCGCTCGACGACCTGACCTATGGATGGCCTCTGGTTGGACGCGGTGCCAAGCCGCTCGAACCGGGCACGGGACGGCAAGGTCCTTGGCCGCCGTCAGCCGCGGGCAAGACGAGCCCGGGATGTGCCTGCTCACCGAGGCTCCAGCTGATGGACCCTCGGTCCTCGCGACATGCCGGACGGGCCAGCCGCTCAGCGGGAGTTTCACCGGGCTTGGTCGAGGCGGCCGGCGAACGTGATATAGCGTCCTCCCGAGTGACTCGGCACGGGTTTGGTCTCGCGCGTTTCGAAGATGCAAGGAGGCGTGTCTCTGTCGGCTGGCGCGCGTACTCTCGATCACCTGCTCCGCCGCCGCGCGAAAGGATTCTGTACGGCATGACTTCGAAGGCTCGACGTCGCAGGGGTGCAACCCTCGAGAAGGCGATTCTCGATGCCGCATGGGCCGAGCTGGGCGAAAAGGGTTGGGCGGGTTTCACAGTTGAGGGAGTTTGTGCCCGGGCTGAGGCCGCGAAGGCGGTTGTATACCGCCGATGGAGGAACCGTGTCGAGCTGGTGGAGGACTTGCTCCGGCGAGAGACGGACAGCCTCAGCTGGGAGCGTGAGAGGTCGGTCGATCTGCGCGCGGATCTTCTCAGCTTCCTGCAGGAGATGGCTGACTTCCTGGGCAGTCCTTTCGGTGGCGCCGTCTGGGGAGTGATGTACGAAGGCGATATGTCTAGGCGACCAAGCGTGCTGGAGGGCCCGACGATTATTGGCCGAGTCCAGACGATATTTGATGAGGCGCTTGTACGGGGCGAGCTTGTGACTGAACCGCCGCCATCAGTGATGAATCTGGGCCATTCGTCGATGATGTCCGAGTTCTTGCACACGGGGCGACCAGCCAGCATCCACGGGATTGAAGCCATCCTGAACGACCTTTGGCTGCCGGCGATCATGCGGTCTCAACGAGGTCGGGGGTAAACCTGCTGTCTGGGGTCCGCGCCGCACGCGGCGCGGACCCCAGAGCGTTTCGGCTACGTGGCGCCGAGCGGTGTTCCTACTTCCCGTCTCGCGCGATGTCGGTGTCGCGGTACGGGGTGAGCACGACCGGTCCTATCAAGCCGGTCTGTTGCCAGTCAGGGGACTGGTAGTTGCTGTCGCCGGTCGAGCGAACGGCGTTGAACATCGTGGTGGCGACCCGGATGGTGAGTGCGTTCTGGCCCGGTCGCAGCGAGTGCCCGAGATCGATCCGGCCACGGTCGGACTGGTCCACGGTTGCTTCTTGGCCGTTGACAGTCGCGGTCACTGAGTCGAGCACGTCGCCGAGATTCAGGTAGGCGCCATCGGCGGGACTCCAGCCAGTTGGCAGCTGGAAGGTCGTCGAGTAGGTGCCGATACCTGAGTTTCGGGTGAGGTTCTGCGGCGCGGTGATCTCGCGCCACGACGGAAGCCTCCCGTCCGAGCCGGCGACTACCGGGAACACCGGTAGATCGGTCTTCACCGTGGTGTACTCGTTCTCGCCCGGCGTCCATGTCTGGGCGTCGAGCGTCCACGCGTTGAGGGGAAGAGGCGCAGATACACCCTGCACCTGCGTGACTCGACTCGTGCCGTTGCTCAGTTGCGTCTCATACCGACCGTCCGAGCTGGCGCGCAGCACCAGACCCTGCGGCTGACCGCTTGCAAGGATCTGTCCGTCGCTGCTCACCGCGTAGGTCGCGGGTGAGTGGATCGGGACCCCGTCGCTGCCGACGATCGCGCCCTGGTTGGTTAGCGCGATGATGACCATGTCGTGCGGCGCGATCCGCACCGGCACGGTCACCGTGGAAGCGCCCTTGACGAACTCCCCGATCGGAGTGATCTTGCCGGTCCACGTGTCGTAGGCGTACGGCCGTCCGGACCCGGACAGGGTGAAGTTCTGCGTTACCTCGCTTCCGGACCGGTTGTAGATGAAGTCGTAGGTGACGTTGCCCGCGTCTCGACGAACGAGCCCAAGGGCGGGCGTGGGCGTCTGCGGGGATACGGCCGGTCGTATGGACTCTCGGTCCAGCGCGTCCGGAAGCGCCGCCTCGGTGGCCACCTGGGTGACCGCGGGCTGGGCGAGTAGCGCGCTGATGACCGGCGCGAGCTGATCCGTGTCCGGCTCGGCCCCGGTCGTGGACATCGGTGCGTTGCCGACCACGAAGACGCGCAGGCCTGCCTTGGCCAGGCGCAGGAGTTGCTGGGCTCCGCCGAGCGAGATGGTCCGCTGGTTGTTCAACACCAGGGCCTTGTAGCCGGAGCTGTCGCCGAAGAGGCCACCGTTCTTGTCCGGCTTGAGGCTCGGGTCCCCGAGGAGGTCCGGGGACACGTACTCATAGGTGTACCCGGCGCTCGATGTCGCCGAATCCGTCCCGAGCATATGCTGCGGGGATTGCTGGGCGCTCACGCTCTGTCCGATGAGGCCGAGGTCTTCGTAGTAGACGCCGAGATCGAGCTTGGCCTGGCCCTGTCGCAGGACCAGCTGGGTTCGGGCCAGGCTGTCATTCACCGACTTGTAGTCGGCCCAGCTGGCCTGTCTCGGACCGAACGCGTCGTTGACGTTGAGGGCGCCGAAGATGTCCCACGGTTCGTAACCGGGCCAGGTGCCGCCGTCGCGGCCGCTGGTGCCGACGCCCTTGGGAGCGTCCCGGTAGGCCAGGCCGTGCCAAACGAGCTGGTTGACGCCGCCGGCGTAGCTCTTGTAGATGCTGTCGAGCAGTCCTTGGGAGTAGCGCCCGCCGACAGCCGACCCGTCACCTCCCTGACCGAAACCGCCGGGGACGTTCGGTCCGGCAAGGCTGGAGCGGTACCCGCCCTGGAACACTGCGCAGCACTCGACCGAGACCAGGTTCTTGCTGGAGAGGTGGGCTCCGGCGCTGACGACGCGATAGTCCTGCTCGGCGCCCAGCGGGTTGGGGCTGCCGAAGTTGAGCGACTCGCCCTCGGGGATCCCGGCACGCGAGGCTGCCACGGCCGTCGCGATCGGGGTGCCGTACGACTGGACCCGGAAGTTGAGGCCGTGTCCCGCGGCCCAGGCCTGCATCGGGGCGACGTACTCGTTGCTGTAGAGGTCGCTCATGGTCTGCCGGTAGTCCTCGCGGACCCTCGGGCCGATGCCCGCCAGCTCGAACGCGGGCGCGCTGGTCCCCTGGTTCCCGGCGCCAGCCAGCGCCGGCAGCATCAGCGTCAGGTCGTACCCGCGCTTGTCCTTGAACGTGTCGAGGAAGTTCCATGTCCACTTCTGCGACGAACCCAGCTCGAGCGAGTCCTCGAACACCGCGCCGGATCCGATCCGTCGTAGGTTGGCCCGCACAGCGTCGGTGAGGATGTACTTGTCCCAGAAGTGGGTCTGGATGGTGACCCCGCCCCGGCTCAGGTGGTCCACGACGTAGTTCGGCTGCGTCGCCATATACCCGCCTCGTTGGGCGATGGAGCCCGAGGGTGCCTGAAGAAAGTCGATCAGCACCCAGGGGTTGCCGTTTCCCGCCGGGAACGTGTAGGTGAGGGCACCGTTGTTCACCTGAGCGGTGACATCGAGCACCGAGTTGGGGTCAAGCAGCCGCTGAGCGGTCCCCGTCACGGGGCAGGCGTTCGCGCACTGCGCGACCAGCGTCCGAATTCGGGTCGTGCGCGCCACGTCGGCGACGGTCTCGTTGATCGGGTGCGCCTTGGTCAATAGGAAGACGGTCAGAACGCCGCAGGCCGCCGTCCGATCGCCGAGGCTCGTGA
Source organism: Intrasporangium mesophilum (assembly GCF_054783095.1). Taxonomy (NCBI): domain Bacteria; kingdom Bacillati; phylum Actinomycetota; class Actinomycetes; order Micrococcales; family Intrasporangiaceae; genus Intrasporangium; species Intrasporangium mesophilum. Next base: position 15,531 of record NZ_BAAGRF010000011.1, on the reverse strand, counting down.
CGGTCACCTGCTCCGAGCTGGGGCCGGAGCCGACCGTGATGGTGTCCCCTGGGGCGAACCCGCCCAGGTTCCGAACGTGCAGCTCGGTCTGGCCAGCCGCCGCGGGCTCGCACAGCTGGGTAGTCACTGACGGCGGAGCGGTCGACGGAGCTGGGAGTGCACCCGAACGGGTCTCGCCTGGCTGGCGTAGCTCTCGCCCGAAGATGATCTGCTGCTCGGCCTCAGGCTGGTTGAAACTGTTCAAGCTGGGGACCGTGGGTGGATACTGCGGGCCGAGATTCTGGTCCACCACGAGGCCAAGGTCCGCAGCCTCCGCAGTGATCACTTCCATCTTGTGCGCCCACGCCGGGGTCCCCCACCCGTACTGAGCGAGAAAGGCGTTGCTCTGGTTGCCCTCACCCGGCACCACAAAGGGAGCCACCTCGACCCCGCCCGCGCCCGCCGCAGCGAGGTCACGCAGCTGGTCGCGCAGCACATCATCTTGGGTGTACGCCAGGGGCATCCACCACCGATAAATCGGACGGACCGATGCCGGGGGGTCGGCGAACGTCGCCGGGGTCAGGGCAGGCTGCGCACCCGAACTTGCAACTGTTGGTGTGGGGCCTGCTGGAGCAGCGAGCGATGCAGCCGACGGCGCGGCGGCCAACGCGAGTGCCGCTGCGATCGAGGTTGCCAGCAGCGCCCCGCCCTTGCCGTACGCGCGATGCAATCGGAACATACTGCGCACTTCCCTTCGTCATTGAAAGGTTTCAATTGATGGTCCCTCGTGACGCTACCAACCGCCCTTTGATGTCGTCAATAGGAGACGGTCCGTCTACTAAATGGCATGATCGGCGCCCACCTCCGAGCGTCACGGGTTCGGCGCCTCGCAGTGCTGCCGCCCATCCGTCGACGAGCTCGTGACGCTAGCCGCGAAGCGGTCTGTTCGTCCCGTCTCGGGGAGTTCTGGTCTGTTAGGTGACGAGTTCGGTCCCCTGACGGGCTGTCGTCCGCTCGAGAAGCGTCGGATGCTGATCGTGACGCGCGACGCGGCTCATCTCGCGGACCAAGTACGCCTCGTACCCGCGCAGGGAGTTGGTTCGGTCGTGCTGTCGTTGGGGGTCATCGCCGCGAGGGTGTTCGGCCGGTCGGTCGACGTCGATGCCTGGGTCGACGCCGACGTGGATTCCGAGGCGTTCGGCGTGGTGCATGCGGGCGAGGAGCGGCTGCCAGGTGTCACTGGTCTTGGCGTGCTCGATGTCGTCGTGGGTGATTCCGAGGCTGGTGAGGATGCGCTCGTAGTGGGCTTGCCGGCGTGCATCGAGCACGGCGGCGCCTTCGGCGGCGAGCCGTGCTGGGCTCGCGGCGGTGGCGAGTTCGCTGGCGCGGGTGGCGGTGGCGGAGGTGTCTGCGCCGGGGCGGGCGAGCACGGCTTGGAGGACTTCGACCGGGTCCATGGGTTCGGTCTCGTCGTGGGCCGTCGCGAGATCGGGGTCGTAGGCGGTGTCGACGTACAGGTGGTTCGACTCCCGCCCGCGGGTGGCCATGACGTAGAGCGGTTCGCGGGTGGTGGTGGCTGTGACGTAGGCGTGGGCGGCATCGACGGTGCGGCCTTGGGCGCGGTGGGCTGTGGTGGCGTAGCCGAGCTCGACGTGCTCGTGGACGTATGCCGCCGAAAGCGTCACGGCTCGGCTGCCGGTTGCCCGTCGCACCCGCAGCGACCCGTCCGGGCGGACGTTGGTGACGACCCACTGGTCGCCGTTCTTGACCCACTCCCCCACTCGAGAAGCGGTCTGGTCGCTGGTGACCAGGTCGCGCTGGTTGAGCCGGGTAACGATGTGATCGCCCACCCCGAGGGTCGTTCCGTCCGCGAGCGTCGTCCCCTGGGCGGCGACCTCGCCCGTGCGGACGCGGTGAATCCGCGCCCGGACATTGAGGTCGGTGACCGTCTGCGCATCGGCGGCGATCATGAGCGAGGTGCGCCCAGCGGCGACGTCGGCCTGCCACGCCTCGAGAAGGGCGTCGAGGACGGGCTCCCGGTCCCCGCCGACTACCCGCCCGCGCTCAACATAGGTGTCTGCGGCAGCGGGGCGTCCGGTACGGAGCCTCAGCGACGCCTCGCGTTCCCACTCGTTCCGGAACCGGCGCACATCAAGCAGCTCCGGGGCATGGTCGCGGTCGGTCGCAACCAGCTTGAAAGCGCCGCCGGCCTGCACCGGGGACAGCTGCGCCCAGTCCCCGACGAGCAGCACCTTCGCGCCGGCCTGCCGGGCGTAAGTGGCGATCTGGTCGAGCTCAAGAGTGCCAGCCATCGAGGCCTCGTCGATGATGACCAGCTGCCCGGGCCGCAGCCGCCACCGGTCGATTTCGCACGCGGCTCGGTGGGCTTCGCGCAGCAGTGCCCGGGCGCGCAGCGATGGGCTGGCCCGGTCCAGACTGGACTTGAGGGAGTCGAGCCGCGCTCGGCGTTCGGGCAGGCGGGTTGCCTCCATGAGCCACTTGGCCGTGTTCTCCGTCGGGACCCCGACCGCGTCAGCGAGGACCTCCGCTGCGGCGGCGGACGGGGCGAGCCCGACAACGGACCCAGGCCCGTGCTGCGCCTCCCACACGGCCCGGACCCCCGCCATGGTGGTGGATTTGCCGGTCCCGGCGGGCCCGACGAGCACGTCCAGGCAGCGTCCGGACGTGGCGATGCGGCATACGGCGTCGGCTTGCTCCGCGGACAGAAGGTGGTCACGTCCCGGTAGCTCCCGAGTGGCGAAGGCGGCCGCAATGTGATGGCCGACGGTGGCGGCGTCGAGGGTACGGCTCGCCTCGAGAAGCCGCTGCTCGGCGTCGATGATCTCGCGGGATGTGTACTGGATTGAGTCCGTGGGCCGGAACCGGGATGTCCCGTCCGGGCGGCGCAACCCGTCCGGGAGCATGTCGAGCTGTGGGTCGTCGGGGGTGAGCCGGACAGCCTGGACGAGTGCGAGATCACACACGCGTTCCGCAACCGCGACCCGTTCGTCTGGGGTGGCGAACCGGACGCCGCCGACCTGCCGCAGAACCTCCGCCAGGATGTTTGGCCGGGTGAACGTGGCCCGCTTCGCGGCCACGTTGCCGAGAGCGGCGCGGGCCGCGTCGGTAAGGATCTCGTCTGCCAAGTCCGAGGCCGTCAGCGGCGGGAGATCGTTGCGGCCGGCGAGGCTCGCGACCCACGCCTCCTGCCCAGGACCGGCCGGGCCGACAAAGGGTTCGGCGCGACTGCGCCACCGGGCGACCAGGTCAGAGAGCGGCGTGAGGTGCTTGGCCGGGCGCGTCGCGAGGGTGGCCTGCTGCCGCAGCTTGAGCACCTCGGCGGTCGTGGGCTGCCGCCCGTGCGATGCGACGAAGCCGGCGACGAGCTGCTCCTTCGCCGCGTCGATCTGTGAGGAGCGCTGCGAGAACTCGTTAGCCAATGCCTGCGGGACGCCGGTGATCTCCCACTTCGGCTCGGCCGACCGGCGGCGTCGCTGGGGCTCCCACCCGACACCGAGGTCCGCCGTCAACAGGTCGGCCAACGCACCGTTGTACAGCTCCGACAGGCCGACTGCCGTTCGGAACAGCGCTTTGGAGTCGAGGGTCCGCCAGCCGCCGTCCGAGGCGGCCTGGACCCGGTTCAGGACGACGACGTGGGTATGCAGCTGCGGGTCCCCGGCGCGGGAGTCCCAGTGGTCGAACGCCGCCGCGACCACCCCACGCACGTCCTGCGACACCAGACCGCCACGGCCCGTCCGGGTTGCGAACACCTGCTGCTCGGCGTAGCCGATGACAGACTCGAGCGCCTTCACATGGGCGGCGCGGATCCGGGCCCGGGTGTCCTGGTCCGCAAGCGCCCACGCGACTGAGACGGACTTCGGGGCGGAGAAGGTCAGGTCGAACGCGGCCACCGTCCTGGACGCCTTCCGGCCCTTGCGACCCGGTCCGTCTGCGGGTTTCGGCGGGCGGTCCGCGGCCGGAACTCGACCCAGCGGCGCCGCGGTGATCGGATCTTGGAGCATCCCGAGCATCCGCCATAGGTGGTCCTCGGTCACTTCCGACCCGACTTCGACTCCGTGGCCGCCGTCCAGCCCGGCTAAGCCTTTGCCGAGGAACCGGCCCGGCGGGGTGCCCTCGGCCGTGTAGTACGCGGTCAGCGGATCGGTCGTTCTCGTGGCCTGGTCGGCGCGCACGACGGACGACATGAGGTACCGGAACCCGGCCCCCAACGTCATCCGCCTGATCGACATGGTCACTCGGAGCACACGACCCCAGCGGGTCACGATGCGCGCCGACCCCGGCGGGCGCCCACCTTGGTGCCAGACGTGTGGAGCAATGTCGTGGTCCCTGAAAGGCCAGCCACAGACACGTGCAGCGTTTGTGGGCACGGTCAGACGGACGGCGCAGGTCGGACCAGGGTGTCAGGAGCCGTCGAGCGGTCGGAGGTATCGAGCCGACAGCCACGTCTGAACCGTCGTCGACCGCAGACCGTCGGTCACCACGTAGACCACGAGAGCGGTCCAGTCGCTCGTTCCCGGGTCACGGCGCCACTCGACCACAACGCCGGGCCACGGCCCGGGATGATCGTCTGGGCCTTCGACCCAGCAGTGCCGCTGGCGGGCCACGGCCTGCTTGGGGGCTCCGGGGCCGGCGAGTGGGCGATCGCGAAGCGGGACTCCGCGCCGGAAACCCATCCCATCGGCCATCCTCCCATTGTGGCGCAGCCCTCGAACATCTGTTCGATTGTCGCATGGTGGCCCAGCGCCGGAGTGATCGCGAAGGACGACCCCAACGCAGTAGGAGTAAAGATGTGTCCCTTCCCAGTTAGCCCCACGGCGCGCCAGCGACTTCAGGCCGCACAGCGGGCCGAGGCCGACGCCCTCAAGGCGGTGGAGCTTGCCACCGGAAGCCGAGACCGCGCCCAAAGGAAGCTCGACGTTGCCACAGCGAAACTCGACGACGCGCGCATAGCCCTGATAGGCGTGTCCGGGGTGAGCCGAGCGGCATTGCTGCTCGATGCCGACGAGACCACGCTGCGGCGGATCGCGCGTGAGCGACGAATGCTCCGCAACGGCACGACCGCGGCCGCGACGGATGACCGTTGATGGGGACCTCACCGCAGGGGTATGGGCCGAACTCGGTGGTTCGTTCCTCTGCCGCCCTCGTCCGCAGCTCGCTGTCCCCCGCAGGTACCGGCGATCAGCCCGGCCAGCGAACGGTCATGACGACAGACCGCTCGATCGCCTTCCACGCGTGAACGACTCCCGGCCCCCACATGACGTAGTCGCCCTCTCGCGCGAGCTCGACCTCGCGGTCGGGGAGCTTCTGAATGAATCGGCCTGAGACGAGGATCAACAGCGAGGTCCGCGACTCCCCTGTCGTCCACTCGGCTCGTTCCTCACCGGCCTCGTGGATGCCCCACTTGATCTCGACATCGGTCGAGTTGCGCACGCTGTCAGGCGGTTCGATGAAGCTACCGACGAGCCATCCCCGGTAGGGGCTGCCATCTTCGAAGGCGTTGCCAGCGGCGATACTCACGAGGCGACTCCGATCTCCATGGGAGGCAGAGCAACTCGCTCGGGGCTCAACTCCGCCAGGTGCCTCAACCCTAGTGCGAAGGTCACGAGCCCCTCGTCGGACCACCCGGGCGCGCTGAGGAGCGCCGCCAAGCCTTCACGGTCTTGACTGGACAAGGCCCGCAACCGAGCTGCTTCCCAGTTCGCCTGGATCAGGCCTCCATAGCGACCCCAGAAGGCCTCGTCGTGGATGGCGATCAGGGCGCTGAACTCGTAGTTGCCAGTCGTGAGGTTGAAGCCGAAGCCCGTGAGCGGCATGTCCCATCCGGCGTTGGTCTGCAACCAGCGCATTGGTTCGCTGAGCCGGCTCGGGTGCATCGGATCTGCGGCCGCACCGCCGGACCAAGAGGCGTCGAGCTCCTCGCGGCCGAAGAGCTCCTCCTCCAATTCGCGAAGCAGGCTCGTTCCAACCGCGACTTCAGCGCGCTCGTCGGTGGTCGGTTGATGAAAGCACTTGGGGATGGCGGCCAACCTGCCCGTGGCGTTGACGACGAGGGGGCTGCGTTCTTGCACCAGGATGAGGTAGTCGGGCTTTCCATCGGCGCCAGCGGGCCGCGCGAACGCACAGAGTCCCTGCACGCCACCCGCGCAGACGCGCGCAGATGGTTCGAGTGCCGAGGCGGTCGAAGGCAGGAGCTGTGCTCGCAGCGGCATACGGTCGCGAAGGCCGAGGGCGACTTCTGCAGCCTCCGCCTCGAGCAGGTCCCAGACAAGCGCGTACCGGGCGAAAGTGTCGACCGCGAACCCGCCCAAGGGACCGTGAGCCGCGGAGGTTCCGGGCACACGCACCATTCGATAGATGGGGGCATTGACGAATCGCGTCCGGCTCGCCAGCAGTTCGACCATGCGACGCACCGTGGCCTCAAGCAGGTCCGGCGTTGGCTCGACCGCAACCGGTGGTGGTTCATGAATCAGCTCGAAAGCAGCGGTGGCACCAGCGAGATGCGGCAGCTCTGTCAACCACTGTGGTCTCGAGAGCATCGTCGTCCGCTCTTCGCGACCGTCGCACGCCAGAGTGACCGCACCGAACCCGTCGGGGAAGTCTCCGTAGAAGTCGAGCACTGCGCTCGCCAGCTCCCGCCGGTCAACGGAAGCGCGCGCTGCCGACACCGGACCCGTCGCCTCACACTCTTCGAGCGCTTTCTCGACGTCGGCCCTCGTCTCCCCCGTCCGGGCGTTCCGTATGCCGTCCAGCCAGTTCATGGCGGACGCGATGTTCGCGTCCGAACCCAGTCGTCGCCGCCACATCGACCGCGGACCGTCCCCCTGGCCTCGGCCGACGGCGCCTAGTGCTGCGAACCGATCGCGATCTTCATCGCTGGCCATCCTCAGCATCGTGTCCAAGGCCTGCTGCATCTCGAGCGTCAGCCGCATCTTCGGGTTGGCGTGCCACTTGGCGACGGTCCGGGGCGCCGAGCCGAGCCGCTCAGCGAAGCCTTCGTTGGTCAGCCGCATCGCCTGCTGAAGTCGGCACGCGTCGACCGGATGCCACTCTGCGACAACGTGGTTCACTGCCCGACACCGCCGAGGCGTTCGGCGCGGAACCGACATTGAAGTGCATTGGCGATGCACTGGCAGGTCATAGTTGGGCCGGTCGGAGCCTGACTTACTTGCAGCCATGGAGCTTCGGAAGGAACGGTCGCGCAGCGCGAACTCGGTGGCTCGGGAGTACTCGCCCGACGGATCACTTGCCCCTCCTGCTCCCCTGAGCTCTTCGCCCCGCAGCACGGCGGAGCGAGCGGACCATTTGCCGACTCTGTCACGGGTCGCCCAGGTCTGCTCGGACTTGAGGACTCGGTCGGTCTCCGGTCAACAGCGTGCACATCGTGCGCCCGACGGGACCGGCGGGGCCGTCGCTCATCAGCCGCCTGTGGAAGGGCTCGCGCTCGGGCCGCTGTCATCCACAGGCATCCGTCCCGTCTCACCAAGTAGTTCCGCAGTGCACGACAACGGAAGCCAGCAGCGCCCGACCGAACGGGTGCAGCCGAATCAAGGAGTCGACATGAAGAACGAAGCCAGGGGTCACCTTCTCGCAGAGGCGTTGGCTGCCTGTTCCAGGCTGGACCGCGCCTCCGAGGAGCTCGACCGTCTCTGGCTCGCCGTTCGAGACGCGGTCTGCACACGGGGTCTGTGCCGAGTCACGCCGCTGGGTTCAAGCTCGACGATCCCCATCACATCGGAGTACGCGACTGACGAGCTGATTGCCGCAATTGAGTGGCTGGTCGCTCACGCCGAGGAAGCACGCGCGCTGAGCCCGACGGACTTATTCATCAAGCTCCGCGGCGTCGCCACCCGCGGCGCCGCCGGGTCGGCACGAGCGGCGCAGAGCGACGCGCTGCACGGAATGACCCACGTCTCGCCAGGCGATCCTGTCGTGTTCGCCGACGCCGATCCGGTCGAGCTTGCATCATGACCGTCGACGCGTTCGAAGAGTGGACGATGAAGGAGCTCGGTCTCACCGAGGAAGAGATCGACGCGATGAAGCTTCCTCCGGTGTTCGACCTCTTCATCTCGCGTATCGAGGCCGCTCGAGCTCGCGGTGCAGTCGACCCACTGCAGACCGTGACTGCGAAACTCGCCGGCGGGAACTCGCGGGCTTGCACAAGGCGCATGCTCGAGCAACTCCGCTACACCGCGGCCCAACGACGGGCGGTCCATCGCCTCCTGGCGGGGTCACCGTCGGGTTGGCCAGGCCTCCTTCGGCTCTATGTCGAGGGGCTGTCCCTCACCGGCAAGGAGCGCCAGTACGCCAGGCGACAGGTCCAGATCCTCCTTGGTCAGACGACCGGGTCTCGCAGCAATGCGAGTGCAGCATGTTCCGCCATCGCAGTGACGCCATAGCTGGTGGCAGTGCCGACCGCGCCGCCCAGGGACGGAACGCCTGGTCCGGAAGTGCCCACGGGATGCCGTCGCCGTAGTCCAGAAGGACGGAGCAGCGTTCGAGTTCGGGGTGGAAACCCACCAGCGAACCCCACCAGAGGGACGTGACCCAGCCCAGCGGCATTCCCACGACAAAGACACCGATCAGTCAGGAGCCCGGATAGTGCCCCCGAGTGGCGGTGACGCGCGTATGTCCCTGCAGCGGATCGGTGCTGTCGTCGTCGTGGCTCTCGCCACTGTGCTGGCGACGTTGGGACTCGTGATCGTCGCCGCTTCCAGTTCACCGGCCGACGCGCGACTCCCGTCCTGCGTGTCCGGTGGTCCCGTCGGCGGGCTGTCCCCGGCGCAGGCACAGAACGCGCGGATCATCTTTGCGGTCGCAGCTCAGCGAAGTGGCGAACGCGCCGCCTTCGTCGCCGTCATGGTGGCGTTGGCCGAGTCGGAGCTGCGAGTGCTCGCCAACCCGAACGACCCCACCGGAGCGGCATACCCGAACCAAGGCGTCGGCTTCGACCACGACTCCCTTGGCCTGTTCCAGCAGCGGCCCGGGTGGGGCACGGCGGCCCAGCGCATGAGTCCGATCGAGTCGACTCAGCTCTTCCTCGACGCGCTGCTGGCGCTGCCGGGCTGGCAGGACATGACGCCCTGGTATGCCGCCCAGATGGTTCAGCGGTCAGCGTTCACCGGGGTGCCCACGCAGGCCAACCGATGGTCGAGCGTTGTCGGCGAGAACTACCAGCGCCAAGCCCAGCGCGCGGCCGGCGTTCTCGCGTCGATAACGGGCACCAACACCGAACTAGACTGCGACGCCGCCGAACCCGGAACAGTTCCGCCCGGGATCGACGGATCCCACGGATTGCCCACGGCATACGCGATACCCGCTGGCACGAGTCCGCAGGCGCAGATGGCCGTCACGTTTGCTCTAGCTCAACTCGGCAAGCCGTATAGATGGGGCGGGAACGGACCGGCCGCCTACGACTGCTCCGGCCTGACGCAGCAAGCATGGATCCGCGGCGGCGTCCGCATCGGCAGGGTCGTCGGCCAACAGCTTCGAAACGGCACACCGGCCTCCCTCGACGCCTTGCGTCCGGGCGATCTCGTCATGATCCCCGGAGCCTTTGGCACCATGGCGGCTCCTGGGCATGTCGGGATGTACATCGGTTACGGCCTCGTCGTCAACGCACCCCGCACCGGCGACGTCGTGCGTGTCGTCTCCCTCAAGTCCTTCATCTCGGACGGTCTCGCTGGCCTTCGCCACATCGCCTGATCGGGCCACGCAATCCACTGTCAGCGGTTCCAGCGGACTGCGCAGTGGCTATACCCGATCAGGCGTCGGGCCGGCGAGAGGCCCATTAGGAGGCTCGGCGACCGTTATCGGTGGGAGGCCAATGCCGTGCTTGCCAACCATTCCGCGAGCTGGTCGATCTCGTCAGCCTTGTTCCAGTAGTCGTGGTTCCACCATCCGGATCCCCATCCGGGAGCGCAGACGATGTCGTTGTTGTGGCAGAGAGAGGCTGTGTATGGCGTGATTGAGTCCGGTAGTGGGCCACTCCCAGGAAGGAGCGCCTTCCGATAGACGCCTGTCGCATTCCACATCCCGGGCTCGGCCGTCTTAAATCCATCCGTGAAGACGCTTTCGGCGCCATGTCCATTTTTCGCCGGGTCGGCAATCAGTCCTACGGCAGCGATCTGATCCAGAACCGCATTAGTAGCTCTTCGCTCGAGGTAGATGTGGATGGCCAGGGCACCTTGCGAATAGCCCACCAGCACGTACTGCTGCGATGTGCCACAGCGACCTATTTCGCCCTCAAGGTACTGCTGAATACGGTCGACGCCCATCCATATGCTCGCGTTGTAAGAAACGTCAGCAAACGCGGCATTCATACCTAAAAGCGGGTTGACAGGGCCCGCCGCGTTCTCCCAAACAGGCACATGCATCGCCGTATACCTTAGCCCGATCCCCTTCAGGATCTTCTTGGGGTCAGGCTCGTTGAGGGCCCCAGACATCTTCGACACGAAAGATTGGTATACGGGCCATATCGTGCGACCGAAGCCAGACAGCCAGTCCTGGTAGTCCGTATCTTTCGCGCTGTCCTTAGGGTCTTCGCCCGACCCTCTGACAGCCAAGAACATGAACGGCTTGCAGCCAGGGGCAGGGTCCGGTGGACTGCCGGGCTGCACTGGAGCTGGAATTGGCGGCGCCACCCAGCCAACCCATGGAAGCACATCGACTCCCGAGCCCGATACCGAGGTCCCCGTGCCAATTGGCGAGGGACCGCTCGGACTTCCCCAGTCGACGTTCGTTGCGTCGACATAAGACTCCGATGACACACCGACCACACAGTGGGTGATCTGGCCGTGAACCTCGGCGAATCCATCCGTGATGATGGCGAGGCACGTCGTCGCGTGGCGGATGTTCACGCCGTCTAGAGCTGCGCTCGCTCCTGCGCTCACANAGACGCGTGACACTCATCAGCGAACCACCCCTGCCAGGCGCGACCCCGGTCGCGACTTCATCCGTCGATGAACCGAAATCTACGATGAGCTCAGCACGGACGTACCTGGTTTGGGCAAAGTGAGCGGCTCGGCGGCCGGCGCAGGGACGTTGTCTGCCTTGGCCATTCGCGGGTGGAACGACCCCCACGACACGATGCCCCTTTCGAGCATCACCAGGGGACGCGAACGCCGATGTGTGGGACCCACGTAGCTCGGGGCGCCGCAGACGTCAACAAGCCATGGAGCCGGAGTGCTTTTAGCCGATTCCGCCGGCGTGCAGTCTTTGTGCGAGCCACTGCCCGACGGCCTGGGTTTCCGCTGGTGAATAGTTCAGATGGGCAAGTACCTGTCCTCCGATACTGGCGCCGCATACGGGATCGAGCTGGTGACAGAGGGAGATCGTCCTGCCAGTCACGGTGTTCGGTATCGCACCGGCGAGGGTTGAGTCATACCAGAGGCCCGACGTCCAAACTCCTGTGAATGGGCGGACCAAGATGCCGGCTTCCGTGTTGGCGGACTCCCACAACAGCTCAGACCCGAACGCGACCCGACCGGGGTCTGCGATGAGGCCAACCCCAACCACGCGCTCGAGCAGCGACGGTTCACTGCTTGCCATGAGTCGGAGGCTGAGGTGTATGGCGAGGGCGCCTTGCGAGTAGCCGAGAAGGACGAACTTGGAGTTCGGGCAGTCGCGCAGTTCCGTATGCATCCGAGCAAGGAGCTTGTCCTCACCGTCGAAGATGCTCTGCATGTAGCCCTCCGGCCCGACCCACTGACCTCGGAAGACGAAGCCCGGGACGCTGAGCCCCAGGTATTGGACCGCAACAGGTTTCACAGTGACCTGAGGATCAGAGATCGCCAGTGCGTCCTTCAGCTCTTGGTAAACGGCCCACGAGTTGGTACCGAACCCATCAGACTCACCGCTGAAGGTAGGCGCGATCCACGGCCCGAATAGTCCGGATCGAGTCGCCATAGGGTCCTCGCTGGATCCCCGAGCGCCGAGAACAACGAGCTGCGAGCACTTCGTGGAGTTGTCCGGGGGTACCGGCTGCGGGTCGGCCGGCGCCGGCCGCGGCGGCGGAACGTACCCGACCCACGGGTAGTACACGACACCACTACCGACCACGGGTACACCGGTGCCGTCCGGTCCGGGACCTGAGGCGGATCCCCAGTCGACGTCGCGGGCGTCGACGAATGTGCCATCCGAGAACACCCCCACCTGGCAGCCGACTACCTTTCCCCGCAGATAGACGCCGCCTCCGCTGGACGCGAGGCATTGCTTCGCGTACTTCAGCGTTGTGGACTCGAGGCTGACCCGCCCGCCCGTGGGCACGNCCGACGGTGTCATCGCGCCAGGAGGTGAACGTCACCGGTGACCCGCTGGTGCCGGCAGCGTTCAACGCGCCATTCACGGTCAGGGTGTTGCCGTGGGCGAACTTGGCCACCGCGCCGGCGGGCATGGTCAGGGTCACCCCGGTGGCCACCGTGAGCGTGCTGCCTTCACCGGCCGGGAACAGGTAGGGGTAGCGGCCGATGAGCAGCTGCAGCCCGGTGGTGGGCCAGGTCGAGGAGGTGGTCAGGGTGCCATGGAGCCCGATGGTGTTGTAGCTGTTGGCCGAGCCGGTGTTACCGGCCAGCTTGGCCAGGTCCAGATGATCGGACGTGATGACGACCGGCAGGTAGCTGTAGGTGCACCAGGGGTCGTTGCAGGTGTACTGGGTGGCGTTGCGGGTGAACGTGTTCCCGGTCAGGACCGGGGCACCGGGCAGGCCGCTGAGGGTCACGGCGTTGTAGCCGTTGGCGTCAAAGGTGCTGTTGGTGATCGACTCGGACCCGGCATACGAGACCGACACCCCACTCGAGGCGTAGGACACGCGGACCCGGTCCAGGCTGATCGACCCGGTGCTGTTGTTGNGGTGGGGGCGGGGGTAGTGGCTGTCCCGTCGCCGTTGGTGTCACCGCCGGCGGTGTCATCACGCAACGAGGTGATGATGACCGGGTTGGCGCTCGTTCCCAGGGCTCGGAGTGTGCCGTTGATCTGCAGGATGGTTCCCCAGTCGTTGGTGCCGTACCCGGCTTTCAAGACGGTGCCGGCATTGAGGGTGAGGGTGACACCTTGGGCGACCGTCAGTCCGGTGACGTTGTTGGAGTAGGGGCCACCGATCGCGATGGGCAGCCCTGCCGCGGGCAGGGTCAGATCGGCCTTGAGCGTCCCGATCAGTTGCAGTGCGTTGACGCTGTTGTTCGCTCCGCTGTTGCCGGTCAGTTGGCTTGGCAGCAGGGAATGGCTCAGGACCCGGAACGCCTCGCCGTTCATCTGGCCCGCGTAGAAGGGGTTGTAGCGGCCGGTGACGTTCTGCACGGTGTTGCCGGTGACCGTTGGCGCCGGGATGTTCAGCAGCGCCTGGTTGAGGTTGTAGGGGCTTGGTGCGGCATCCACGATCAGCCCGGCCCCGGCGCGGATGTCGTCGATGGTGTTGCCCGACACGGTGGTGGTCGATGCGGCGACGTTGGTCACGTCCCCCTGCTGGGTCACGGTCAGGCCGCTGGTGGCGCTGTCGCGCACCGTGTTTCCGGTCAGGGTGATGGCGCGTTGACCGGTGACGGTCACGCCCGACCTGGCGTGCTCGAAGGTGCTGTTAGTGACCGTGACCGGGTTGAGCTGGGTGCCCAGCGACGTCCAGCCCATGTAGCGCACGATGGTGTGGTCCAGCTGGATCCCTTGCGCGGTCGAGGCCNCCGACGGTGTCATCGCGCCAGGAGGTGAACGTCACCGGTGACCCGCTGGTGCCGGCAGCGTTCAACGCGCCATTCACGGTCAGGCCAGTCTGGTACGACTTAACAACAGTGCCGGGCGTCAGGGTAAGAGTTGCGCCCGCGGCAACGGCTACGGTCTCATCGAGCACGTATGCGCCGGCGCAGTCGGGCGACCAGGTCGTGCTGGTTGTGATGCTCCCGGTGACGTGCCGCACTGGCGTGTAAGCCGGATCGCAAGTTTCGGGTGTGGTGTAGGTGTACTGGGTGGCGGTGCTGCTGCTCGACGTGCCGCCGGGTGTGGTCACCGTGACCGGCACGGTCCCGGCCGTGCCGGCAGGGGAGGTGACCGTCAGCTGGGTGGGGCTGGTGACGGTCAGAGTGGTTCCGGTCGCGGTGCCGAACTTGACGCTGGTGGCGCCGGTCAGGTTGGTTCCCGTGATCGTGACGACGGTGCCGCCGGTGGTCGGGCCGCCGTTCGGGGAGACCGCGCTCACCGTCGGGGCCGCGGGCGCCGGTGTGGTGTAGGTGTACTGGGTGGCGGTGCCGGTGGTGGAGGTGCCGCCGGGTGTGGTCACGGTGACCGGCACGGTCCCGGCCGTGCTGGCTGGGGAGGTGACCGTCAGCTGGGTGGGGCTGGTGACGGTCAGGTTGGTTCCGGGGGTGGTGTCGAACTTGACGCTGGACGCGCCGGTCAGGTTGGTTCCCGTGATGGTGACGACGGTGCCGCCGGTGGTCGGCCCACTGCTCGGGGACNGGTGGGGGCGGGGGTAGTGGCTGTCCCGTCGCCGTTGGTGTCACCGCCGGCGGTGTCATCACGCAACGAGGTGATGATGACCGGCGCGGCGCTCGTTCCCAGGGCTGTAAGCGAGCCATCAACGGTGACGCCCGCAGGTCCCGCCGCCTTGATGATAGTTCCGGCCGACAGTGCTAGCGCGATGCCTTTGGGGATTGTGACGCCCGGCGCATCGAGCACGTAGACCCCGGCGCAGTCGGGCGACCAAGTCGTGTTCGACGTGACAGTGCCTGTCACGTGCTTCACGGGTGTGTATGCCGTATCGCAGGAAGCCGGCCCGGTGTAGGTGTACTGGGTGGCGGTGCCGGTGGTGGAGGTGCCGCCGGGTGTGGTCACGGTGACCGGCACGGTCCCGGCCGTGCTGGCTGGGGAGGTGACGGTCAGCTGGGTGGGGCTGGTGACGGTCAGGTTGGTTCCGGTCGCGGTGCCGAACTTGACGCTGGACGCGCCGGTCAGGTTGGTCCCGGTGATGGTGACGACGGTGCCGCCGGTGGTCGGCCCACTGCTCGGGGACACCGCGCTCACCGTCGGGGCCGCGGGCGCTGGTGTGATGTAGGTGTACTGGGTGGCGGTGCCGGTGGTGGAGGTGCCGCCGGGTGTGGTCACGGTGACCGGCACGGTCCCGGCCGAGCCGGCCGGGGAGGTGACGGTCAGCTGGGTGGGGCCGGTCACGGCCAGGCCGGTTCCGGTCGCGGTGCCGAACTTGACGCTGGACGCGCCGGTCAGGTTGGTCCCGGTGATCGTCACGACCGTGCCGCCGGCGGTCGGCCCACTGCTCGGGGACACCGCGCTCACCGTCGGGGCCGCGACCGAAATCACCGTACGGGCCGGGGTGTACGCCCCGGCCGCGGTCGTGGTCGGCACGGCATACAGCCGGTAGTACCAGGTGCCCACCGCGGGCACCGTGTAGCCGATGGTGGCCTTGCCGGTGGCGGCCGTGGTCGTGCTCGACAGCGTGGTCCAGGCGGTCGAGGTCGACGGGCGGCGCTGCAGCTGCACGCTGCGGGTCACCGTGGTGGTGCCGGTCTTGACCGTGATCGCGTTGCTGAC
>NZ_BAAGRF010000010.1:0-279299 GCF_054783095.1 Intrasporangium mesophilum | reverse complement strand
CCACCAACCTGACCAACGGCGCCCTCCTCTGCGGCCGCCACCACACCCTCGTGCACCAACGCAACCTCACCGCCACCGTCACCCCAACCAGCGTCACCTGGCACCTATAGCTGCACCGCCCCACACCCCGCCCAGCGACGGCGGGGCTGTCGGGATGCCCAACAACGGCAGGCCCCAAACCGACGGACGGCCAACAGTCATACCTCGCCCGAGTCGTTGCCCGGGCCGGACGTCCGAGCGGTCGCCCGAGTCGTCGCCGGAGTCGTCGCCGGAGTCGTCGCCCCGAGTGGTCGTCCGCTTCGTCGCCCGAGTCGTCGCCCGAGTGGTCGCCCGAGTGGTCGCCCGAGTCGTCGCCCCGAGTCGTCGCCCCGAGCGGTCGCCCGAGCGGTCGCCCGAGCGGTCGCCCGAGTGGTCGCCCGAGTGGTCGCCCGAGTCGTCGCCGGTTCTCAGCCGCTCAGCCTCCGGTGTAGGCCGCGATGCAGCGCTCCGACGCAGCCCGGGCGGCAGTCTCGTCATCTCCGCTCGCGATCTGCGCGTCGCGCCACGCCGTGCCGCTCTCGGTCATGACCTGCTTGCCCTCGGGGCTCATCGTCCACGCCGCGGCCTCCGCAGGGTCCATCGAGGTCGACGACTCGAGGTAGAGCGACAGGCCGAGCAGCATCATGTCCCAGCCGATCCCGACCGCTCCGGGGCCGAACTCGGCCCACCTCTCGTCATCGACATGGGCGGTGTGGACGACCTTCAGGCTGCTCCGGTCGTCGCCGTCCGAGAGGGTGGCCACGACCCAGGAGACGTCGCCGCCGTACTCCCACGTCACGGCGATGCGCTCGGTCGGCACGCACTCCTCGACGACGCCGCCTGCGTTGCCCTCGAGCTGGTACCGCCCGCCGATCCGGAGGTCACCCGTGATCGGCATGAGCCACCGCGAGATCCGCTCACCCGTGGTGACGGCGTCCCACAGCTCGGCAACCCCCACGGGGTAGCTCTGATTGACGGTGACGCTCTTGGTCGGCGTTCCCGCCCGCTCTCCGGCGGAGACGGTGCGGTCGATGGACCTCACGTGGTCGATGGCAGTCATGGTTTCTCCTTTGTCGGCGACAGGTCAGACGGTCGAGTCTGTGGTGGCATCGGTGGACGCGTCAGTAGACGCGTGGACGGGCGTCTCGGGGCCGGCCCGGCGCCCGCGCCGCAGCTCGGTGCCGAGGGCGTCGAGACGCTGGCCCCAGAAGGCGCGGAACTGCGCCACCCACGCGTCGAGCTCCTCCAAGGGACCCGGCTCGACGGCATACAGGCGGCGGGTGCCCTCCGCGCGCACGGACGCGAACCCGTTGTCGCGCAGCACCTTGAGGTGCTGGGAGACGGCCGGATGCGAGATGCCGAACTCCCCGGCGATAACGGCCGCGAGCTCGCCCGAGGAGCGCTCGCCGCCGTCAGCGCTGGCGAGCAGCTCGAGGATGCGCCGGCGGACCGGGTCGCCGAGGATGTCCAGCGCGTGCATTCCTCATTATTTGCACGGCTGCTTAATTAAGTCAAGACGTAAGGAGTCAGAGCGCCGTCGACAGGTAGTCGGGAGCGGACAGTGCGAACGCCTCGCGCGTCACCTCACCGCCGACGAAGAGCGCCGTCGCCCACACGTCGGCCCACAGCAAGGTCGGCCCGATGACGGTCACCGACCCGGCGCGCCCGACGAGCTTGCCGGCCGCCGGGTCGTAGAGATGAGCGCCCCGCGCGGCCGTTCCCGAGGTGGCGACGGCACCGTGTGTCAGGGACACCGTGCTCGCGATCTGGCTCCGGTCGTGAGGGTCCTCGATCCCGACACGCCAAGCGATGGCGTCCTCACCGGCGAGCGGCATCTCGGGGTGCGCGCCGATGAGCATGTCACCGCCTGCATTGAGGCAGAAAGAGATCCGAGGCAGGTTAGCCAGGGCCTTGGCTGCCAGGTCGACGGCCCAGCCCTTGACGAAGCCGGTCGGGTCGAACGCAAGGTCGCCGTCGCCGGTCGGCAGCAGCGTCGTGAAGGCACCGTGGGTCAGCCGCTCGGCCCGCTCACCGATGGCCAGCGCCTCTCTGACGAGCGGGCTGCACGCGCCGAGGCCCACCTCCTCCCGACGCAGCCGCATCAGGTCGGAGTCGTCGCGGTAGGTCGAGAAGATGCCGTCCATCTCGCGCATAGTCCGGAAGGCCTGCGCCACGGCGACCTCGGCCTCCGGCCCGTCGACGGCATCACCTCTGAGGTGGATGCTGACCGGCATTCCCATGATCTGCTCCACCCATGCCCGGCGTGCCGGTGCGTGTCTGACCCACGTGCTCATCCTGTGCCTCGCTCTCCTCGGTCCTGTCGGGTGGTTTCGTATGCTGCTGGGTGCGGTATGCCGCCAGGCTGCCTCGCGCGTAACGGTGGCCTAGATGTGGGCCGCGTCGATCGCCGACTGCAGCGACTGGGTGTAGCCCTCCCACGTCACCGTCGCGCCGGAGACGACGTCGATCTGCGCGGACTGCGCCTGGACCGCCTCGTCGTTGTAGACCGGGACGGCCTGAGAGTTGATCATCTGGTCGTGCCGGTCCTGCCACGGGACCTGCAGCACGTCGGCCGCGGTGATCTTTCCGTCGGCCACGGTGATCTGGACCTGCACGGCGCCGTAGCGCGTCATCACGGCGTCCCCGGCGTAGGTCTTTTCCGAGCTCGATGCCGCAGCCGTGCCGCCTGACGACCCTGACGACGCTGACGACCCCGAAGAACCCGACGAGCCTGACGAGCCCGAAGAACCCGACGAGCCCGAGACGGCGTTCGGTGCCACCTTCCGGGTCTCGGAGGTTGCTGCGGTGGGTGGCAGGGTCGACGAACGCGACGTGCTGTAGCTGAAGAGCAGGACGAGCACCGTCAGGGTGCTCATCGCCCAGATGACGATCCTTCGCATGGGGGGCTCTCTGGTTCGGGTCGGTCGGGTGAGGTCGGAGTCGGGAGTCGAGGTGAGGTCGGAGCGCGCTAGTAGCTGAAGCGTTCGTGGTGGATCGACTCGGCCGGCACACCGGCCGAGCGTGCGGCGTCGATGACGAGGTCCATCCAGTCGGGGTGGCCGCACACGTAGACGTCGCGGTAGGCGATGTCGGGGACGATGCGCAGCAGCGCACCGGCGTCGCCGAGCTGGGCGGAGTCCGCGGGCAGCCAGCTCTGGCGGTCGTGCGGCCGGCGACCGACCACCGCGACGACGCGGGCGCCCTTGGCGCGGGCGAGGTCCAGCAGCTCACCGGCGAGGACGATGTCGGCCTCCCGGGAGACGCGGTAGATGACCACCGTCGAGTCCGGGCCGGCCGGAAGCTCCTCGAGCAGGGCGCGCAACGGTGTGATGCCGATGCCGGCGCCGATGAGCACCGCACGTTCTCGGGTGCGGACGCCCGAGTGCATCCGGCCGTAGGGCCCTTCGACCAGCACCTTGGCGCCTGGACGCAGGCCCGCCAGCCGCGCACTGCCTTCACCCACGGCGGAGGCCGTGATCCGCAGGCTGCGACCGTCGGGGGCCGCCGACAGGCTGTACGGGTTGGCCCGCGTCCAGCCGGGGCCATCGACGAACCGCCACTGGAAGAACTGCCCGGCGCGCACCGGCATCCGGTCTAGCCGCCGGCCGGAGACCACCACGGAGGTGACGGTCGGCGACTCGGCCACGACGTCGGTCACGACGAGCCCGTGCCGGTACGACCGGACGAGCGGCAGCGCGACCCGGAACACGAGCACCGAGGCCAGCGCGGCGGCATACAGCCCCCACCAGAAGACGGTAGACACCGTGCTCGCCCGGAAGTCCTGACCCGTCCACAGCTGGTGCGGCAGCGCCAGCCCGGCACCGAGGTACGCGTAGAGGTGCAGCAGGTGCCACGACTCGTACCGCAGCCGCCGCCGGGCCACCTTGACCGACGTGACGGCGACCATGACGAGCGCGACCGCGCCGGCGAGCGCGAGCAGCATGCCCGGCGAGTGGAGGACCTCGTCCAGGAAGGTGCCGATGACCCCGATGCCGGTGCCGAGGCTGTAGCCGGCGATCGTGACCACGATGTGCGTGAGCACGAGGCTGATCGACGTGAAGCCGACGATGCGGTGCAGGCGGGCGAGCTCGTCCTGGCCCCAGGCCTGCTCGATCACCGGGACGCGCGCCATGAGGAACAGCTGGATGAGGATCAGCGCCGAGCCGACGAGCCCGCACAGGCGCCCGAGACTCGTCACCGCGTCGCCGACGGTGTCGGAGGCCGTCAGCCCACCGCCCGCGACCCACAGCGCCACGACGAAGAGGAGCACGGCCCAGCCGAGCGAGGCGGTCAGGTCACGCCACCAGAGCGGGAGTCGGGGCAGCGTGCGGGCCTCGGACAGGGTGGCTGCGGACATGGGACGAGCCTTGTGCGGCACCCTGTGGGTCACCTGTGGGGGCGGGATGACGTCCGTGTGAGCGATCACTCTGCGCCTCCGGCGACCCGGTCGGGACGGGTGGCGACGGGACGCCATGCGGTGGCGACGGGTGGCGACGGGACGCGATGCGGTGGCGACGCGGTGGCGACGCGGGGCGGACCGTGGTCGACCACAGCGTTGCACCCGTCAGGGCACCGTCAGGGGCCCGTCAGGACCACCAGCCGACGAGGCTCCCGCCGATCTTGACGATGAAGGCGGTGACGATGAGGACGAACACCGCCCGGACGAAGCCGCTCCCCCGGGCCACCGCGGTGCGGGCCCCGATGTACCCACCGAGGAGGTTGGCCCCTGCCATGACCAGGCCGACCTTCACCATGACCAGGCCCATCGGTGCGAAGACCGTCAGCGCGCCGAGGTTCGTCGCGAAGTTCGTGATCTTGGCCTTGGCGCTGGCCTCGAGGAAGTTGTAGCCGAGCAGGCCCACGAGGGCGAAGACGAGGAAGCTGCCGGTGCCCGGGCCCAGTGCGCCGTCGTACACCCCGATGACGAATCCCGTGATCATGGCGAGGACCACGTGCCGCGGGCCGTGGAACCTCAGGATCGACTCCCGGCCGAGGTCGGGCTTGAACAGGGTGTATGCCCCGACGACGACGAGCAGCACGAGAATGATCGGGTTGAACGCAGACTTCGGGATGTGCAGGCCGATGAGCGCGCCGAGGACCGCGCCGACATAGGCGACCGCGGCCATCGGCAGAGCGGTACGCAGGTCCGGCCGCACCCGGCGGTAGTACGTGATCGAGCTGGTCGCCGTGCCGAAGATCGAGCTGAACTTGTTCGTGGCGAGCAGCTGGGCCGGGCTCGCTCCGGGAAGCCCGACGAGCAGCGCAGGCAGCTGCACCAGCCCACCGCCGCCGACCACCGCGTCGATCCAGCCGGCGAGGAGCGCAGCGAGCCCGAGGAAGACGAACGTCGTGAGAGAGGGGTCGCTCACGCCGTCCTTTCGTTCCAGCCCGTGACGATCGTCAGGATGTCCGCAAGCTCCTGTGCCACGGCGTCAGGCGTAGCGTCGTGCGACACCTGCTGGTCCACGGGGATGGTCGAGTGCGGGATCCAGATCGCGCGCATGCCGACCTGCTGGGGGCCGTGGACGTCCTCGTAGGACCGGTCGCCGACGTAGGCGCACTCCCCTGGCGCCACTCCGAGCACCTCGGCCGCGTGCGCGAAGATCTCCGCCCGCGGCTTCACCCACGGCGTCTCGCTGGAGTAGACGTCACCGTCGATGAGCTCGAGCACGCCGTCGCGCTCGAAGATCGAACGATGATAGGTGCGGTCCCAGATCGTGTTGGACAGAACGCCGACGCGAATCCCGTTGTCACGCAACGCTTTCCACAGTGGACCGATCGCAGGGTGCGTCAGCGTGTGCGGTTCCCAGAAGTCCCGGTATGCCGCTGTGCCGGCCTCCGTTATCGGGTGGCCCTGCGGCAGCCCGCACTCCGCGAGGATCTCGTCCAGTCGGGCACTCGCCCCGTCCGAGCGGCCGCGCTTCCACGCGAGGTCCTCGGCGGCATACAGCTGCGCCGCAAGGTCGCTCCGGGCGCACGCGAGCGCGCCGACCCCCTCGGCGAACGCCGTCCACTGCGCGAGCATGTCGACCGTGTGCCACGGCGTGATCGTCCCGCCCCAGTCGAAGATGACGGCGGATACGCCAGGCGGCGTCGCCGGGCCGGTCACGATCCGCGCACCTCCGACACGAGCTTGCCGACGACGGTGTCGAGCCCGACCTCGCGCCGCTCGCCGGAACGGCGGTCCTTGATCTCTACGGTGCCGTCCGCGAGGCCGCGGCCGACGACGACGATCGTCGGCACGCCGATGAGCTCGGAGTCCTTGAACTTGACGCCCGGGCTGACGCCCTTGCGGTCGTCGACGAGGACCGACAGCCCCTGCGCCTCGAGCTCGCGCGCGATCTCCTCCGCCTTGACGAAGACCGGCTCGTCCTTGCCCGTCGCGACGATGTGCACGTCGACCGGGCTCAGCTCGCGCGGCCAGACGATGCCCGCCTCGTCGTTGTTGCCCTCGACGACACAGGCGACGGCCCGCGAGACGCCGACGCCGTAGGAGCCCATGACGACCGTGACGAGCTTGCCGTTCTGGTCGAGCACCTTGAGATCGAGCGCTTCGGCGTACTTCTTGCCGAGCTGGAACACGTGGCCCATCTCGATTCCCCGCGCGCCCTCGAGGACGTGGTCGCAGTTCGGGCAGGGGTCGCCGAACCGGACCTCGGCCGCCTCGATGGTGCCGTCGGCGGTGAAGTCACGCCCGGCGACGAGGTCGATGACGTGCCGGCCGGCCTCGTTCGCCCCGGTCACCCAGCGGGTCCCCTCGGAGATGCGCGGGTCGAGCAGGTAGCGGATACCGGTCGTCCCATCGAGCCCGAGCGCGCCGGGCCCGATGTAGCCCTTCGCCAGCCCCGGGTGAGCGGCGAAGTCCGCTTCGGTGAACGCGTCCACCTCAGCGGGCTCGACCTGGGCGCCGAGGCGCTTCTCGTCGACCTCACGGTCGCCGGGCACGCCGATCGCGAGCGGCTCACGGGTGCCGTCGGGCTGCACGAGGGTGACGACGACGTTCTTCAGCGTGTCGCCCGCCGTCCACGACCGGTCGTCGCGCGGGAACCGCTCGTTGAGGTGGTCGACCAGCGTCTCGATGGTCGGGGTGTCCGGAGTGTCCTCAGCGTGCGCTGCGGGCACGCCGTCCCACCCGACCGGCGCGGGGGCCGGCACCTTGACGGCCTCGACGTTGGCGGCATACCCGCAGCTCGTGCAGCGGACGTAGGTGTCCTCGCCCACCTCTGCCGTCGCGAGGAACTCCTCGCTCTTACTGCCGCCCATCGCGCCGGCCATCGCCTCGACGATGACGTAGTGGAAGCCGAGGCGGTCGAAGATGCGCACGTAGGCATCACGGTGGGCCTGGTAAGACTTGTCGAGGCCCGCCTCGTCGACGTCGAAGGAGTAGCTGTCCTTCATGACGAACTCACGACCGCGAAGGACTCCGGCGCGCGGCCGCGCCTCGTCGCGGTACTTCGTCTGGATCTGGTAGATCGACAGCGGCAGGTCCTTGTACGAGCTGAACAGGTCCTTCACCGCGAGCGTGAACATCTCCTCATGGGTCGGCCCGAGGAGGTGGTCGGAGCCCTTGCGGTCCTGCAGGCGGAAGATGTTGTCGCCGTACTCGGTCCACCGGCCGGTCGCCTCGAACGGCTCTTTGGGCAGCAGTGCCGGGAAGAGCAGCTCCTGGGCGCCGATGGCGTTCATCTCCTCGCGGACGATGCGCTCGACGTTGCGCAGCACCCGCAGCCCGAGCGGGAGCCAGGTGTAGACGCCGGGGCTGACGCGGCGGATGTAGCCGGCGCGGACGAGCAGCTTGTGGCTCGGGACCTCTGCGTCCGCCGGGTCCTCGCGAAGGGTGCGCAGGAACAGGGACGACATGTGCAGGGCCACCAGGACTCCTTGTTGGGCGTTGTGCTGTGGGGTCGAACCCCGGAAGGATATCCGGCGATGCGGTCGCGCTGGCTCCCGGATTGTCGTCCGGGCCGGCTGGGTGCTCTCAGGGGGTGGGCTCGTGGGCGGACAGGTCGACCTCGAGCGCGACCCGTTCGTCGAGGCCGCGGCCCGGCAGCACGCTGAGGTCGGTGACCTCCGCGCGGTAGAGGGCCAGGCCTGCCGCGCCGAGACGGGCCTGGTCCCAGGGCCCCGCCCCGTCCTCCTCGCTCCAACGGGAGTACGTGGCGATCGCGGTCGGCACCTCCGGGTCGGGCACACGCACCGCGTGTCCGCGCGCGTAGACGCCGATCCCGGTCCCGAGCGGCTGAGTCGAGTCGAAGACGACGAGCGACACCTCGGGGCGCTGCTCGATGTTGCGCGAGTGCTCTGATGCGGGACGCGAGACCCAGTAGAAGGTCCGCAGCTGGTCGGCCGCGAAGTAGACCGGCGAGGCCCACGGCATACCGTCGGCGTCGGCCGTCGCGAGGACGACGTAGTGGTTGGCGAGAACGACCTCGGCGGCGATCCGCCGGTCGCCCGTGGCGGTGACTCCTGCTGACCTCGTCATCGCTCCACCCTACGGGCGAGGACCGCAGCCTCGTCGCCGCGCGAAATCCGCGTGCGGCGGTCACCCGGCGATGCCATCGTGTGCCGTATGCCGCCCACCCCCGTCACGTTCACCCTGCTCACCGACCCCCACGAGGCCAAGAGGACGGTCGCTCCGCTCGTCGAGCGGGACCCGGAGTCGATGAGTGTGCTGTCGAGCGTGACCGAGGGGCTCCTGTCCGACCCGACGCGCTATGTGGGGCCGCGGTGGTGGGTTGCCCGGGACGCTGCCGGCGACGTGGTCGCCGCGTTCATGCACACGCCGCCGCACCCGCTGCACATCGCCGTGTCGACTCCGGACCAGGCCCGCGGCCTGGCGGAGCTGCTCGCGGGCGAGGGCGAGTCCGTGCACGGCGCCTCCGGGCTTCGCGAGCCCGTCGAGGCCTTCGCCTCGGAGTGGGTGCGCCTGACGGGCACCACCGCCACCGTCGAGATGGAGGTCGGACGGTTCAACCTGCCCGAGCGCCCCAGCCTGCCGTTCGAGGTCGCCGGGCGCTTCCGGCTCGCGACGCCTCACGACGCCACTGTGGTGGACGCATGGAGCCAGGACTTCGTCGACACGATCGAAGGGACCACGGTCGCGACCGGCGGCCGAGTGGTGAACAGCCTCGACCAGCACGTGGCCGCCGGGCTCGTCGGGATCTGGGAGGTCGACGGCACACCCGCGTCGATGGCGTACGCGTCGCCGACGAGCGGCGGGGTCACGCGCATCTCCGGCGTCTGGACACCGGTGGAGCTGCGCGGCAACGGCTACGCCTCCGGTGTCGTGCACGCCCTGAGCGCGGCCCGCATGGACGCGGGAGCGCGGTGCATCCTCTACACCGACCTGGCCAACCCCACGTCGAACGCGATCTACCAGGCGATGGGCTACCGCCGCGACGGCGACAACGTCTCGATCCGGTTCGCGTGAGACACCGTCAGAGCAGGACGGTCGTGAACGCCCCGACCTGCCGGAACCCGCATCGGGCGTAGGTCGACCGCGCCGCAACGTTGAAGTCGTTGACGTAGAGGGAGACCTCGTCGGCGAGCCCGTCGAGCACCTGCTCGACGACGGAGGCCATGGCCGGCACCGACAAGCCCTGCCCGCGCAGCCGCGGGTGCAGCCACACCCCCTGCACCTGGGCGCAGCCCAGCGCCAGCGACCCGACATCGGCCTTGAAGACGACCTCACCGTCCTCGACCTTGACGTATGTGTGGCCCGCCCGGATCAGCGCCCCGATGCTGGCGCGGTAGCCGCGGTCGGAGCCGTGGTACGGCGGGTAGCCGATCTCCTCGGTGAACATGTGGGCGGCGGCCGGCAGGACGATGTCGACCTCGTTGAGCCGGGCCGGGCGGACGTCGGGGTCGAGCGGCAGCCCGAGGGCCGAGGGCCGGGTGCTCGTCGTGAGCAGCGGCTGATGCGTCCGGACCGCGCGGACGGGGCCCCACGTCGGACCGAGGCGTTCCCAGAGCGCGTTGACCTGCTCTGACGGCCCGAAGAGCGACGCACACTGCCGGCGCATCCGCATGATCCGCGTGGCCATCGCGGCGATACCGTCCTCGTCCAGCTCCACGGGCACGACGTTGGCGCTCACCCACGCCAGGCCCGCCAGCTGTCCGTCGCTCCAGTGGCCGAGCAGCGAACCGGGTGACGACGCGATCGACCCTTCGACGATCCGTGCCGCCACGAACACGTTGGCCACCCGGTCTCGCCCGCAGCAGGCGAGCGCCGCGGCGCGGTCGGCCACCGACAGCGGCCGCACGGGGAGGCGTTGGCGGAGCACTCCCCAAGACTGCCCGCCGCCGGGCCGGGTGTCACCCCGGCACGCCTCACGGATGCGTCACGATGGAGCCGTCGTGCCGGTGGACATGCGGGGGCGTCTGGGTCACCGTGCGCGACGTGCCGGTCCCGACGCACACATCAACCCGCTCCAGTGCGCGCCTTCACGCTCAGCCGTATGCCGGGCAAGCGTTGCCTGCGTGGCCAGGCCGACCTTCTCGGTATCCACAGGCCGGAGAACATACGAACCGAGCATTGCGCGTGGCGTCCCCGCACGAGCTCCCGCTCCCAGGCGGCTTGGCATGTCCTTGGGACGGGTCGGGCGCCGACTGCGTTGGGTGGCTTCAGTCCAGACCGGGCAGGTCTGTGCCCCAGAGCCACTCGTCGAGCAGCCGGGCGACCTCGTCCGGGTCAAGGTGACGCCCGGCCTGCTCGGTGAAGGCCTCCGTCGTCACCGAGCCGTGCGCGTTGGTCGCCGTCCACTCACGCAGCATCGCGAAGAAGGCGGGATCGCCCATGCGCAGCCGCAGCGCGTGCAACGTCAGTGCCCCGCGCTTGTAGACGCGGTCGTCGAACATGAGGTCGGGACCAGGGTCGCCGATGACAATGTCGGTCGGCAGGGCATCGAGCCTGGCCCAGTGCGAGCGCGCCGAGGTGTCCGCCGAGATGCCGTCAGCCGCTTCGAACCACAGCCATTCGGCGTAGCAGGAGAAGCCCTCGTTGAGCCAGATGTCCTGCCAGGTCGCGATGGTCAGGCTGTTTCCGAACCACTGGTGGGCGAGCTCGTGGGCCACGAGCCGCTCCTCGCGCCGCCGCCCCGCGAGCCAGTTCGGGCCGAAGGTTGCCATCCCCTGCGCCTCGAGCGGGATCTCGAGCTCGTCGGAAGTCACGACCACGGTGTACTCGTCATAGGGGTAGGGCCCGAACGCGCGCTCAAAGACCTCCATCATGCGCGGCTGGCGCGCGAGGTCGATGCGCACCTGACGGGTCAACCGCTCTGGCAGGACCACCTCCTGACGCACCGGCGACTCCGCGAGCACGAACCTCGTGTAGCGCCCGATGTGGACCGCGGCCAGGTAGGTCGCCATCGGCCGCGGCTGCTCGAACACCCGTCGCGTGCGGCTCCCCCGCGACCGCACCGACACCAGCGTGCCCGTCGCGACGACGTCATAGGGAGAGTCGCAGTCGACCGTGATCCGGTAGGTCGCCTTGTCGCTCGGGTGGTCGTTGCACGGGAACCAGGTGGCCGCTCCCGACGGCTGCGCCGCGACGAGGACCCCGTCGTCGAGCTCCTCCCATCCCACCGGGCCCCAGCGGCTGCGTGCCGGTCCGGGGTTGCCGCCATAGGTCACCTGGAGCCGCGCGGTCTCGCCCTCCGCGAGACGACGCGGAAGGGTGACGCGGATGCGATCGCCGCGGTGGGCGTACTTCACCGCACCCCCGTCGAGCAGCACCTTGGTGGCCCGCAGTCCGACGAGGTCCACGTGGATCACCGAGACGGGCTCGACAGCCACGATGTCGAGCGCCGCCTTGCCCGCGAGGCGGTTGCTCGACACGCGGTAGTCGAGGTCGAGGTCGTAGTGCGTCACGGCATAGCCCGCGTCGCCGCGCTCCGGGACGTAGGGATCGAGTGCCGGCAACGGCCGGGTGGGACTGGACATCAGCCCTCGACTCGCGTCCACGGGGCGATCGGGTTGCCGGTCCACCTGCTTCCCGCCGGCACGGACTCCCCGCGCAGGACGAGCGACCCCGGCCCCACGGTCGCGCCCTCGGCGATCACGGCGGCGGGCAGGATCACGCCGTTCGGGCCGAGAGTCGCGCCGTCGCCCAGGGTCACCGCGTCCATGCTCATGATTCGATCATGGAAGAGGTGGGTCTGCAGGACGCACCCCCGGTTGACGGTCACGCCGTCGCCCAGACGCACGAGGTCGGCTTCGGGCAGCCAGTAGGTCTCACACCAGACCCCGTGCCCGATCTTGGCACCGAGCGAACGCAGCCAGATGTTGATCGCCGGAGTGCCCGTCGCCGTCCAGGCGAACCACGGCCCCGCCACCATCTCGACGAAGGTGTCCACGACCTCGTTTCGCCACACGAACGGGCTCCACAGGGGATGCTCCGCGGCCGGCAACGACCCGACGACGACCCACTTGGAGATGGTCGTGATCGCTGCGGCCAGGGCACCGACCAGCGCGAGCAGCACCCCGCTCGTCAGGGCCGCCGGCCAGATGCCCCACCGGGTCACGACATAGGTGAGCACCACGAGCACGGTGACGCCGAGCGCGACGGTGACCATCACGGGGACGATGCGCGACAGCTCCACCAGCCCCCGGACCAGCTTGAGCCGCCGCGACGGCCGGAAGGTGCGCTCGTCGTCCGTGGCTTGGGGGGCGCGCCGCAGGCGCACGGGCGGGCTGCCGAGCCAGCTCGACCCCGCCTTCGACTTCGTCGGTGCCGCCGAGAGCACGGCGACGAGTCCGTTCTTCGGTACACGCCGCCCCGGCGCGGTCATGCCCGAGTTGCCGAGGAAGGCTCGCTTGCCGACCCGGGCCGGCGCGGTGTGCAGCCAGCCGCGACCGAGCTCGTAGCTGGCGACCATGGTGTCGTCCGCAAGGAAGGCGCCGTCTGCCACCGAGGTCATGCGAGGCACCAGGAGCACCGTCGAGGCCTCGACGTCCCTGCCGATGTCCGCACCGAGCAACCGCAGCCAGGTCGGGGTGAAGAGGCTCGCGTAGATCGGGAACAGCAGGGTGCGCGCCTGGTCGAGCAGCCGCTCAGTCATCCACACCTGCCAGCCGACCCGGCCGCGGACCGGGTGGAACCCCTCCGTCAGGCCGATTCCGAGCAGCCGCACGATGACCACGATGAGGATGCCGAGCGCGATCATCGCGAACAGCGTGAGGACGGGCACGGCGGCATACGACCGCAGCACCGCGGCACGCAGCGACGTCGCGTCGCGCAACGCGTGGCCGAGCAGGATCAGGCCGGGCAGCAGCGCGACGAGCGGCAGCAGGGACACGAGCATGGACGAGACGGCATAGATCGGCAGCCAGTAGACCCGGCGCGGAGCCGGTTCCGACGGCCAGCCGCCTCCGCCGAGACGCGCCTTGGCGCGCGATGCCGGCGACCCGGCGACCGACACCCCTCGTGGGACGTCCGTCAGGACGGTCGAGCCCGCCTCGACGAGGGCGTCGCGCCCGATCCGGACGTTGGGCCCGATCGTGCTGCGAGCGCCGACCACGGACCGCGGTCCGATCTCGATGGTGCCGACGTGGACGACGTCGCCGTCCATCCAGTACCCGGACAGGTCGACCTCCGGCTCGACGCTGGCGCCGTCTCCGATCGTCAGCATCCCCGTGACGGGCGGGACGGTGTGCAGGTCGACACCGTGGCCGATGTGCGCCCCGAGGGCGCGAGCGTACGTGTTGATCCAGGCCGCTCCCGCGAGCGTGATGGCACCCATCTCCTCGGTGAACCGCTCAGCGGCCCAGAGCCTGATCTGCACGGAGCCCCCGCGCGGGTACGTGCCCGGTTGGACGCCGGAGAGAATGAGGCGGGCTCCCAACGCCGCCAAGGTCATTCGCCCCATGGGCGTGAGGAACGCCAAGGCGCCGATCCCGACCACCCACCACGACACCGGCTTCGCCCACGGGGCGAGGTCGAGGGCGCGGAGCAGCTCGGTGGCGGCAAGCGCGGCGACCAGCCACTGGAGTCCGCGGATCGTCAGGAGCACGACCGAGAGCAGCGTCTGCACGAGCTGCGAGGTGCGTGGGATCCGGCGCACCTCTCGCGTCGGACCTGCGGTGGCGGCGGGTGCTTGGGACTCGAGCAGCTCGGCCTGGGCTCCGAGCCGCGAGTGGGAGTAGACGTCCGCGACGGTCACCGTCGGGTGGGTGGCACGCAGCACGGACACCAGCTGGGCGGCCGACAGGGAGCCGCCGCCGAGGCGGAAGAAGTCAGCGTCGAGCGATCGCACGGGCACTCCGAGGACCTTCGTCCACTGCCCGGCCAGCCACGACGGTATGCCGCTCAGCTCGTCAGCGCCGTCGTCACCCTCCGCTTCGGCACCGGGCAACGGCCAGGGCAAGGCGTTGCGGTCCACCTTGCCCGAGGTGCGGGTGGGCAGATCCTCGACCACCGCGAGGAGCGGGACGAGTGCGGCCGGCAGCTCCTCGCGCAGTCGCGACATCGCCTGGTCGTGGTCGAACCCGTCGGCGTCGTCGGGCACGACGTAGCCGACGAGCACCTGCGAGCCCGCCAGGGTGGACTTGACCGCCGCGGCGGCACCGGACACACCGTCGAGTCCCTGGAGCGCGGCGTCGACCTCACCGAGCTCGATCCGCCGGCCGCCGAGCTTCACCTGCTCGTCGGCGCGTCCGACGAACAGAAGCCCGTCGGGGTCGTTGACGACGAGGTCGCCCGAGCGGTACGCGCGCTCCCAGCCGAGGGACGGCATCGGTGCGAACTTCTCGGCGTCCTTGGCGGGGTCGAGGTACCGCGCCAGACCCACGCCCCCGATGATCAGCTGGCCGGTCTCCCCTGCGGCCACCGGTCGCTCGTCGGGTCCGACGACGACGAGGTCCCAGCCGTCCAGCGGCAGCCCGATCCGCACGGCGCTGCGGCCGTCCATGAGCGCGCCGCACGCCACGACCGTGGCCTCGGTCGGGCCGTAGGTGTTCCAGACCTCGCGGTCGGCCGTGGCCAGGCGCTCGGCCAGCTCGGGCGGGCACGCCTCGCCGCCGAAGATGAGCAGGCGGACAGGCTCCAGCGCCTCAGGCGGCCAGAGGGCAGCCAGCGTCGGCACGGTCGAGACGATCGTGATCTCCTGCGTGATGAGCCACGGGCCGAGGTCCATGCCGGTACGCACCAGGGCCCGCGGGGCTGCGACGAGGCACGCACCATGCCCCCACGCCAGCCACATCTCCTCGCACGAGGCGTCGAACGCAACCGAGAGACCCGCGAGCACGCGGTCACCCGGCCCGATGGGTTCGGCCTGGAGGAACATCCTCGACTCCGCGTCGACGAACGCCGCGGCAGAGCGGTGCGACACCGCCACCCCCTTGGGCACGCCCGTCGAGCCCGAGGTGAAGATGACCCAGGCATCGTCCTCGAGGCCGGGCGTCTGCGGCGGGTCCTGGTCCGCTTCCGCGACCGTGGCTACGGCTCCGGCGGCTCCGCTCGCGCCCGCTCCAGGGATGATGCGCCGGCCCGCGCCGACGACGGCGACGACGCCCGCCTCGCCGAACACGAGGTCGGCCCGCTCGTCCGGGTCGTCCACATCGACGGGGACGTATGCCGCACCCGCCCGCAGTATGCCCAGGATCGCCACGTACAGGTCATGGGTGCCCGAGGGGGCGCGGACCCCGACCTTGTCACCGCGACGGACCCCGGCGGCATACAGCTCGGCAGCCAGCCCGGCGATGTGGTCACCGAGCTCGGCGTAGGTCAGCACCGAGAGCGTGTCGTCGAGTGCTGCGGCGTCCGGGTGGGTGGCGATGGTCTCGTCGAGGACGTCCAGCAGGGTGCGCGGTGCCGGCGCACGTCCGCCGGCCAGCAGCGGATCGGACAATCGCGCTCCTCGGGCTCAGGCTGGCTTTCCCACAAATCGTAGTGAGCCGAGGTGAACGCCGGGTGGACCTTCGGCGAGCCGCGCGAGCCGAGTCGTCAGCCGACGGTGACCGAGGGCGACCCCGCGGACTCGTCGTCGACCGGCTCACCCATCTCCTCGGCGATGCGCATCGCCTCCTCGATGAGCGTCTCGACGATCTGACTCTCCGGGACCGTCTTGACGACCTCGCCCTTGACGAAGATCTGGCCCTTGCCGTTGCCCGAGGCCACGCCGAGGTCCGCCTCGCGGGCCTCGCCCGGGCCGTTGACGACGCACCCCATCACCGCGACCCGGAGCGGGACGGTCATGCCCTCGAGCCCGGCCGTCACCTGGTCGGCGAGGGTGTAGACATCGACCTGGGCGCGACCGCACGACGGACACGACACGATCTCGAGCTTTCGAGGCTTGAGGTTGAGGCTCTGGAGGATCTGGTTGCCGACCTTGACCTCCTCGACCGGAGGGGCCGACAGCGACACGCGGATGGTGTCACCGATCCCCTTGGACAGCAGCGCCCCGAACGCCGTCGCCGACTTGATCGTGCCCTGGAAAGCCGGGCCGGCCTCGGTGACGCCGAGGTGCAGCGGCCAGTCCCCACGCTCGGCGAGCAGCTCGTAGGCGCGCACCATGACGACCGGGTCGTTGTGCTTGACCGAGATCTTGAAGTCGTGGAAGTCGTGTTCCTCGAAGAGGCCTGCCTCCCACACCGCGGACTCGACCAGGGCCTCGGGCGTGGGCTTGCCGTACTTCTCGAGCAGTCGCCTGTCGAGGGACCCCGCGTTGACCCCGATCCGGATCGAGACGCCCGCCGCCTTGGCTGCGTCGGCGATCTCCTTGACCTTGTCGTCGAACTGGCGGATGTTGCCTGGGTTGACGCGCACCGCCGCGCAGCCGGCGTCGATGGCAGCGAAGACGTACTTGGGCTGGAAGTGGATGTCGGCGATGACCGGGATCTGGCTCTTGCGCGCGATCGCGGGCAGGGCGTCCGCGTCGTCCTGGCTCGGGCAGGCCACCCGCACGATGTCACAGCCCGCCGCGGTGAGCTCGGCGATCTGCTGCAGGGTCGCGTTGATGTCGGTTGTCGGCGTCGTGGTCATCGACTGCACGGACACCGGGTAGTCGCTGCCCACCCCGACCTTGCCGACCATGATCTGGCGGGTCTTGCGCCGAGGCGCGAGGACCGGCGGGGGTGCGGACGGCATACCGAGGGAAACGCTCATGGCGCCATTATGTCGCGGACCACGGTGCGGCCCCGCGTCGAGGGCGTCAGGCTAGTGCTCGCCGCCGGTCGTTCAGCCGCGGCGCGGGCGTTGACTGGACCCAGCGCAGCGAGGCGCCAACAACTCAGCCGAAGATGCTGATGGGCTTGACGATGTCTGCGTAGATGAGCAGGACCGACATCGTGATGAGCACGATCGACATGCCGTACGCGATCGGTAGGCCCTTGGCCACGTCGACGAACCCCGGGTCGGGGCGGCCGCGCCACCGTGCCCAGCCCTTCTTGATCGCCTCCCAGATCGCCCCCGCGATGTGGCCGCCGTCGAGGGGCAGCAGCGGGATGAGGTTGAAGACGAACAGCGCGAGGTTGAGCGAGGCGATGAGCAGGATGAGCTGCGCGATCTTCACCCAGTTGCCGCCTTCGTCGGCCGGGATGTCGAGCGCGGCGACCTCGCCACCGATCCGGCCGACCCCGACCACGGAGATCGGGCCGTTCGGGTCGCGCTCTCCCGAGCCGAAGGCGGCCTGCATGACGCCGGCCATCTTCTGCGGGATCTTGACGATGATCGAGGCGGTGTCGACGGTCCGGTCCCACACGAAGGCGGGCGCCTGGAGCAGCGGGGTCTTCACGAGCTCCTGGCCGGGGGTGATGCCGGCGAAGCCCATGGATGCGAGCACCGGCTTGCCGTCCTTGACGACGAGGTTGCCCTGGTCGTCGTAGGTCGCCCGCTCGAGGACTGCCGGAGCGATGGTGAGGTCGACCTGCCCGTTGCCTCGCTGCACCTGCCAGGTCATCGGCTGGCCCTTGCCGTCGCGGATCGCGGTGGACACCTCGGTCCAGGAGGTGACGGGCTTGCCGTTGATCGCCGTGACCCGGTCGCCGTCCTTGAGGCCGGCAGCCACGGCCGGGGCCACGGGGTCACCGGGCTTGCACTTCGGCTGGGGCACCTGCACGGTGGGGACCGCCGAGGGCACGCAGGTCGACAGCGCACCCACCTTGGGGGCCACCTGCGGGAGGCCGTAGAGCGTGATGACGCCAGTGAGCAGGACGAACGCGATGATGAGGTTCATCACCGGGCCGCCGAGCATGATGATGATCTTCTTGCCGGGACTCAGCTTGTAGAAGACCCGGTCCTCGTCGCCGGGCTGCACCTCTTCCATCGAGTCGGCCCGGGCCTGGTCGACCATCTGGCTGAACCGTCCGGTCGACAGCGTGCGCAGCTTGCCCGGCTCGTCCCCGGGCCGTGGCGGGAGCATGCCGATCATCCGGACGTATCCGCCGAGCGGGATGGCCTTGATGCCGTACTCGGTCTCGCCACGCTTGCGGGACCACACCGTCGGGCCGAAGCCGACCATGTACTGGGTGACCTTGACGCCGAACTTCTTGGCCGGCACGAGGTGGCCGATCTCGTGCAGCGCGATGGACATCGCCACACCGACGACGATCACGAGGACACCTAGGACGAACAGCACACCTCATTGTCACATCCGCACCCATGTGCTCCGCCCCATCCCCGGTCGATGTAATCCCGCTCATCCTGCTCATGACGGTGCAACAGGGGCTCACCACCCCACGACGACTGGCCGCCGCGCAACGAGTCGTCCGGGCGCGGACACGCCGACGTTTCATCCGCGATGTCGTGCGGGACATCATCGGGCTGCGCCTCGAGACCGACCTCTTCATGGACCAGGTCGCCCAGGGGCTCGCCTCACTCGACTCCGGTTCGATGTACGAGCGCGCTGTATAGCGCGCGGATAACATCGACCCCGGGTTTCAGGGTCGGGTGAGGGTGGTCGCCGCAGCGGTGCGGGCCCACGCGTCGGCGGCGAGGACGTCGTCGAGAGTGAGGTCGGTGACCCGCGAAAGGGGCTGGGCGGCATACGACTCCACCACCGCAGCGACGGTGTCGACGATGTCCACGAAGCCGATCCGGCCGTCGTGGAAGGCGTCGACAGACACCTCGTTGGCGGCGTTGTAGACCGCGGGCCAGGTGCCTCCGGCCTCGCCGACCCGGCGCGCGAGGGCGACCGCGGGGAACGCCTCGTCGTCGAGCGGCTCGAACTCCCACGACTGGGCGCGCGTCCAGTCGCACGGGACGTCAGCGTCGGGGATGCGCTCGGGCCACGACATGCCGAGGGCGATGGGCACGAGCATCCGCGGCGGGCCCGCCTGCGCGATGGTCGAGCCGTCGACGAACTCCACCATCGAGTGGATCATCTGCTGCGGGTGGACGACGACCTCGATCCGGTCGAAGGGGATGTCGAACAGCAGGTGGGCCTCGATCACCTCGAGCCCCTTGTTGACCAGGGTCGCGGAGTTCGTCGTGATGACGCGGCCCATCGCGAAGTTCGGGTGGGCGAGGGCCTCCGCAGGCGTGACATCTGCAAGCTCGGAGCGGCTCCGGCCCCGGAACGGCCCGCCGCTCGCGGTCACGACGAGCCGCCGCACCTCGTCGGCGCGCCCGCCGCGGAGGCACTGCGCGATCGCGCTGTGCTCCGAGTCCACCGGCACGATCTGGCCCGGCCGGGCGACGGCCTTGACGAGCGGGCCGCCGATGATGAGCGACTCCTTGTTGGCCAGGGCCAACGTCGTGCCCGCACGCAGGGCGGCCAGCGTCGGCTCCAGCCCGATGGCGCCGGTGATGCCGTTGACGACGACGTCGGCGGGGCGGGCGGCGAGCGTCGTGCTCGCGTCGTCGCCCGTGAGCAGCTCCGGGTCGTATGCCGTCACGCCGGCCTGGTCGGCCGCCTTGCCGATCGCGTCGGCCAGCTCACCCTCACCAGCGGCGGCAGCAGCCACGACCGGCACCTGCAGCGCGACCGCCTGCTCCGCAACGAGGGCAAGATTGGACCCTGCGGAGAGTCCGACCACCTCGAACCGGTCGGGGTTGCGCCGGACGAGGTCGATCGCCTGCGTGCCGATCGACCCGGTGGAGCCGAGCAGGATGACGCGTCGGGGACGCTGTGCGGACGGCGCCGGGGCTGCTGGAGTCACCCCGGCATTGTTCCGCACCTGCGGCTCAGGCCGTGACGTGCCTCGAGCGAAGCAGCTCGTCGCGCTTGAAGGCGTAGGCCACGGCCCAGGTCATCCGCAGGCGGTACATCCGGATGTCGTCGGCCCACGACCACGGGCTGCTGCCGTAGTGAGCCGTCCAGTGGGCCTCGACCTCGTCGCGCTCGGGGCCGGGCGGCATCAGCTCGGCGTACCCATGCGTGAACAGGGCGAGCTCCTCCCCGTCGATGTGGGCCACGGACACCGCCGGGCTCCGCGCGAGGTGCTTGGCCTTGGCGGCGCCGCCGGCGGTGCTGAAGGTCCACGTGCCGTGGAGGAAGTGGCCGTCGAGGGCGCTGATCCGCGGTTCGCCCGCCTGCGTGACGGTCGCGACGGCGAGCACCTTCATCCCCGTCAGCAATGCCACGAGCTGCTCGGCGGACAGTGTGCGCTCATCGGTGATGATCGAGCGCAGGTGCCCCGTCGCCGTGGCGAGCGAGGCGTCGAGCAGTCCCTGCAGGGCGTCGATCTCGTCAGATGTCTCCAGCATCCTCTGACGGTAGACCCGCGCGCCGACACCGACACCGGCACCGGCACCGGGTTGCCGGTCAGGACAGCGGCGCCCCCGTCTCGAGCAGGGTCTTGAGGCCGGAGAGGACCCGCATCCAGCCGGGACCGGCGACACTGCGTGCCGTGCCGGCGGCGCCGTCCAGGTGGTCGTGGGTCACGGTGAGCAGGCAGACGCCGTCCTCGCCGGGCGTGATCTCCCAGGTGACGCGGCTCTCCGGCTCGGCGGCGAGCTCGGGGGCGTACAGCGACCGCCAGCCGTGCACGAGCCGCCGGGGCGGGTCGAACTCGATGGTCCGGCTGTCGCCCCAGTTCGTGCCGTCCGGCCCGAGCGAGGTGTAGGCGTCGGGGGTGACGGTGATGCGGGCGCCGTAGAAATACCGCTCGCTCCACTCGGGCGAGGTGATCGCCTCCCAGATCGCCTCCGGGGTGGCCTTGATGAAGATGTGGAACACCTGCGCGGGAACGGCGGTCTCGGCGGCCGGTGCCTGGACGGTTGAGACGGGTGACAGTGATGACTCAGTCATGGTCGTGCTCCTCGAGAGCAGACTTGAGGTCGGCGAGTGCCGACACGTGAGGTTCGGCGTACTTGCTGATCCACCGGTCGTGGATCAGGCGAATGGGCACAGGGTTGAGGAAGTGGTGCTTCTCGCGCCCGGCCCGGACCGCCGTCACCAGGCCCGCCTCCTCGAGGACCTTCAGGTGCTTCATGACCCCGAAGCGGGTCATGTCCAGCTCGGACTCGAGGTCGCCGAGCGTGCGGCCGTCACGCTCGAAGAGCCGGTCGAGAAGGAACCTGCGGGTCGGGTCGGCGAGGGCCTTGAAGACGGCATCGTCGTCTGACACCCCTCGACAATAGGTGACCATTTAGTCACATGTCAATGCGGTCACCACGACGCGACATCACTCGGCCCGAAGAAGAGGGCGAAGTCGCTCCACCACCACCAGTCGTGACCAGACGTGTACCCGGCGGCCGGTGCCACGACGTGGGGCGGCGGCAGCAGGACGCTCGAGGGGACCGACGGACGACTCGGCAGCCCGGTCAGGATCGGATCCGGCGCCTGCGGGTCTGCGGGCGGCGGCTGCCCCGGCGGGAGGAACCCCGTGCGCGGATCGCGCTGGGGCTCCACACCGTGCTCGGCCAGGTGCTTGACGACCTCCAGCCGGGTGCGCATGAGCGCCGCGATGTCGGACCCGTCGACGACCTTGCCCGGCCCCGACGGCAGCCAGGCCGTCAGCACCTCGGTGAGCAGACTGCCCTCGGCCGTGGCCGCGATCGTCGTCTCCACGTCGCTCTCGAGCGGCGACGTGAGGTCGCGTTCGACGATCCGGGTCGGCTCCGACGCCTCGACGACCCGTGAGACCGACACCGCCTGGCGGCCGTCATCGCGTCGGTGGAGCGCGAGGACGTGCTCGACGCCCGACTCGTCCGCGAGCTCGACGCCCACGAGGCGCTCCACGGTCGGCTTGAGCAGCTGCTCGGACGTCGGCGCGGTGAGCAGCGTCCACAGCCGGGCCGGCGGGGCCGCGATGTCGATCGACGCCCGCACCGACACCGGTGCGACTCCCGGCTGGCCCAGCACGGGCCCGAACCCGGCAAGCGACTCGCGTTCGACTCGCCCCGGCGCGTCCTCATCCCCTCCGGTATGCCGCTGGCCACCTTCGAGGTCAGCCTTGAGCCCCAGAAGGGCCCGCTCCATCCACGCGGTGGCGAACGCCGCTGCGGGATCACTCGCAGAGACCCCGTCGAGGTGCTGCGACACCACGCAGCCCTGGTCCATCGGCTCGAGCGTCGTCACGAGGTCCAGCGACGCGATGCCGCCCGCGGCCCTCGCCACGACCCGTCTGCCCGTCTCGAGGGCCACGACGGTCGACAGCCCGGCCCAGAGGCGGCCGTTGGGCCGGCGCCACACCGAGGCGAACTCGGGCAGCGACACAGTGTCGTGCCGTGGCAGCGCGAGGACGCGCACGCAGCCGACGCCGAGCTCGCCGCCCTCGCGCGGTGAGACGAGATGGGCCCACACCACATCCGGCGGGCGCTCCACGAACACCCGGTGGCCCACCTCCCGGACCGGCACCGCCGCCGGGTCCGGCCGCCGATGAGCCGAGCCCCCGAGGAGGCCTCGCAGGATGCTCATCGGAGCGGTCTCAGGAGACGAAGACGCGCTCGTCGATGAGGCGCTCGTTGACCTCGCGGCCGTCGGTGTGGAACCTGCCGTGCTCGAAGTCCTTGGCGAACTCGAGCTCGACGTGCGCCTTGCCGTGGCGGTTCTTCTCGAGGCTGAGGACAGACCAGGCGCGGAACCGCTGGATGTTGCCGAGGTTGTAGACGAGGTGCTCACGCGAGACGACGTCGACCTTGTCGTTGACGATCATGACGACGTCTGCCTCGAAGGCCAGCGCGGAGGAGCCACGCAGATCGTGGGTGCGCATGCGGTGGCCGGACACCAGGGCGTCCTTCTCCGCCGCCGAGATGGCGACGACCGGCACCCGCGCGGCGAGCGCGAGGTCCTTGAGCCCCTCCGCCGCCGCGGTGATCCGCTCGTCCTCGTCGGGTCGGTCGACGGGGAGCTTCTGGATGTAGTCGAGCAGGACGAGCGGGGCCTTGCCGGTCTGCTCGGTGACCCTGGTGATCGTGGCCTCGACCTCCTCGATCGTCGTCGTAGCGCCGGAGGACTCGTGGATCTGCAGGCGGTCGCCGTAGCCGACCAGGGCGGCATACGCGCGCGATCCGCCGACGAGGCCGCCGAGGACCGACTCGAGGGAGGCGCCTCCCGAGCCCTGCTCCAGCGCTCGGCGCACATCGAGCACACCGGCGACCTCGCCAGGGTCGGCCTCGGCCGCCTCCATCGAGATGAGGCGCTCGAGCAGCGTGTGACTCTCGTGCTCGTAGGAGAAGACGAGCGCGGTGCCGCCTGCGGCTACCGCATTCCGCGCGAACTGCAGCCCGATCGTCGTCTTGCCGTGGCCGGCCGGGCCGCCGAGCAGCACGAGCTCACCGGACCGGAAGCCTCCGGTGAGGGCGTCGTCGAGGGCCGGAAAGCCCGAGGGCCAGACCGTCGCGCCTGCGGGAGCACCCCGCCTCAGCACGTCGTCGGTCTCGCTGAGCAGCGCGTCGAGAGACTGCAGCGGCCCGGTGTCGCGGTGTCCTGCGGGTGTCACCATGGGCAGATTGGATCACGCCACGATGGCATTCGTGACGTTTTTGTCGACATCCGGACCGGTCGTCAGCGGACGGTCAACGAGAAGGTCGACTTATGGGTCAGGGAGCCGCTCCGGCCGGTGACGGCGATCGTGTACGTGCCCCTCGGGGTGGAGAAGCCCGGCCTGACCCGCAGCGTCGAGGTCCCGGGCGTCGCGGCTGGATTCGGGGTGAACGATGCGGTCGCCCCGGCCGGAAGGCCCGACAGCGACAGCGAGACGGAACCCGAGAACCCTCCGAGAGAGCTCGTTGCCACGGCGAGGGTCGCCGTCGACCCGCGTGTCACGGAGACCGCGGCCGGCGTCACCGCGAGCCCGAAGTCGGCCGGCGCCCGGACCACGACCGTGAAGGACGCCTGGTGGATGAGCGACCCGGAAACACCGGTCACGGTCACGGCATACGACCCCGAAGGCGCACTGGCGACCGTGTGCACGGTCACGTTCGCCGAGCCAGCAGCAGCGACCGACGCGGGCGTGACGGTCGGCGTGCCGACGGCGGCCGGCAGGCCACTCGGCGTGAGTGAGACCGTGCCGGTGAAGCCGCTGAGCGAGGTGACGGTGGTCGTCGCCGTGGCGCTGCCGCCGGGGGCGACCGTGACCGACGCCGGCGTGACGCCGACCGCAAAGTCCGGCGGCACCGGCACGAGAAGTGTGGCCGATGCGGTCCGGGTGAGCCCGCCGCCCGAGGCCGTGACCGTCAGCGGGTACGTGCCCGGCGCGATCGTCGAGGAGAGGTCGATCGTCAGGTGCGACGAGCCCGAGCCGCCCGGCACGACGGCTGGGGCGAGGGTCACGCTCGCCTGCCCCGCCGTGAGGCCGCTCAGCGACAGCGACACGTCAGCAGCGAAACCGTTGGCGGGCGTGAGAGAGACGTCGAATGCCGCGGAGCCACCAGGCGCCGCAGTCGCGGACGAGGGGCTCACCGTCAGGCCGAGGTCGGGCTGGGTCGAGAGCCACGAGTATGCCGCCGCGACGTCGAGCCGGCCGTATCCGAACGCCGTGTCGAGCCCGGTGCTGCCGAGGTCGCGTG
Organism: Intrasporangium mesophilum; assembly: GCF_054783095.1. Taxonomy (NCBI): domain Bacteria; kingdom Bacillati; phylum Actinomycetota; class Actinomycetes; order Micrococcales; family Intrasporangiaceae; genus Intrasporangium; species Intrasporangium mesophilum. The sequence continues at coordinate 254,392 of NZ_BAAGRF010000010.1, read as the reverse complement.
CGGTGGCGGTGAGGGCGGCGGCCTGCCGGTCCGCCGAGGTCCCGGGCAGGGCGCCGAGCATGAGGGCGAGGGCACCCGAGACGTGCGGCGCCGCGAGCGACGTCCCCGTCTGGGCGATGTAGCCGCCGTAGAGGTCGCTCGTCGTGATGTCGACTCCAGGCGCGGTGAGTGCGGGAGCCGTGGCGCCCGAGCACGAGGAAGGCCCCCTGCTGCTGTAGGGGTAGATGAGATCGGTGTTGTCCGTCGCTCCGACCGCGAAGGCTTCGGGGTTGTTGGCAGGGGCGAGCACTGTGCCAGGGGTCGGGCCCGAGTTGCCGGCCGCGAAGACGGGCAGGATGCCGGCTGCGCGGAGGCTGCGCAGGTCGTTCTGGAAGTCGGTCGTGCACGTCGCCGTCGTCATGGTCCACGAGCTGTTGACGACGTTCGGCGCGTCGGGAGTGGACGGGTTACCGTCGGGATCGAGCACCCACTGGAAGGCGAGATGGATCCCGGTCGTCGTCGCCTGGCCCCGGTCGTTGAAGATCTTGGCAGCGATCCACCTGGCTCCGGGCGCCATCCCGATGCCCGTGCCGCTCGCATCGCCCCCGACGATGACGCCCATGACCTGGGTGCCGTGGCCGCTGATGTCGACAGGGCCGCTCGGGTGCTGCCCGTTGGGGTCGTACCAGCTGCCCGTGCCACCTCGCCACCGCGAGGCCAGGTCCGGGTGCGACACGTCGACCCCGGTGTCGAGGGTCGCCACGACAGCTCCCTGCCCGGTCAGCCCCCGCGCCCACAGGCTCGGTGCTCCGACGACCGACAGGTTCGTCGCCGGCGCCGTCGTCGCCAGGGACAGGGGTGCTGGTGCCTGGAGGGTGGTGACCGGGCGGACCTCGAGAACCTCAGGACGGGCGGCGAGCTCACGCACCACGTCTGGTGTCGCGCGCACGGCGATCTCGTTGGCGATCCACAGCGGGGTCACCGAGGCGACCGTCCCTGCGCGCTGGCGGGCGGCGAGCAGCTGGACCAGCCCGCGCTGGGTCTTCGTCGCATGGGACCGCAGGGCTCTCTCGACCTGGGCGAGTCGTGCCCCGCGCCCGACGCGACTGAGGTCGGGGATCGCGGCCTGCGAGCGGAGCACCACGGTGACGTCGGTCATGACTCCCGAGCCCGGAGACGCAGCGGGGGGTGGAACCACGGGGGGAGGTGGTGCCGGCTGCGCTCCGGGCTGGGGCCGGGCCACGGCGCTGTCGGGCACCACGGTCCATGCCGCGGCGAGGCCAGCTGACAGCGCAGCCACGAGCACGAGCGCCCGGCTGCATCTGCGTGCTCGCTGCTGGATCGTCATCGGGATCTCCTGGCGGTGTCAGCGGACGATGACGTGCTCCACCTGGGCGTCACCGAGCAGCACGGTCACCCGATGACCGCGATCGACCCAGTTGCCCGGGTTGTTGAACACGTAGTAGTAGGTCGCGCCCTGACGGAACGGTCCGCTGTGGGCGTGGTCCATCAGGAGCGACCGGACGACGAGTCCGGACGCCTCGTCGATGAGTGCAGGCGGCGTGTCTGCGTCGTGCAGGGCCTGCGCACGGGTCGGGTCGACGACCTGGAACCTCAGGTCGACCAGTCCCCCTGCGCCGGTCATCGCCACCCGGGTGATCCGCACGCCGGACCGCTCGGCGAGCCCGTCCTCGGTCACTGGAGGGCGCGACCATCCCGCAGGGGCAGCAACGGCGGCGGGGGCGCCGGAGACCGCATCGGTGCCGTCTCGGGCCGAGGAGCCGAGCCGCAGCGCGACGCCACCGACGCCGAGGACGACGAGGGCGATGACGCCCAGCCGCCACCGCAGGCGACCGGTCCGGGGGACGTGGGCCGGTGCGCCCGCGGGCGTCTCTTCGGGTGCGAGCCGCGTGGTCATGGCTCGTCAGGGCCCGAGGAACGTGAGCATCCCGCCGCCCGCGAGTGGCGTGGGGCTCGTCGAGAGCTGCGGCCCGTTGGTGACGTGCAGCTGCCGGTTGTAGAGGGCGAACCCCCGGCTCGACGGCGCGGTGCCCGCCGGAGGCATCGTGACGATCGCGTCCTCGGTGGCGCCCGCCGGGATCGTCTCAGCGGTCGCGCTGACCGGGGTCCCGAGCAGGGCGGCATCGCGAGCCACGACCGACTCGTGCACGCCGAGGAGCTGCATCGTCGTGTTGTCGAAGCCGGCGTTGACGTAGCGCAGCAGGACGCGGGCCCCCGGCGACGCGACGATCCGAGCGGTGTCCGGGTACGACCTTCCGTTGATGAGCCAGTACGTCGCACGGTAGGCGTGCACGTCAGCCGACAGCGGCGCGGCGTTGAAGGCGGGGTCGACCGCGCTCAGCAGGAGCGGGGCCTCGACGTCGTATGCCGTCGACGGCCCGTAGGCCTGTCCAGCCGTGGCGGGCCGGACGATGAGGACGCCGTAGAGACCCATCGCCTCCTGGCGACCGGCGTCGCCGGCGCTCTGGTAGACGAACGTCCCGGGCTTGGACGCCGTGAAGGTTCGCGTCACCGAGCCTCCGGGCGGCGCATCCGTCGGGCCTGCGACGAAGTCGATCCCAGGCACCTCGAAGCGCACCGGTGTGCTGAGCCCGTTGGAGACGTTGATCGACACCGTGTCACCGACCGTGGCGCTGAGGACAGGCCCCGGCAGACTGGCTCCGGCGGCCGCACAGTCAGCCGGTGACGCGACCGAGGCAAACCCCCAGATCGGCACGGTCGTGGCCGGCGCGGTCGTGGGCAGCGGTGCCAGCGTGCCCGGTTTCGCGCACAGGTTGAGCGTCACCAGGGCCGCGTCCGCCTGCTGCGGGACCACGGCGAGCCCGGCCGCGACAAGGACGGCCACGAGCGCTGCTCGTGCGCTTCGGGATGAGGTACGCATGTCAGGTCCTTTCACCAGCAGGCGTCTCATGGCGCGTCGTAGACGATCTTCACGAGGTCGCCCCAGCTCGAGACGGGTAGAGCGGGCGTGCTGACCGACCCGGTGTAGCGGGTCAGGTTGACGAGCACCCGGACCTGCCCGGCGTTCGACCCGGTGCCGATGTAGGCCGAGGCCGGCCCGGGTAGCGTCCACGTGGAGCTGACGTCCGACGAGCCGATCGCAGCCGGGTTCGCCGGTGGTGCCGGCAGCGTGACCCACCCGGTCCCGGTCGGAGTGGCGCACCCGTTCGCGCCACCGAGCGTCCAGTTGCAGATCCGCACGGTCTGGACAGGCTGGTTGGCGAGGGGGACCGTGGGGCACGGGTTGGCGAGCGTCGCCAGCTCACAGGCCCGCCCCTCGTACGTCACCTTGACGTTGGCCGCACCGGCAGGCACGCCGGCGAAGCCGGCATACCAGCTCGTCGTGAGGGCGGTCACGGTCGCACCCATGGCGTGGGCGGCGGGCGACGTGCCCAGCGTCCCGCGGGCCACGGTCCACGTCGTCGTGCCCGCACCCCCGGTCACGAGCAGGTCCTCGTTGTCGACCCGCACGTAGAAGTTGTTGGTCGTCGGGAACCCTGCGGCGGAGGCGACCGTGAACAGGGTCGTCTGGCTGGATGTCGTGGCCGTCGGACGGGTGGTCGTCCTCGGGTTCACCTGGTAGTAGGCGTTGTCCGAGGCGGCGAGAGAGGCCGGCGTGCCGGACTTGAGCGTGCCTCCGACGAGGCCGGTGACCGCCGGTGCCACGAAGCAGCCGCCGGGCGGGTCCACCCGAAGCAGGGTGCCCATCCCACCGAAGCCCTGGTCGAAGTTCGTGAACTCGTTGAGGGCGTGGCTGTGCCATGGGAAGTACCACTCGCCACAGATGTTCTGCGAGACCGTGCCCGCCGGGAGCGTCCCCTTGTAGCCGAGGTACGGGGTCCCGGCATACCAGGTGTTCCCGTCCTTGAAGGTGAGGTTGCGGTAGTTGGGCTGGGCCTCGGGGATCGGGTTGGTGGTCGGGTTCCAGGCGTCGACGTCGACCCACTGGAGCAGGAAGTCCTCGGTCTCCCCCGACCCGATCGTCTCGGCGAAGTGCTCGGTCGGAGCCAGCGTGCGGCCGTCCTGGGCGATCTGGGTCGTGTGGTTGCCGTGCGGGTGGAACGGGTGGTTCGTCGCCCCCACGTTGATCATGCGGATGAGCGCGGGCAGCGCCGACGGCGACGTCGGCTGGATCCGCACGAGGGCGCCGTACGGTTGGGTGGGCAGCAGCGAGGAGTCGTTGTCCTGGATGGTGTCGGGGAACTCGCGGCCGTTGATGGCGAAGTACCTGTTGTGCAGCGCGTTGAGGTCGTACGTCGTGCCGGTCTCGACAGCGTGGTGCAGGTCGGGGTCGATCTCGCTGAGCAGGAGCAGGTACTCGCGCTGCGGGTCGAATGCCGTCGTGGAACCGTAGGCGTAGCCCGCCCCGATCGCGGGCCGGACCACCAGCGCCCCGGCCAGCCCCATCTCGACCTGCTTGGCCACCTGGGTGCCGCTCTCGTAGTGGTACGTCCCCGGCTGCCCGGCCGTGAACTGGTAGGTGACGGTGGCGCCGGGCGCGGCCTCGGTGGTCATCGCCCCGGCCGTGCCTCCGGATGCCGAGACAGCCCCGTCCTGGCCGGGGAAGACGATCGAGGTGGCCTCCGGCAGGTCGTTGCGCAGCGTCACGCGCACCTGCTCCCCCTGCGTCACGCACAGCACCGGCCCGGGGCTCTGGAACGGCTCCGGGTTCGGCGGGTCGAGGCTCGCGTAGCTCCACATGAAGACGCTGTTGCCGTCGGGGGTCTGGATGTAGCCCGTGTTGGCCACCAGGTTGAACGTGTGGAGCCCGCCACCGACGACGCCCGGCGTGCACACCATGCCGGTCTTCGGGGTGTTCGGTGGGAGCGCCTGCGCATCGGGCAGCGAGACCACCCCGGCGCAGGCTAGGGCAACGACGGCCAGGATGCTGGAGCGACGGAGCAGCTTCATCGTGGTCTCCCTCCACGCCAGGCCGGCCGGCGGGGCGCGGCGTCAGGACGCATCGGCGCGTGTGTCTCACACATAGGTCTGGCTCACCACCGTCTGGGGCGGCAGGGACGCGTAGACACGGACCTCGGTCATCATCCCGCTGAGGGCGGGAGTGCCCAGGCTCGAGAGGCGACGCCAGTCGCGGTTCTTGAAGTAGTAGACGTTGTACGGGCCGACCGAGTCCGCGCCGCCCGGGCGCTCGACGGCATACGGCGGGGCGTCGATGAGCACGTCCCGCGCCTCCCCCGGCCCCATGACGAGCGTGTTGGTCCAGTACGAGATGTCGGTGGCGCCGTCGCGCAGCAACGAGGCGTCCTGGCCGATCACGTGCATGGGTATGCCGGGCAGCTGCATCGAGTGCTGTTGGTAGCCGAGGTTGGCCAGGCGCAGCAGCGCGCGGTCCCCGGCCTTGAGCTGGACCAGCGCGGAGTTCGGCTGGCTGTAGTCGGTCGAGCCGTAGTTGGGGTTGGTCGTGGGGATCCGCAGGTTCGCCGGCAGCGACGAGGAGTCGTTGGGCAGCACCGTCTGCGGGTAGCACCGGCCGTTGAGGGTGAACCACTGCGGGTCGTAGTCGGTCGCGATGGACTCCTGGATGTCGCGGTCACCGTCGTGGAAGTTGCGCCACAGCTCGTTGAGCAGGATCGCGAAGTGCCGGTGATAGCCGGTCGACCCGTCCCCGTCGTTGTAGGCGAACTTGGTGAAGCCGCCGACCGACGAGCCGTCCTGGAGCGGGCGGACGTAGACGATGCCGGTCATGCCCATCTGCACGTGCTCGACGTCCTCGAAGTGGCAGTGGTACATGTACGTGCCCGCGCGGTGCGGCCGGTAGAAGTAGGTCAGCTGCTTGCCGATCGGGACCGCGACCGACACCTCCGGCACGCCGTCGTTGAGCGGTGACGGGATGTCGAAGCCGTGCCAGTGAACGGTGTGCGAGTCCGTGAGGTCCGGGCGCTGGACCAGCCCGAGGTTGGTCAGCCGGATCCGGACGTTGTCGCCCTCGCGCACGTCGAGCGTCGGCGCGGTGTGCTTGGCATGTCCCTTCCACGTCGCGGAGAGATCGCTGATCGTCGCGTTGGGGTCGACCGGGACGAACCCGAAGATGTAGAGCGGGTTGGTCTCACGACCGGGCACCGTGATGTAGCCGTCGGTGGCCACCAGGCCGAACGTCGTGTCGGCCGCCGACGCCGAGGTCGACGACGCGCCACCGCTGACGAGCACGGTTCCCATGGCGCCGAGTCCGGCGATCTTGATGAAGTCGCGTCTCTTCAGTCCGAATTCGTGATCTGTCATCGTGCCCTCCGGGCCGACGGTGTGGGGTGGGGTGGGCGCCCCGCATGTCGTCGGGGCGCCCACGTGGGGGTCATCGCGCGAGGCGAGCCGTGGTGACGGGGATCGGAATGCCCGGGAGCTCGTCGGCGCCGAGGTCCCATGGGGTCGTGAGGCGGAGGCTCCGCAGCTGCGGTCGGACCTGACTGTCATAGTCGACGGTCGGCGCGGCGACGCTGCCTGCCGGGCAGGGCAACAGGTTCGCCGGGACCGGCGTGGTCGAGCACCGCACACCCCGGTCGACCGCCGGCGATGCGGTCGTGAGGTGGTAGTCGCCGGTGAGCCCGACCGGCGGGTCGGCCCCGGTGATCGTGACGGCCGCGGTCTGCGGGTCGAGCCGCGCACCGGTCACCGTCAGCTCGAGCGTGAACGGCGTGACGAAGCCAGGGTTGACGCCGATCTGGTTGCCACGGTTGTTCGGCGTCGTGCCCGTGCCCGGGAGGGGCCGCTGCACGCCGTCGGGCCCGAGGATCTGGCCGTTGGTGAGGTTGGAGTACCGCGGTGCGAAGGTGTCAGCGGCCCTGGTCGTGCCGTGGATCTCGAAGTCGATGAAGCCTTGGTCCACGAGCGCCGCCCCGGGTCCGTTGCGGTCGAGCGTGAACGCGTTGTTGTCCCAGAAGATGTTGTTGAACAGTGCGGTCGGCTGCGAGAAGTCGGGCCGCGTCGCCGGGTTCGGGTACTGGGCAGCGTATGCCGTCGAGCTCTGCCACAGCGGGTCGTTGCCCTCCGAGGCCAGCCCGGCCGAGTGCGGTTCGCCGATGTTGGAGTTCTCCGACGATGCCGTCGACACGTTGTTGGCCACCGTGTTGTTGACGAGGGCGACGCGCGACGAGTCGTCGAGCATGACCGCGCCACCGATGTCCGCCGAGCCGTTGTCGACGATCTGGTTGTTGCGGATGTTGATCGGGTCGTCCAGGGCGTCGAGGACGAAGATGCCGCCACCGTCGTCACCGGAGTAGTTGCTCTGGATGAGGTTCCGGTCGACGTTGACGGCGCCGGTCCCGTCGCCGAGCGAACCGCCGCCCACGGGCAGCTCCGACTCGATGGCCAGGCCCGCGCCCGAGTCGACCGAGTCGTTGTAGTAGATCTGGTTGTCGTGGATCATGCCGTTCGGGCTGAGGCCGATGTGTGACACTCCCGCGCCGTAGTTCACGCTGAAGTTCGAGCACACGATGTTGTTCCGCACGTCATAGCCGTTGGACCCGTAGAAGATCCCGACGCCGCCGGCCTGGGTGAGGCCGCCGTTGCCGATGAAGCGGTCGTTGGCCACGGCCACGCTGTAGTTGTGGCTGGCGTGGTCGTACGGCTGCCCCAGCGAGAGACCGCCGGCGAGGACTCCGCCGTTGTTCTCGAGGGCGTCGTTGGTGACCTGCGTGTTGTTCGCGTGGGCCTGCATCGTGATGCCGCCGGCACCCTGGCCGGAACCCGTCGTGATGGCGAGACCGTCGAGCCGGGCCTGGTTGAACGACGCCTGGTTCACGCCCGCCTTGTTCGGCGAGAGGTCGTAGGCGGCCGTCGTCTTGGCCACGAGGGTCAGGGCTGCGCCTCGGAGCACCGGGTGGGCTGCGTCGACCCCGGCGAAGCCGCCGTAGGTGGCGATCGTCGAGTCGAACGTGGGGACGTTCTGCTGGAAGTAGCGGCCGTCGATCACCGTGCCCTTGACGAGGCTCCGCGGGTCCTCAGGGTCGCGACCGAGCAGCTCGTGCGCGCCGACGATGCCACCGGGGCCACGGCCCTGGATCTTCAGCGGCTTCCACACGAGGACGTTCTCGTTGTAGACCCCGCGGTCGAGCACGAGGAGGCTGCCGGGGACAGCGGTGTCGATGGCGTGCTGGAGTGCAGTGGGGCTCGAGCCGGCCCCTGGCGGCGGCGGGGGAACCTGGACCAGAGGCGGGGTGTACGTCACGGTGCTCGTGCCGACGGTGTTGCTGCCGAGCACGTGGATCGTGATGCCGTTGACGCTGCGCACCGCGCCGTTGGCCGTGGACGTGACGAGAGTCAGCTGCTTGGGTCCTGGCCGGAAGGTCGACGACAGGGCCGGAACCTGGATCTGGATCTGGTCCGGTGTCGTGGCGTTGCCGGGGGTCCAGCTGACGACACCCCCGCCGGTCGCCCGCGTGAGCGTGACCGAGTCCCCCGTGCGGTCGTCGGTGAGGATGACGCGGCCACCCGCGGCGCTCGCGGGTCCGGCCGTGCCGATGAAGTCACCGGTGATGGTGATCCGCCGCGTGGTCCCGGTGTCGGTCGAGAGGACATAGGGCCGCGTCACCTCGAGCAGCTCGGGCCGGGCGGGAGCCGCCGGGTCCTCGCAGCCCGTGCCGGAGATCGGGTCGAGCGGCAGGTCCAGCTGCGTGGTCAGGCCCGGCCAGGCTTCGGTCGGCGTCGTGGCCACGAGCAGGTTGGGGTTGTAGCTCGCGTTGGGCGCGCTCGTGGAGCCCGGGTCGTCGACCTTCACGAGGTACATGCCAGGGCACGGCCCTTGCGGGATCGGGCAGTTGAAGGTCTCGGTGGAGGGCACGAGGGCCTCGAAGGACCCGTCCGGGCTCGTGGTCACGGTGGTGAGCAGCCGCCAGTTGTCCGGCGTGTAGGGCTGGTTCACGTTGCCACCCGGTCCGGCGGTGTCGACGCGCGCGTAGATGCCGACGGGGATCCCGCCGATGGGCCGCGGCTCGCCGTACCACGGCGACTGCGGGTTGCGCTCGAAGTAGATGTCGTTGAAGACCTGGCCGACGAGGTGCCCGGGAACGGCGACGTCACCGACTCGGGTGTCGCTGTCGTCTGCGCCGTTGGGGTCCGTGCGGAAGTTCGTCATGAGGTTGAAGTCCGCGTTCGCGTTCTGGCCGTTCTGGAGGACGACGAGACGCTTGTCGCAGAGCGGTGCGTGTGCGCCGGCGACGCCGTAGTAGACGCTGCGGTCCACGAGGGACGCCTGGTCGATGACGTGGTCGTCTCCTGCGCACTCCGGCGGCGGCAGCGCCGTCGTGAACTGGTTGCCCAGGTCGACGTTGACGTCCTCCTCGCGCACGGGACGGTAGAGGCAGCCCGCCCCGCCACCGGGGATCGCGCCGTGCGGGTCCGAGACTCGCTGGGGCTCGGGACTCGCCGGGTTGCAGGGGCGCGCGGTGTCGGTCGAGTCCTTGGGCATGATGACGTGGGTGATGTAGGTGCCTGCCTTGAGCGGCACCGGGTCGACGCCACCGTCGCAGGCGTGCGTCGTCAGGTTGTACCCGTCGGGGCAGTAGTCGGCGAAGGCGTAGCCGCCGTCGAAGGCGCCGTCCTTCGTCTGGGCGCCGGTGATCGGCACCTCGAGGCAGTTGGGGCCGATGCTGGCGTTGAGGTCGGCGCTGATGTCGTCGCCGTTCGCGTCGCGCACTGCACAGCCGGGTCCGTACACCGCCGGGTTGCTGGGCGGCGTCCCCGCCGGCTGCGACCAGTGGTCCGTCACGTACTCGTTGAGGACGGTGTCGTCGTCCGTGTTCGGCAGGCCGTCGGGTCCGAGTCCTTCGAGCAGGACCGTGACGTCCGGGATCGCCGGCTCGTAGTCCTCGTGTGCCTGGAACCGCGCGTCGAACTCGTTGCGGGTCGTCGAGAAGTAGGTGATCCCGACGATCTGCCCAGGGGTGCCCGGCGGGTAGTCAGTCTTGCCCCAGTCGACCGTCGAGCGATGCCCCTCGGTCAGCAGCTGGTTCGTCAGCAGCGAGCCACCCAGGTCGTCCGGGATGTGAGTGACGACGCTCGGGTCGTACTCGTCGTGGAGCGACGCTCCCGACACACCGAACCGCGAGAACCCCTGCTCGTTGATGATCCATCGCCCGAGAGCGCCGCCCTCGGCGGTGGGGTACTCGTAGTAGCCACCCGGCCCGGTGACCGTGGACTCCTTGATCGACCCGTCGCGCCAGCGCTGGTCCATGTCGGTGTTGGAGATCCCCGGCTCGCCGGGGTCTCGGACGCCGTTGCCGTTGAGGTCCTTGTAGACGACACCGTCCAGCCAGCCGAACCACCGCGAGACGCCGATTCCCCTCTCTTCCGGGCGAATCGGGTCCTCGTCGCTGACGTCGACGGTGCCCCCGTTGACGACGGTGACCGGCTTGATGCGCATGATGTAGCTCAGCTGCTCGTCCCAGATCGACAGGTTGTAGCTCCCGTTGGGCACGTTCTGGATGTCGAAGTTGCCCGCTCCGTCGCCTCGCCCGATGTACACGGTCCGGTCGGTCGTCGAGTCGCTGAGCGCCACGAACGGGCTGTCGACCGCGTCCCCCAGAGTGAGCACGTCGAACGGAGGCCAGCCCTGCCAGTTGCGCGCCGTCCCGACGATCTCGCCGGCGCCCGTCGTGACGAAGTCCTGTGGGGCACAGACGAACCCGAACCAGTATGCCGTCCGGACCGTCGGCGGCTCCCAGAGCTGTTCGCCGGGCGCACCCGTGCCGTCGCTGCCCTCCTCGACCGGGGCAAGCAGCTGCAGGCCACCGTCGATGGTCGTGGTCTGGTACCACCGGCTGTCGGGGTTGCTGTTGCAGGCGCCTTCCGGCGGGTGCACGTCGATGTTGTACGTGGCCGGCCCGAGGTCGTCGATCTGGCTGAACCCGTCGGCGTTCGTCAGGCACTGGCCACCGCACAGCGGGTTGTTGTTGTAGTCGACCGTCACGGCGCTGTGGGTCTGCTCCTCCAGACCGACCTGGAATCCCTGCAGGCCCCCTTCCTCGGTGTCCGGCGCGCCGTTGGCCCACGCGTTGTCCTCGAACACGAAGACACGGATCTTGCCGAGTGGCAGGGGGTTTGCGGCGCTCTGAACAGTGAGGTCGACCCGCTTGGTCAGGTTGCCGGCCGCGTCCGCGTCGGTCGGGAGGTTCACATAGGCGCCCCACATCTTGTGGTCGAGCGCTCGGACCGACACGAGGTAGCGCCCGGGTGGCAGGTCAACCGTCTTGCGTCCCTCGTTGCCCTCGCGGACGACAGGGCTGTTGCTCTCGGTGCTGAGCGCGTCGGGATCGCTGGGCAGCTTGGTGTTGTCGACGTTGACGATGTAGTTGAAGTGAGTGAGCGGGTCGCCAGACGGCAGGTCGCGCGCATCGATCGTCAGGTGGCACGTGCCGGCGGGACACGCGCCGGCGGCAGCGGCCACCGGAGCGAGACCTGCGCTGGGTGGCGCGACCACGGTGACGGCAGAGCCGGCCAGCGCGAGCGCGCCGACCGCGGCCAAGGAAGCGAGCTTTCTGGTGCGCATCCCGACACCACCCTTTTCACACTCGGTCGATCGGTCCTGGGTTGGGTCGCCCGGCCCGCAGAGCAGGCGGGGTCCAGCGACCATGGTTCTGCGGCAGATCGGCCCGGCTTGCCCGGATGACCTCGGGGTCATGGACTTGTCATGGACTCGTCATGGTCGGTCCGACTCGCTCCGTGACGGGAACATGACGGGCGCCTGACGGCGCCGTCATACGCCTGCGAGCGGTTCACCGGGCCGACTACCGTCGAGTGCCGGCAAGCCCGGACGCCGGGCCGTGAGGGGGCGATTCGCTTTGTCACCAGGTGAATTCGTGCGGGACCGGAGTGTAGCTCGATGGCGTTCATCTGCCGTGGCCCTCGCAGCCGTGCTCCTCTTCTGGTTCGGTGCCGGCTCCGCATCGGCCCACTCGGTGCTGCTCCGCTCGGACCCGCCCAGTGGGGCGGTGCTGGCATCCTCGCCCCCGGTGGTCACGCTCGAGTTCGACGAGGAGATCACCACGCGGCTGTCGACCGCGCGACTGGTCGACGCGTCCGGCCGTGAGGTGTCCGGGGTTGCGGTGCAGGAGGCGTCGAACGCTGACGACCTGCGGGTCAGCGTTCCCCCGACCGGCCGCGGGACGTTCAGCCTGCTGTGGCGGGTCATGTCGGCCGACGACGGGCACGTGACAGACGGGGTCGTCGTGTTCACCGTCGGGACGCCGTCCGGGACGGTGGCCACGCAGGCGTCGACGGGCGGTGGCAGCATCGCTGAGTCCGTCGTGCCGAGGTGGCTCCTGCTTGCGGGGCTGGCGATGGCGCTCGGCGCCGCCGTGATGGGGCCGGTCCTTCGTGGTCGCGGAAGGGCGGTCGGCCAGGCGACCGGGCCTGACGGCATACCTCGTCGGGCGACAGCGAGACTGAGCGCGCTGATCCTGCTGGGCGCCGGGGTCGCCCTCGGCGCTTCGTGCGCGGACCTCCTGCTGCGCGCCCGTGCGGTCGCCGGACCGGAAGGCGTGCCAGACGCGATGCGGACGCTCACTGCGGACACGACGTGGGGCCGGCTCTGGCTGTGCCGGGCGCTCACCCTCGGCGCCGTGATCGTCATCGTCGCAACCCGTCGAGGTCGTCGCAGTGCCGAGCGGCCTTCTCACTCCTGGCTGGTGACCAGCCTGGTGGCCGTCGCGGTTGCGACCGAGGCCACCAGCGGTCACGCGGCGGCACTGCCCTCGGGTGTCCCCGAGGCTCAGGTGGTTGCTGTGGTCCACGCACTCACGGCGCTCACCTGGGTGGGTGGCGTGGTCGCCCTGCTCGTGCTCCTGCTGCCCGGCGGAGGTGCGGCCGCCGCGATCAGCCAAGGTCGCTGGCGGATTGCGACACTGTTCGTCGGCAGCACCACCCTGCTGGCTGCCTCGGGGCTCGTGTCTGCCGGCCTCGAGGTCCCTGTCTCGGACGGCCTCGCTGGCACCGGCTACGGCCGCGCCCTCGTCGTCAAGCTCCTCGTGGCCGTGCCCCTCCTTGCGATTGCCGCAGCGAACGCCAACCGCCTGCACGGTTTCGGCTGGGGCACCGACCGGGCCGGCTCCCCCGGACCGCGGCGGGCGGGACTGCTCGCCGAGGTGTGCCTCGGAGGTGCCGTGCTGGTCGTCGCCGCGGTGCTCCTCGACCAGGTGCCGGCCCGCAGCGTCGCCCCGCCCCCCGCGCCCGCCCAGGAGCAGTTCGCCTCCCGAACGCTCGACGACCTGGTGCTGTCGGTCTCGAGCACGCCGGGCTGGATCGGGTCCAACGGTGTGACCGTACGCGTGGCGAGCACGCGCCGCCCGGCCCCGGCCCCCATCGAGAGCGTGTCGCTCGACGTACGGCGGGCCGGGTCGACCGAGCACGTACCGATGAGCCCGACCGAGCCGGGGTCGTGGTATGCCGTCGTCGACCTCGACGGGTCACCCGGACTCCAGCTCTCTCCGGTGGTGACGCGAGAGGGCCACCGGCTGACGGCGACGTTCCCATGGGCGGTCACCGTGGCTCGGCCGACGCCCCCGTCGGGGATCTCGCTGGCATCGTGGGCCGACGGCTTGGCCGTCCTCGTCCTCGTCGGAGGCACGTGCGGAATGGTGCTGCTGCGCCGGGCGGGGAGGCGGCCGACCCCGAGCCGGACGGCGGGTCCGACCATCGACGTGACCATCGACGGCGCCGACGCCGAGCCGTCACGTCTGGCGTGAACCGGTGGTCTGTGGCTCGGGGACGGCGTGAGCGCTCACATGGCTCCACCAGTGCATCCGCTCGGGCACGGTGTACGCGGGCGAGTCGGCCCGGTCGTCAGTGAGGTGCTCGTAGGGGCCTGGACCTGGCTCGATCGGCACGACCAATCGCACATCAGCACCACCCGTGGGCGACGTGCCGAACTCGACCCGTCCCCCGCGGCGCGTCGCGATCGCGCGCACGAGTGAGAGGCCGAGTCCGGTCTGGGACAGCTCGTCACGGACAGGCTCCCCAGGTGGAGAGCCCGCGTCCGGTGCATCGTCACCTCGGTCCGTGACGCTGGCCCACACGTCGGCCGCGAAGCCGGGGCCCGAGTCGGCGACGCCGACTGCGATCAGGTCGGGCCCGACGCGGCGGGAGTAGAGCTCGATCACGTCGCCCTCCGACGTGTAGCGCACGGCATTCTCGATGAGCGTGTCGAGCGCCGCCCTGAGCCGCTCGGCCGAGCCCCAGATCATTCCGCCGTATGAGTCCACCCGCCAGTCCCGTTCGGCCACCATGGCCCAGCGCTCCTTGCTCTGCTGGAGGACCGCCCTGACGTTCACCTCGCTGTTCTCGAGGTCTGCTGTGACCCGCATGCTCCGCACGAGCCGCTCGCAGACCCTGGTCAGCCGGGTGAGCTCCTCGTCGATGACGGCCAGGTCCGATGCGATGGCCGGGTCGAGCGGGCGCGCGGTCGTTGCCTCGAGATAGCCGCGAGCGATGGTCAAGGGAGAGCGCATCTCGTGGGCGGTGCGCGCCGTGAGCAGCTCCCGGGCGCGAGCGTCTGCGCGTTCCCGCCGGGCGAGCACGGTCGCGGCAGCCAGCGCGCTCTGGCGGCGCCGGACATGCCAGACCATGAGCATGACGAGCAGGAGCATGAGCGGAATCTCGGCCGTCTCCTGCCAGTCGAGGACTCCCGAGCTGGCCCGCGCGACGAGGATGGATCCGCTGACGAGCGTGTAGAGCCCGAGCGTGAGCCAGGTCGCCCGCCGGCTCCAGGTCTCGAGCCCGAAGCACAGCGCGAACGTCGCCCATGCGATGTGGTACGGCACGGTCTCGCTACCGGGAAGCAGCCACATGGCGAGGGAGCAGACCGCCGCGACAGCGAGCGAGATGACGAGCATTCGGTGGCGCATGGCGCTCAGTCCTCTGAGAGGCAGTAGCCGATGCCGCGCACGGTCTCGATGCAGATCCCGGGGCCGAGCTTGCTGCGTAGCCGCGCGACGCAGGCCTCGACGATGTTGGTGCCGGGCTCGAAGTCCAGCTGCCACACGTCGTGGAGCAGCTCCTCGCGAGGACAGACCTCACCTACCCGGCGCATGAGATGGGCGAGCAGCGCGATCTCGCGCTCGGTGAGCAGGACGGCCCGGTCGCGCAACGACGCCCGCCGCCGCCCGAGATCGAGCCGGATGCCTGCCGCGGAGAGGATGTGCTCATCCCCTGTCGGGCGGGCCTGGCCGATGTTGCGGCGAACTCGCGCGAGCAGCTCGGTCATGCTGAAGGGTTTCGCGACGACGTCGACGGCGCCCTGGTCGAGTGCCTGGACCCTGGAGCCCACGTCGGTGACCCCCGACAGCACGATGACAGGAGTGTGGTCCTGCCGTTCGTTGAGCGCATGCAGCACGGCGAGACCGTTCGGCCCGGGCATCACGAGGTCGAGCAGGATCAGGTCGATGTGATCCACGCCCAGCCGGTCGATCGCGGAGCCCGCCGTCGCCGCAGCGAGGACGGTGTGGCCCTCGGTGGAGAGCGACCTGGCGAGCAGTCCCCGAATGCGTTCCTCGTCGTCGACAACCATCACAGTGGCCATCACTGACCCCCCTCGTGCAGTGGAAGCGCATCAAGTCCAGCACCAGATGCGGCTTTCCGCTGGGGGATTGCCGAAAAACGCTCAGAGCGCGAGGCCGACGTACTTCGTCTCGAGGTACTCGTCGATCCCTTCGAAGCCGCCCTCGCGCCCGACGCCAGAGGCCTTCACCCCGCCGAACGGCGCCGCCGGGTTGGACACGATGCCCTGGTTGACGCCGACCATGCCGTACTCCAGCGCCTCGGACGTCGTGATCGCGCGGGACACGTCGCGGGTGAAAAGGTATGCGACCAGGCCGTATTCGGTGTCGTTGGCCAGCCGGATCGCCTCGGCGTCGGAGCTGAACGTCGTCACGGGGGCGACCGGGCCGAAGATCTCCTCACGCGCCAGGTCCGCGTCCTGGGGCACGTCGGCGAGGACGGTCGGCTCGTAGAACCAGCCCGCACCGCTCGGCGCTGAGCCGCCGACGAGCACCCGGGCGCCCTTGGCGACCGCGTCCTCGACGAGGGCGCTGACCTTGTCGCGAGCCTTCTCGTCGACCAGCGGGCCGACGTCGACACCCTGCTCGGTGCCGCGGCCGAGCGAGAGCGCACCCATGCGCTTGGCCAGCCGTTCGGAGAACTCGTCGGCCACGGACTCGTGGACATAGAAGCGGTTGGCGGCGGTGCACGCCTCCCCCATGTTGCGCATCTTCGCAAGCATGGCGCCGTCCACCGCCCTGTCGAGGTCGGCGTCCTCGAAGACGAGGAACGGCGCGTTGCCGCCGAGCTCCATCGACACGCGCAGGATGCCTTCGGAGGCCTGCTCCATGAGCTTGCGGCCGACCGGCGTCGAGCCCGTGAAGGTCAGCTTGCGGAGGCGCGGGTCGCGGATGAGCGGCTCCATGACCGCACCCGTCTGGTCGTGGCTGGTCATCACCACGTTGAGCACGCCGTCGGGCAGCCCACACTCGCGCAGCAGCTCGGCGAGCGCGAGCATCGTCAGCGGGGTCTGGCTCGCAGGCTTGACGACCATCGTGCAGCCGGCCGCGATGGCGGGGCCGATCTTGCGGGTGCCCATCGCGAGCGGGAAGTTCCAGGGCGTGATCATCAGCGTCGGACCGACGGGCTGCTTCATCGTGAGCAGGCGGGTGGCGCCGTTCGGGGCGGTGGACCAGCGGCCGTGGACCCGGACGGCCTCCTCGGAGAACCACCGGAAGAACTCGGCGCCGTAGGCCACCTCGCCCTTGCTCTCGGCGAGGGTCTTGCCCATCTCGAGTGTCATCAGCATGGCGAGCTCGTCGGCCCGCTCCGTGATCTTCTCGTATGCCGCTCGCAGCAGCTCCCCGCGGTCGCGCGGTGGCGTCCTGGCCCAGTCCGCCTGCGCCGCAACTGCGGCGTCGAGCGCGGCCCGGCCGTCCTCGACGGTGGCCGCCGCGACGTGCGTGAGGATCTCGCCGGTCGCGGGGTCGTCGACGGCGATCGTCTCGCCCGCGCTGCCGTCGCGCCACGACCCACCGATGAGCAGGCCCTTGGGCACCGAATCGATCACTGACTTCTCTGTCACGGCTGCCATGTCTTCGACCCTAACTCTCAGTGGTGACCCGGGCTGTGGCGGATGTGGTCCGCGACCCGAGGCGGTTGCGGCGGCCCCCCGGCGCGTCCCGCCTCGGGTCGCGAAGTCTCAACGGTCCTCGATGCCCCAGCTCGACCCATAGCCCTCGGGCTTGGGTGCGGCGAGCAGGTCGAGGAACGGCACGGCGTCGAAGGCCTCGGGCCCGAGCACGCCGCGGCCTTTCCAGGTGCCGCGGGCGAGCAGCTCGAGAGCGACGACCGGATTCACCGCGGTCTGCCAGACGACGCACTGGGCGCCGTAGGCCTCCATCGACCAGGCGTTGTCGACGACGTGGTAGAGGTACGTGCGCCGCGGCTTGCCATCGGTGCCGGTGCCGGTCACGAAGAGGCCGGCGCAGGTCTTGCCGGACATGCGCGGGCCGATCGTGGCGGGGTCGGGCAGCACGGCCGCCACGACGTCGCGCGGCGAGACGGTGACGCCCTTGACGGAGACCGGTTCGGTCCGGTCGAGCCCGAGGGTGTTGAGGACCTTGAGGATGGTGATGAACTCGTCTCCGAGGCCGTACTTGAAGGTCACCCGCCTGGCGTCGACCCAGCGTGGCATGAGGAGGACCTCCTCGTGCTCGACGTTGACGCACTCGACCGGGCCGATGCCCGCGGGGAAATCGAACACCTCGGGCTCGCTGAACGGCGCTGTGGTGAACCAGCCCCGCTCTTTCTCCCACACGACCGGTGGGTTGAGGCACTCCTCGATCGTCGTCCACATGGAGAAGCTCGGCGCGAAGACCTCGTTGCCGTCGTCGTCCCGGACCACGAGGTTGGCGCCGTCCCGCGTGCCCAGCTCGTCGATCTCGTCGAAGAGGTGGTCGGCGGCATACCTGGCGAACACGTCCGACAGGCCGGGCTCGACGCCCATGCCGACCAGCGCGAGGCGACCGTCTGCCACCCACTCGTCCGCCTGCGCGAACTGCTCGTCGCCGAGCATGACGCCGACCTTCTCGAACGGCTGCTCCGCGTGACGCTGAGACAGGCTCATCGCCATGTCGACGTAGTCGGCCCCGGCTGCCTTGGCAGCGTTGAAGATCGGCATGTTGAACTTCGGGTCCACGGCGTTGAAGACGTGCGTGGCGCCGTGTTCGCGCGCGAGCGCCGTGACGGCCTCGGCGGAGGAGGCGTCGACCTGCGCGGCGACGAAGCGGTCGCCTGAGCTGGTATGCCGGTGGGTGACCGCGGCGACCGTGCGCTCGGCACGCGCCAGGTCGTAGTCCGCGACGACCCACGCGTCGAAGAAGTCCCGCTCGGCGGCGATCCGGGCGGCGGCGTCGCCGACGCCGCCCGAGCCGATCATGAGAACACGCATAAGCTTTCAGACCACCTGACGGTTGCGCCGCTTGCCGATGACCTGGCCGGTGATGACGAACAGCAGTGCGAGCAGGAACATGATGGTGCCGATGACGTAGACCTGGACCGGCACGCCACGGGCGGTGGCGCCCCACACGAACATCGGGAAGGTGATCGAGCTCGGGCTCGCGTTGAAGTTCGTGATGATGTAGTCGTCGAAGCTGAGCGAGAAGGCGAGCAGCGCACCCGCCGCGATGCCCGGAGCCGCGAGCGGCAGCGTGACCCGCAGGAACGTCTGGGTCGGGTTCGCTCCAAGGTCGGCCGCGGCCTCCTCGAGCTTCGGGTCCAGCGTCGCGACACGGGCCTTGACCGCCACGACGACGAACGACACGCAGAACATGATGTGCGCGATGAGGATGGCGCCCTGGCCGGACGGCACGCCCATCGCGAGGAAGAGCGTCAGCAGGCTCGAGCCCATGACGACCTCGGGGGTGGCCATCGGCATGAAGATCAGCAGGTTCGTGGCCGAGCGCCCACGGAACCGGTAGCGCCCCAGAGCGAACGCGATCATCGTGCCCAGGATCGTCGCGACGATCGAGGCCGTGATGCCGATCTGCAGGCTGAGGCCGAGCGACTCGCAGATGCCTTGTGTGCCACAGGGGTTCGTCCACGCCGCTGTCGAGAACTCGTTGAACGTGTAGTTGTACTTGCCCTTGGGTTCGTTGAACGAGAACACCGCCACGACGATGTTCGGCACGAGCATGTAGATGAGCACCGCGAGCCCTGCGAAGGCGATGAGATGCCGTCGGATCCAGGCCATCAGAGCAGCTCCTCGGTTCCAGCGCGGCGGACATACAGACTCACCATCGTCACGATCGTGATCAGCATGATGAACGACAGCGCCGCGGCGAGCGGGTAGTCGAGGACGCGCAGGAACTGCGCGTCGATGACCGTCCCGAGCATCGTGGTCTGCGTGTTGCCCAGCAGCCGTGCATTGATGAAGTCGCCGGCCGCAGGGATGAAGGTCAGCAGCGTGCCCGCCACGACGCCGGGCAGCGACAGCGGCCAGGTGACCTTGCGGAACGTCTGGACCGGCGTCGCATACAGGTCGTTGGCGGCCTCGAGCAGGCGCGGGTCCAGCCGCTCCAGCGACGTGTAGAGCGGCAGGATCATGAACGGCAGGAAGTTGTAGGTCAGGCCCATGATCACGGCGAACTGCGAGAAGAGCAGCGAGTCGTTGTTCGTCAAGCCGACGGCCTGCAGCAAGTCCGTGAACTTGAGCTTGCGAGCCAACTCGGTGATGAACCCGTCGTCCGACAGGATCGTGCGCCACGCCAGCGTCCGGATCAGGAAGCTGGTGAAGAACGGTGCGATGACCAGGACGAGCACGACGTTCTTCCAGCGACCCGCCTTCTGTGCGATGAAGTAGGCCAGCGGGTAGCCGAGGAGCAGTGCGAGCAGCGTGGCGGTCCCGGCATACACCAGCGAGCGCAGCATCTGCGGCCAGTACTCCGAGAACGCGTGCGCGTAGATGCTCACGTTGCCGGTGAAGACGTACCCGTCGTCGACGTTGCCCTCCTGGAGGGACTGCGACCCGAGGGTGATCATCGGCAGGACGAAGAAGACGATGAGCCACAGCACGCCCGGCAGCAGCAGAGCGTACGGCACCCAGTTGCGCCGCTTGCGCGGCTCCTCGAGCTGCGTCGAGTCCTGCGGAGCGCTCGAGGTGGCGCTCGGCAGGACCGCCGACTCAGACACGTTCGTCCTCGAGCTCGGCGCCGGCCTCGGCGTCCTGCGACGCGTCCAGGGCGAACCCGTGCTGGGCGGCCCAGGACACCGTGACGTTCTCCCCGAGGTTGGCCCGCGCCGTGCCGTCGTTCTGCTGGACGACGGTCAGCTCCTGGCCCCACGGCATCTGGACGGAGTACTGCGTCGCCACCCCCGTGAAGGAGACATCGCGCACGACGCCGCGCAGGCGGTTGGGACCGCCGGCGTCGCCGAGGCGCAGCTTCTCCGGGCGCACGCCGAGCCAGACGTCGCTCGATCCCGTCGGCAGGTGCTCGCGGGACACCTCGAGCTCAGTGTCGTGGCTTCGGACCCGGACCACGCCGTCGGAGGCCGTGCTCCCGAGGAGCGAGGCTCGCAGCAGGTTGGACTGGCCGAGGAAGTTCGCGACGAAGGTCGATCGCGGCTGTTCGTAGAGCGTGGCAGGGTCGCCCAGCTGCTCCAGCCGGCCGGCGTTCATCACGGCGATGCGGTCGGCCATCGTCATGGCCTCCTCCTGGTCGTGCGTGACGTGGATGAACGTCAGCCCGACCTCCTGCTGGATCCGCTTGAGCTCGATCTGCATCTGCCTGCGCAGCTTGAGGTCGAGCGCGCCGAGCGGCTCGTCGAGCAGGAGCACGTCGGGACGGTTGACCAGCGCCCGCGCGAGCGCGACCCGCTGCTGCATGCCACCCGACAGCTGGGTCGGCCGCTTGTTGCCGACCTGGTCGAGCTGGACCAGCTCGAGAGCCTCCTGGGCCTTGCGCTTGGCGTCCTTGTCGCCCTTGCGCTTCAGCCCGAACATGACGTTCTCGATGACGGTCATGTGCGGGAACAACGCGTAGGACTGGAACACCGTGTTGACGTTG
The DNA here is from genome assembly GCF_054783095.1 of Intrasporangium mesophilum. Taxonomy (NCBI): domain Bacteria; kingdom Bacillati; phylum Actinomycetota; class Actinomycetes; order Micrococcales; family Intrasporangiaceae; genus Intrasporangium; species Intrasporangium mesophilum. Next base: position 233,342 of record NZ_BAAGRF010000010.1, on the reverse strand, counting down.
CGCTGGTACGCCTTGGTGTCCGTGATGTCCTGGTCGCCGATCCAGATCCGGCCGCCGGTCGGAGCCTCGAGCCCGGCGATCATCCGCAGGGTCGTCGTCTTGCCGCACCCGGAGGGCCCGAGCAGGGCGAAGAACGAGCCGGACTCGATGGTGAGGTCCAGCGGCTGGACGGCAGCGAAGTCACCGAACGACTTGCTCAGTGCGACGAGGTTCAGGTCGCCCTTGTCGGAGGCCATGGTCAGCCCGCGGTGATGTCGGCGTAGGCCTTGGAGAACTTGGTCTCCTCTGCCGGTGTGAGGCCCCGGAAGACCTGGGCCCGTGACAGCACATCGGGGGTCGGCACGATGAGCGGGTTCTTGCCGAGGTCGGGGTCGATCTTGGCCAGCTCCGCGTCCGTCCCCTTGACCGGCGCGATGTAGTTCACGTACGCGACGACCTGGGCCATGACCTTGGGGTCGTAGTAGTAGTTGATGAGCCTCTCGGCGTTCTTCTTGTGCTTGGCAAGCGCCGGGATGACGAAGTTGTCGGACCAGAGCGTGAAGCCCTTCGCCGGCAGGGCGTACTGGATGTTCGGGTCGGCGAACTGGAGCTGGACGACGTCACCCGTCCACGCGACGCATGCGGCGATGTCGCCCTTGGCCAGGCCGTCGGTGTACTCGTTGCCGGTGAAGCCCTTGATCTGGCCGGCGTCCTTGGCCTTCTGGATCACGTCCAGAGCCGCCATGAAGTCGGCCTCGGTGAACTTGCTGATGTCCTTGCCCTGCTCCATCATCACGAGGCCGACCGTGTCGCGCATCTCGGTCAGCAGGGTGACCTTGCCCCTGAGGGCCGGGTCCGTGAGCAGCTGGGTGATCGTCTCGATCTTCTTGCCGCCGGTCGCCTTGAGGTTGTAGCCGATGCCTGCGAACCCGCTCTGCCACGGCAACGAGTACTGCCGGCCCGGGTCGAACTCGACGTTCTTGAGGGCGTCGGCGACGTTGCCGGCGTTGGGGATGTTGGCCAGGTCGAGCTTCTGGACGTAGCCCTGCCGGATCAAGCGCGCGACCATCCAGTCCGTGCTGCACCAGACGTCGCGCCCGGTGTCCTGCCCGTCCTCGAGCAGCGGACGCACCTTGGCATAGAACTCGTCGTTGTCGAGGTAGTCCTCGGTGTAGTTGACCTTGATCCCGGTTGCCTTGGTGAAGGCCTCGATGGTCGGCCGCGTCTTGGTCTTGTCGTCGACGTCGATGTACTGGGTCCAGTTCGACCAGTTGACGATCTTCTCGCTGTCCGACAGGTCCTGAGCCGCTGCCGCGGTCTTGGGCACCGAACTGGTGCCGCCGCCGCTCGACGGGTTGCGTCCGGCCGATCCACAGGCCGCGAGGAACGCGATCGCCGAGGCGCCGGCAGCACCCATCATCGCGGTGCGCCGGGAGACGAGTCCGCGCGCAAGAGCTGCACGGAACTGGGGGTTGTTGAGCTCGTTCATGGTTTCTCCGTGGGGGGCTGGTCGGTCAGGTCGCGGAGGGCTGAGCTGACCGGGTGGTGCGGGAGTGGTTCTAGCGGATGATCAGGACTCGATGTTCGCCATCACGTGCTTGACGCGCGTGTAGTCCTCGAGCCCGTACATCGACAGGTCCTTGCCGTAGCCGCTGTGCTTGAAGCCACCGTGCGGCATCTCGGCAACGATCGGGATGTGGGTGTTGATCCACACACACCCGAAGTCGAGCTTGCGGCTCATTCGCATGGCCCGGCCGAAGTCCTTGGTCCAGACGCTCGACGCGAGGCCGTACTGCACACCGTTGGCCCAGGCGAGCGCCTCGGCCTCGTCGGTGAACTGCTGCACCGTGATGACCGGGCCGAAGATCTCGGCCTGGATCTGCTCGTCTGCCTGGCGCAGGCCGGCAAGCACGGTGGGCTCGAAGAAGTACCCCTCGCCGAGGCCGTCGGCGCGTTGGCCGCCCGTGACGACCCGCGCGTGGTCGGGGAGGCGGTCGATCATGCCGGACACGTGCGCGACCTGGTTGGGGTTGTTGACCGGGCCGAACAGCGCGTCCGGGTCGTCCGGCATACCGACCTTGGCCGACCCCTTGGCGTACTGGGCCAGGGCGTCGACGAAGTCGTCATGGATGCGCGGGCCCGCGAGCACGCGCGTGGCGGCCGTGCAGTCCTGGCCGGCGTTGAAGTAGCCCGCGACCGCGATGCCCTCGACGGCCGCCTCGAGGTCGGCGTCGTCGAAGACGACGACCGGCGCCTTGCCGCCGAGCTCGAGGTGGACGCGCTTGAGGTCATGCGAGGCGCTCTCGGCGACCTGCATGCCCGCCCGGACCGAGCCGGTGATCGCAACGAGCGACGGGGTCGCGTGCTCGATGACCATCCGGCCGGTGTCACGGTCGCCGGTGACGACGTTGAAGGTGCCCTCCGGCAGGAACTCGGACGCCAGCTCGGCGAGCAGCAGCGTCGTCTCGGGGGTGGTGTCCGACGGCTTGAGGACGATCGTGTTGCCGGCGGCGAGGGCCGGGGCGATCTTCCACATCGCCATCATCATCGGGTAGTTCCACGGCGTGACCTGGCCGACGACACCGATCGGCTCGCGACGGATGAAGCTCGTGTGCCCCTTCATGTACTCGCCCGCCGACTTGCCCTCGAGCACCCGCGCGGCCCCGGCGAAGAACCGGAGCTGGTCGAGCATCGGCGGCATCTCCTCGCTCGCCGTGAGGGCGTGCGGCTTGCCGGTGTTCTCGGCCTCGAGCCGGACGAAGTCGTCGGCGCGGGCCTCGACGGCGTCGGCGAACTTCAGCAGGGCGGCCTGCCGCTCGCTCGGGGTCGTGTCACCCCACGTCTCGAAGGCCGCGGACGCAGCGGCATACGCGCGGTCGACATCGGCCTGGGTGCTGACGGGAGCGGAGGCGACGACCTGCGCCGTCGCGGGGTTGACGATCTCGGTCCTCGCATCGCTCTCCGGGTCGACATACTGACCACCGACGAAGTTGCGAAGCTGACGCGGCTGCGAAGTCATGGCCGCACTCTAAACAGTGACCTGCGCAATGGTGAAGAGTTGGCCAGATAAAACTTCGGAATCAGTTGTCGAGGCACTTGCCAACGTCGCGTTCCACAGGTCACTATCGGGCCATGACGACGATCCGTGGTGTGGCCAGCACCGGAGGCGGCGCCGCCAAGAGGCCCCCGGTCAACCTCGACGAGGTGAGCAAGACGATCATCGAGCTGCTGCAGCACGATGGCCGCAAGTCGTACGCCTCGATCGCGCTCGAGGTGGGCCTGTCCGAGGCGGCCGTGCGCCAGCGCGTCCAGCGCCTGCTCGACGCTGACGTCATGCAGATCGTGGCCGTGACCGACCCGCTCCAGGTGGGATTCCAGCGCCAGGCGATGATCGGCCTGCGCGTCTCCGGCGACATGACATCCGTGGCCGACGCGCTGACAGACATGGACGAGGTCTCCTACGTGGTGACGACCGCCGGCAGCTTCGACGTGCTGGCCGAGGTGGTCTGCGAGGACGACGACCACCTCCTCGAGCTGCTCTCGACGCGGATCCGCACCCTCCCGGGGGTGTCGGCCACCGAGACCTTCGTCTACCTGAAACTCAACAAGCAGCTCTACAACTGGGGTACTCGATGAGCATCAACCCGAATGAGGTGTGGGAGCCCAGCTCCGACCAGCGCACCCCGGCAGGCACCCTGCTGTCCGACGCCGCGCGTGACCACCTGTGGATGCACTTCACCCGTCACTCGGTCTTCGAGCAGAAGGACGCCGGGGGCCTCGGCCACTCCGTGCCGATCATCACCAAGGGCCAGGGCTGGACGATCTGGGACGACCGGGGCAACGAGTACATCGACGGGCTCGCGGGCCTGTTCGTCGTGCAGGTCGGGCATGGGCGCGAGGAGCTCGCCGAGGCCGCGGCCAGGCAGGCGCGCGAGCTCGCCTTCTTCCCGCTCTGGTCGTATGCCCACCCCAAGGCCATCGAGCTGGCCGAGCGCCTCGCGAGCCACGCTCCCGGCGACCTGAACCGGGTCTTCTTCACCACCGGCGGCGGCGAGGCCGTGGAGACGGCCTGGAAGCTGGCCAAGCAGTACTTCAAGCTGACCGGCAAGCCGACCAAGCACAAGGTCATCTCGCGGGCGGTCGCCTATCACGGGACCCCGCAGGGCGCCCTGTCGATCACCGGCATCCCGGCGGCCAAGGAGATGTTCGAGCCGCTCGTTCCGGGCACGTTCCGGGTGCCGAACACCAACCACTACCGCGCGCCCGAGCACCTGCGGGACGACGAGAAGGCCTTCGGCCAGTGGGCCGCGGACCGGATCGCCGAGGCGATCGAGTTCGAGGGCCCGGACACCGTGGCGGCCGTCTTCCTCGAGCCCGTGCAGAACTCCGGGGGTTGCTTCCCGCCGCCTGCCGGCTACTTCGAGCGGGTTCGCGAGATCTGCGACGAGTACGACGTCCTGCTCGTGTCGGACGAGGTGATCTGCGCGTTCGGCCGCATCGGCTCGATGTTCGCGTGCGACGACTTCGGCTACCTGCCTGACATGATCACCTGCGCCAAGGGCATGACGAGCGGCTACTCCCCGATCGGCGCGATGATCGCCAGCGACCGGCTGTTCGAGCCGTTCAAGAGCGGCACGAGCTACTTCCCGCACGGCTACACCTTCGGCGGGCACCCGGTCTCGGCCGCCGTCGCGCTGGCCAACCTCGACATCTTCGAGCGCGAAGGCCTCAACGACCACGTGAAGAAGAACGCTCCGGCCTTCCGCGCGACGCTCGAGCGGCTGCTCGACCTGCCGCTCGTCGGTGACGTCCGGGGGGCCGGATACTTCTACGGCATCGAGCTGGTCAAGGACAAGCAGACGCGCGAGACGTTCAACGACGCGGAGTCCGAGCGGCTGCTGCGCGGCTTCCTGTCCAAGGCCCTCTTCGACGCCGGCCTCTACTGCCGGGCCGACGACCGCGGCGACCCCGTCGTCCAGCTCGCTCCCCCACTGACCATGGGCCAGGAGCAGTTCGACGACATCGAGTCCCGACTGCGCTCGGTGCTCACTGAGGCCGAGAACCACCTCTGACGACCCGCCACGCCCGAGCCGCCGCCGCTGTTCGTCTCAGGCCTCGGACACCCGAAAAGGTGCGTTCAATGGTATTCGGTGCGTATATGCGCTAAGCCCTGTTCGCCTCATTGATCCCTTGGTTGACTCCCGTCGTCGGGGAACCAGCCCCGATCTGACCAGAACAGGGGCATCCATGCGGGCGTTGACAAGGCGGCTGTCCACTCGAGTCAAGCGCGTCGCAGCAGCGACCGTGGTCCTGGGCGTGACGGCGACCGGCACGGCTCACGCTCTGACAATCTCTGGGATCGACGTCATCTACGACGGCGTCGCCCAAGGGTCGGGTTACGGATACACGATGTGGGACGGGCGCCCGTTGGTGTCGGCGACCTGGGCCGACAAACAGCCGACAAACGCGCATTGGATCTATGCCAACGCGTCCTTCTACCAGTACCGCTACACCTGCGCTCTCGGCTCGCCGTGCCGATACGCCTGGATGTTCGTGAACCAGGCCAACGGCCCGGACACCAGCTCCAAGATTTCGGGATATGGGCTCCGGGGCCAGCTCAGCGGGTACTCCGGCACGTACGCCGCGTACCTGAACATCTGCGCGGACGTGGCCTGGCGAGTCGACCCTTGTGCCACTCGTGGTAGGACCGGGTTCTAATGCGCGACGAGCCCACCGGCTTCGTAATGGCTCGGGGGGTCGGCTTCACCTATCGTGGCGGCCGGGCCGCGCTGCGTGATGTCTCCTTCACCTGGCCACGAGGATTCACCGCACTGCTCGGTCCGAACGGCGCGGGCAAGTCGACCCTGCTCTCCCTGGTCATCGGTGACCGTCGGCCCCAGAGGGGTGACCTGAAAATCGCCGCGCGAAGCGTCGGGTTCGTCCCGCAGCAGGCGGACTGGCCCGGTCAGTTCACGGTGCGGGAGTTCCTCATCTACTCGTCGTGGCTGAAGGGTCTCCCGCGCAAGACCTGGGGCGACCGCGTCGGCACTGCGCTCGCTTCCGTCGCACTGACCAGGCACGCGGACGAGCGCCTAGGCCGCCTGTCCGGCGGGCAGCACCGGCGAGCCATGATCGCGCAGGCTCTGGTGTCCGACCCTTCTGTGCTCGTCCTCGACGAACCCACGACAGGGCTCGACCCCCGTCAGAGGATCCAGCTGCGAACGCTGCTCGAGGGGATCGCGACCACAAAGTCGGTCGTCGTCGCCACCCATCTCGTCGAGGACGTCGAGTCAGTCGCCGACTGGCTCACCATCCTCGACGGCGGGCGCGTGGTCCACGACTCGTCGATGCGCGAGGTCGAGCAGCAGTTCACTACGCGAGGCAGCGCGGTGGAGGCCGCATACCTCGAGCTCGTGGACGGCTGATGCCCCTCCTCATCGCACTGCGGCGCAGCTGGGGGTTGCCTGCGCTGCCACTGTTCCTGTGCCTCGAGATCGTCACGCTGATGAGCCGGGACCGCCTCTGGGCCATCGAGTGGCAGTGGGCCACGTCGTACACGAACGGCATCCTCGTGCTACTCGGCCCGCTCGCGGCCGGAGTGGCCACGGCCGAGGCCGCCCACGCCCGTAAGCACGGCGGGCGCCTCGTCGTCGCGATGGGGTCACGCGGACTGGTCAGGGCCCAAGCGGCTCGCTCGCTCGCGGTCGGGCTCTGGGCATGCGTCGCGCAAGCGATCGGGCAGGCGGCGACCTGGGTCATCGTCGCGGCACGACACCGGGAGATCGGCGCCCTCGAATGGCGCCTGGTGTTTGCCGCATTCCTGCTGCTGCTCGCCTTCGCGTTCCTCGGCGGCGCCGTCGGCTGGCTCATCCCGAGCCTGTTGACGGCACCCATCGTCGCCGCCCTCGGCTACTTCGTCCCTGCCATGTCCCTGGCCAGCCCGCATCTGTTCCTCGTCGGTGGATCGACCGGACCAGGCGCCGGCTCCGAGTACCGGGCAGACATCCTCGTCGCCCAGGCGCTTGCCTGGATCGCGGTCGGCATCACGACGACTGTCGCCGTTCTGCATCGCACCTGGATCGGACGCGCGCTCGTCGTGACCGGAGTCGCATTGGTGGTCCTGGCCGCCGGCTCCCTGGGCCGACTCGGACCGGATGCGACGCGCCCCCGGCCGGTCACCGAGTTTGCCTGCGCCGGATCGGCGCCCGAGGTCTGCGCGCCCGCCGACTACCGGGAGCTGGTGCCCCGCATACAGTCCGTCGCACGACCCGTGGTCATCTCGCTGTCGAAGGCCTTGGGGCGCTTGCCGGTCGAGCGGCTGACGGCCTTCGCCCCCGGGTCCGCCGCACCCGGCTCCGCGGAGATCCCGGTCTATCTTGAGCCGCCCTTCACCGACGAGCTGAACGTGGCACTGTCCGTCGTCAGGGCCGCATTGAGCTGTCCAGCGGGTGCGATGCTCGACCATGATGTGTCCCTGATCGTGGCCGGCGCCGTGCCCCGGCTGCGGGGCTGGGCCGCCGGGGCGGCGGGCATCGACCCGGCCAGTGTCCCGGACCCGGCCGGCGCGCGCTCCCGGTTCGAAGCTCTCGCCGACCGATGCGCATCGTGACCGGGACCTCGCCGCTGAGTGGGCCCTGGCTGTTCATGAGGTCACGATCAGGGCGGTGGCTCGGACCTCTCAGCCTGCTCGGGATGCTGGCGGCGGCGGTGACCCCCGTCGGCGTCGTTCCAGTGCCCTTCCGCGAGGAGTTGCGGGCCGTAACGGCGGCCGTGTTCATGGCACTGCCGGGTGCCATGGTCCACCTCGCGATCCGGCGCCCGTCGGCCAGCATCGAACGCAACAACGCCCGCCTTCGACTGTCCCGACTGAGCTGGTGGGCTGTCGTCACGCTGACCCTGGCATCGTCCACTGCTCTCGTGGTGAGCACGCGAGACCCGAACCTCTGCATCGTGGTGGTGCGCAACCTCCTCATCATGGTCGGGCTGACGACGCTCGCGGCACGGTGGCTGCAGGCGGGCCTGGCGTGGCTTCCGGCCCTGGCCTACGCGGGCCTTGCCCTCACCTACGGGACAGTCGGTGCTGACGGGGGGGCGGAGTGGTGGGCTCTGCCCATGCACCCGGCGAGCTCGGCGGCCGCGTGGGTCCTGTGCGCTCTGGCCACCGGAGCCGGCTGGGCCGCCTACGCAGTGGCCGACACCGCTGCACCGCGCGCCTGATGAGCGGAACCCTGATGGGTACGGGCCTCGTTGTACGACACACAACGTCGCCGAACCTTCAGGAGTTGTCATGGGATTCCTCGATCGCCTGCTCGGGCGCGAGACACAGCCCCACCCCCAGCAATGGGGCGCCCCGGCCCCGACCGGCCAGCCGTATGCCGTCCCGCCACCTCGCGGGGGCGCCTCGAGCGAGGACGAGCGCGCCATCGCCCGCTACCGCTACCTGCTGCGCACCGCGCCGCCGGAAGACCTCGAGAAGGTGCACGCCGAAGCCTTTGCGCAGCTGTCGCCCGAGCAGCGCCAGATGGTGCTGCAGCGCCTGACCGAGGACCTGCCCGAGTCAGAGCGGCCGCGAAGCGACCAGCCGGCCGACCTCGCCCGCAGCGCGACCCGGGCCGAGATGCGCCAGCCCGGCTACCTGCAGGGGGCGTTCGCCGGTCGTGGCGCCGGGCCCGGCATGGGTGGTGGCATGGGCGGCGGCATGGGGATGGGCGGGATGATCGCCGGCTCGATGCTCGGCACCATCGCAGGTGTCGTGGTCGGCTCGGCTCTGGCGGACGCGATGCTCGGCGGGTACGAGAGCTCTCCCGAGGCCGCCGAAGCGGGCGACACCTCGGCCGACACTGCCGATGCCGGTGACGCATCCACCGACTCGACCGACTCAGCCGACTCGGCCGACTCGGCCGACTCGGGCGACACCGGTGACGCGGGCGGCGACTGGGGCGGTGGCGGAGACTTCGGGGGTGACTTCGGAGGCGGCTTCGGCGGAGACTTCTGACGCCCTCTGTCGATGACCTCCAGATCCGGCAACACACCGAGCAGTCGTCAACTTCGGCGGAAATAGCCACCGAGGTTGCCGACTGCTCGGTGTGTTGCGGTGGGAGGGGGCGGGAAGTCAGACGCCGGCGACAAGGTGGAAGAGCGCGGCGATGCCGAGGATGACCGGGACGGACGCGAAGGTGCTGACAAAGATCGCGTCGCGAGCGAGGTTGACCTCGCGACGGTAGCGGACGGCATACGTGAAGATGTTCTGCGCGGTGGGCAGTGCCGCGACGACGACCGCCGCGAACAGCGACTGCCCGCGCAGCCCCAGTGCGAGGCCCACGCCGAGCGCGACGGCCGGCATGAGCAGGACCTTGAGGGCGACGATCGACCACACGTGCTCGGCGGTGTGGCCGCTGGCCGGCCGCGGACCGCGTCGCAGGGAGATGCCGAAGGCGACGAGCATCGACGGCACGGCCATGTCGCCGAGGAGCTCGATCGGCGCGGCGACGACCGTCGGCAGGTGAAGGTCGAACACGGCGATGAGCAGTCCGCAGATCGCGCCGAGCGTGATCGGGTTGCTGAACATCCTTCGCACGCTGCGCCACAGACTGGGCCGCTCGGCCCGCGCATCGCTGTCGAACAGGGCCATGGCGACGGGCGTGATGATGAGCAGCTGCATGAGCAGGATCGGCGCGACCCACGCGACGTCGCCGAGGACGTAGAGGGCGATGGGGATGCCGAGGTTGCCCGCGTTGACGTATGCCGCTGACAGGCTCCCGACGATCCGTGACCCGAGCGTCCCCGCCGCCCAGCGCAGCCGCGCGATCGCAAGATAGATGCACACGACGAGCGTGAAGCTGATGAGACCCGTGGCGAGGTTGGCCGAGAGCACGGCATCGAGCGGCGTGCGCTGCATGACGGTGAGCAGCAGCGCCGGCGACGCGACGAAGAACGCGAGCCGCGACAGGGTCACCTGAGCGGAGTCGTCGAGGATGCGCCGGTCGGCCAGGACCCAGCCGACCGCGACAACGACCGCGATCGTCGCGAACCCCTCGAGCACCCCCACCATGCCCCAGATCCTTTCAACGCCGCTCGACGCGGCGTCGGCCGGGTTCGCCTGACGAGCGTGCGGCACCGGGCAGGATGGCGCCATGGAGATCGAGAGTCTCGCGGCGCTGGACGACTATCTCGACGACCACCACGAGGCGCTCAACGGCCTGCGGCTTCAGGGCCTCGACCTCAGCGGGTACGCGGACCGGTTCGCGAGGCGACACGACCTCACCGGGCTCGTCGTGCTCGGAGGCGTGGTGCCACGGGAGGTGGCGGACGTCCTGCTCGCACGAGGGGCCATCGTCTTCCCCGGCGTCGCGGACGCCCCGGTCGACCCGTGGCGCGGCCTGTACCTGCCCGAGGAGCTCTACGCCGGCCTCGACGAGGGCTACGACAACACGCCGGATGCCCTCGCCTACCGGTGGTTCGTGGACGCCCACCTGCGCACCGACGCCTACTGCACCCTGGTTCGCGCGATCCATGACGACACGGTCACCGACGAGCTGGACGAGTTCGTCGCAGACCGCATGGTGGTCGGTGTCATGGGCGGCCACGCGGTCGAGCGAGGAAGTGAGACGTATGCCGCCGCGGCCCGTCTCGGACACACGCTGGCCGAGGCTGGGTACCTCGTCACCACCGGCGGCGGGCCTGGCGCCATGGAGGCGGCGAACCTCGGTGCTCTGTGTCCTGACGTGGCCTCGCTCGAGCGTGCCCTCGCGCGGCTGGCCACGGTCCGCAGCTTCTCGGACGTGACAGCGTGGGCGGGCCTGGCACTCGAGGTCCGCCGGGAGCTGGTCGGCGATCGTGACGATGTGCCCACCGAGACCCTCGGGCCTTCGGCGCGCTCCCTCGGCATCCCGACCTGGTTCTACGGCCACGAGCCGCCGAACGTCTTCTGCGACGCGGTGGCGAAGTACTTCTCGAACGCCCTGCGCGAGGACGGCCTCATCGCCCGGTGCAACGCGGGCATCGTCGTCCTTGATGGCGCTGCCGGCACGGTGCAGGAGATCTTCCAGGCAATGACCCCCCTCTACTACTCCCGCGCGGGCGAACCGGCACCACCCCTCGTGCTCGTCGGAGTGAGGCACTGGACCATCGAGGTGCCGGTCTGGCCGGTCGTGAGTGCGCTGGCGGCGAAGGCCGAGATCACGGACTCGGTCCACCTCGTCGACCGGGTCGGGGACGTGGCGGCCCTGATCCGGACGCCCTGACCCGCCCTTCCCGCCTCCCGGTTCGGAGCATCGGCCCACTAGTCCTACGATGCGTAGTAGACATTTCGCGTCGATGAAAGGACTCGCATGGCCGACAACCCGGGCCACCGTCACGTCGTGGTCGTCGGAGGCGGGATGAGCGGCCTCGTCGCGGCCCGGCGCCTGCGTCAGAGCGGCTCCGAGGTCACCCTCGTGGAGGCCGACAACCGGCTGGGCGGGCAGGTGCACACGGCCCAGGTCGGTGGGCGCCTTGTGGACGTCGGAGCCGAGGCCCTTCATCTGGGATCCCCGACGGTCCAGGCGCTCGTGGACGAGCTCGGCCTCACGTCCACCGTGGTCGGCAGCCGGCCCGGCCAGAGCTGGCTGTGGACCCGGGACCGGCTCAGACCCCTGCCACCCGGGATGACCCCCACGGGTCCGACCCGGCTGCGCCCCGTGGTGACCAGCGGCGTCATGTCCGTGCGTGGAATCGGGCGCGCCGGGCTCGAACCCGTCGCAGCCCGTCTCCGCCCAGCCCTCGGCGCCGACGAGGACGTCTCGGTCGGCGAGTTCGTCACCGGACGGTTCGGCAGTGAGGTCACCGAGCGCTTCGTCGACCCGCTCCTCGGGAGCCTGCACGCGGGCGACGTCCACCGGCTCAGCCTGCGTGCCTGTGCTCCGGGGCTTGTGGAGGCGGCGACCCAGCGTCGCTCCGTCGTCGCTCGGCGCCGTGCACCGCGGGCGCGATCCGGCGGAAACCCCTTGCAGAAGGCGCCGACGCTACCGATGTTCGGCTCGTGGCCCGGCGGTCTGGAGACACTCACCCGCGCCCTGCTCGACGGGCAGTCCGTCGAGGTCCGGCTCGACACGCGTGTCGTGAGTATCGCGCGGCGCGCCCGCGGCTACACGGTGACCACCGAGTCGGCCGGCCGGACCTCGACGCTCGACGTCGACGGTGTGGTCCTCGCGATCCCGGCCCACGCCGCCGCACCGCTGCTGCTCCCCCATGCCGCCGCGGCCGCACGACTGCTCGCCGAGGCCGTGGTGGCCCGGGTGGCCACAGTCGTCGTCGGTTTCGACCGAGCGCAGACGCAGGGACTGCGCGCCCTGGGCGGCACCGGTCTGCTCCTGCCCTCGACCGCGGGCGGTTCCCTCAAGGCCGTCACCCACCTGTCGCGCAAGTGGCCGCAGTTCGCGGACGACGACCTCACACTCCTGCGGCTCTCCGCGGGCCGCGCCACCTACGACCCACCCAACGGCCTTGACGGCCCGGATGGTCCTCTCGACGGACTCGACGACGAGGCGCTCGTGGCCGGCCTGCTTCGAGACCTGGCCCAGGTGTCCGGACTGGAAGCGGCACCACGCCTGGTCCACGTCGAGCGCTGGTCGGCCGGACTCCCCCAGCTGCGGGTAGGACACCACGCCCGACTGCGCGCGATTCGACACGAGGTCGCCGAGCGGCTGCCTGGCGTTGCGCTCGCCGGTTCCGCATATGACGGCCTCGGGCTCGTCTCCTGCATCTCTTCCGGCGAGGCAGCCGCCCGCGCGCTCGCCGCATGACCGCCGCTGCCCGCGGCCCGGCGGGAGGCGACGCCACCGACCCACACACAACCGCTCACGACAGAGCTGCCGTCCGCCGGCTCCGGCACGCGGCCGGCGACCGGCCGATGATCGTGATCTGGGAGGTGACGCGCGCCTGCGCGCTCGTGTGCCTGCACTGCCGGGCCGACGCGCAGCACCGACGCCACCCGGGCGAGCTGACGACCCACGAAGGGCGTGCGCTGCTGGACGACATCGCAGCGTTCGGCGCGCCCCGCCCGATCGTCGTGCTGACCGGGGGCGACCCCTTCGAGCGGCCCGACCTGCCCGAGCTCGTCCGGCACGGCACCCGGGCCGGACTGCACATGGCCCTCTCGCCGTCCGTGACACCGCGGCTGACCCGGGACGTGCTGGACGAGCTGCGGGAGGCCGGTGCCGGCACCGTCTCGCTGTCGCTGGACGGGGCGACCGGCGCCACCCACGACGCCTTCCGCGGAGTCACCGGGGTCTTCGAGAACACCCTGCGAGCCGCCGAGGAGGTGCGGGCGGCGGGCTTCCGCCTCCAGGTCAACTCGACCGTCACGCGATCCAACGTCGGCGAGCTGCCCGACCTGCTCCGGCTGGTCATCGAGCAGAAGGCGGCGCTCTGGAGCGTCTTCTTCCTCGTACCGACAGGGCGCGGCGAGCAGCTGAAGACCCTGCACCCACAGCAGGTAGAGGACGTCCTCCACTGGCTTCATGACGTGTCCGACCTCGTTGCGGTCAAGACGACGGAGGCACCGCACTTCCGGCGCGTGGCGATCCAGCGAGCCCGCAGGAGCGCCGGACCCGCACCGTCCCTCGGGGACCTGTACCGGTCACTGACCTTGGCCGTCAGCGACCTTCGCGCAGAGCGGGTCCAGGAGACGCGGCGGGCGCGCCCGCCCATCGACGTGAACTCCGGACGTGGCTTCGCCTTCATCGACCACCTCGGCGAGGTCTACCCCAGCGGGTTCCTGCCCCACCAGTGTGGCAACGTCAAGGACCTCGGCTTCCGCGAGGTCTACCGGACGAGCCCGATCCTCACGGCACTGCGCGACCCCGCCGGCTTCCACGGCGCCTGCGGGCGCTGTGAGTTCCGGGACGTGTGCGGCGGAAGCCGCTCCCACGCCTATGCCGTCACGGGTGACCTGCTCGCGGCCGACCCGACCTGCGTCTACGAGCCGAGCGCTGCGACCGGATAGCCCGCCCTCGCCGTCAGCCGACTGTCTCGGGGCCTCGCAGCACCGGAGCGAGGGCGTCCAGCACCGACGCGTCCTCGATGGTCGCCGGCACGGAAGGCGTTGCGCCGTCGGCCATCTCGCGCATCGTCTTGCGAAGGATCTTGCCCGATCGGGTCTTCGGCAGCCCCGCGACGATGTCGACCTGCTGAAGCGCGGCGACGGCCCCGACCTCGGACCGCACCAGGGCAACGAGCTCGCGCTTGATCCGGTCACCGTCGGCTGCGGCGTCGACGCCGGACTTCAGGACGACGAGCGCCCTGGGCACCTGTCCCTTCAGCTCGTCCCGCACCCCGATGACCGCGCACTCGGCGACGGACTCGTGGCCGGCGAGCGCCGCCTCGAGAGACCCGGTCGACAGCCGGTGCCCGGCCACGTTGAGGACGTCGTCGGTGCGGCCCATGACGTAGAGGTAGCCGTCCTCGTCGAGGTAGCCGCCGTCGCCCGTGAGGTAGTAGCCGGGGTATGCCGCGAGGTACGACGAGACGTACCGGTCGTCGTCGCCCCAGAGGGTCGGCAGCGTGCCGGGCGGCATCGGGAGCCGGATGCAGATGGCTCCCTCGACGCCAGGTGCGACGGGCTCCCCGCCGCCGTCGAGGACCTTGACGTCGTAGCCGGCGACGGCCACCGTCGGCGATCCGGGTTTGATCGGCAGGAGCCCGATTCCCTTGGGGTTGGCGGCGATCGGCCATCCGGTCTCGGTCTGCCACCAGTTGTCGACCACGGGAACGCCGAGCGCCGCCGAGGCCCACTCATAGGTGTCGGGGTCGAGGCGCTCCCCCGCGAGGTAGAGGGCTCGGAAGCGCGACAGGTCGTGCTCGGCGACCTTCGCGGCCTTCGAGTCCTCCTTCTTGATGGCGCGGAAGGCGGTTGGCGCGGTGAACAGGGTCACGGCGGCATACTCCGCGATGACCCTCCAGAACGCGCCGGCGTCGGGCGTGCCGACCGGCTTGCCCTCGTAGAGGACGGTGGTCGCGCCGGTGAGCAGGGGGCCGTAGACGATGTACGAGTGGCCGACGACCCAGCCGACATCGCTGGCGGTGAACATCGTCTCCCCCGGGGCCACGTCGTAGATGTTGGCCATCGACCAGCGCAGCGCCACGGCATACCCGCCGCTGTCGCGGTAGATGCCCTTCGGCTTCCCGGTCGTGCCGGAGGTGTAGAGGATGTAGAGCGGGTCGGTGGCTGCGACGGTGACGCAGTCGGCACCGGCTCGCGCGGC
Organism: Intrasporangium mesophilum; assembly: GCF_054783095.1. Taxonomy (NCBI): domain Bacteria; kingdom Bacillati; phylum Actinomycetota; class Actinomycetes; order Micrococcales; family Intrasporangiaceae; genus Intrasporangium; species Intrasporangium mesophilum. The sequence goes on along the minus strand of NZ_BAAGRF010000010.1, from coordinate 218,121 downwards.
GTCACCGGCCTCCCACTCGACCCAGTCGAGGTCGCGCTCACCGAGCTCGGCCGGCTGCTGCTCCCGCTGGAGGATGACGCAACGCTCAGGCTGGTGGGACGACCGGCGGATCGCCTCGTCGAGGAAGGGCTTGTACGGCACGATGCGGGATGGCTCGACGCCGCACGACGCCGACAGCACGACCTTGGGGGCGGCGTCGTCGATCCGGGCAGCGAGCTCCTGCGGCGCGAAACCGCCGAAGACCACGGAGTGGATGGCGCCGATCCGCGCGCATGCGAGCATCGCGATGACGGCCTCGGGAACCATCGGCATGTAGATGACGACGCGGTCGCCCTTTCCGACCCCGAGTCCGGCGAGCCCGCCCGCCACGGCACGCACGCGGGCCAGCAGGTCGGCATACGTCAGCGTGGCCTTGCGGCCCGTGACCGGCGAGTCGTAGCGGATGGCCGGCTGGTCGCCGCGGCCGTCCTCGACGTGGCGGTCCACGGCGTTGAAGCAGACGTTGAGCTCTGCGTCTGGATACCACCGGAAGAAGGGCGGGTTCGAGTCGTCGAGGATGCGCCTCGGCGGCGTCACCCAGTCGATCGCCTCGGCTGCCTTGGCCCAGAAGGCATCCGGGTCGCGCAGGCTCTCGTCGTAGGACTTCCGGTATGCCGTGAGGGGGCCATCGTTCATGACCTCACTCTGCCGTCGCGGGCTCCGGCGCACCAGTCTTCTCCGGATCGCGTGACGCATCCGACATGCGGCGGGCCGTGATGGACACGCAGAGGACCGCCGCGACGAGGCAGAGCGCCCCGGCGACATACCAGGCGAGGTCGTACGTCCCGAGCTGGTCGCGCACGAGGCCGGCACCGGCGGCGGCGATCGCGGCGCCGAGCTGGTGCGAGGCGAAGACCCAGCCGAACACGATCGGCGCCCGGTCGCCGAACGCCGAGCGGCACAGCGCGATCGTCGGCGGCACTGTGGCCACCCAGTCGAGCCCGTAGAACAGCACGAAGGCGAGCATGTTCGGGTGCATGTGGTCGCTGAACAGCGAGGGCAGCAGGAACAGCGACGCGCCGCGGAACGTGTAGTACAGCGCAAGGAGCAGGCGGGCGTCGACCCGGTCGGTGAGCCAACCGGAGAAGATCGTGCCGACGATGTCGAAGACGCCGACGAGAGCGAGCAGGCCGGCGGCCGTCGTGGTCGGCATGCCGTGGTCGTGCGCGGCCGGGATGAAGTGCGTGCCGACGAGGCCGTTCGTCGACATGCCACACACGGCGAAGCTGCCGACGAGAAGCCAGAAGACTCCGGTCCGCGACGCGTCCCGCAGGGTCGACAGCGCCAGCCGGGTGGGGTCGGTGGTCGGCCGCGGGGGCCGGGCCACGGGCGTGCCGGCCGGCGCGCCGTAGGCGGTCGTGCCCAGGTCGCTCGGGTGGTCGTGCAGCTTCCACAGCACGAGCGGGACGACCGCGAGCGCCGCTCCGGCGGTCGCGACGGCCGCTGAGCGCCAGCCGTGGTGCTCGGCCAGCCACGCGAGCAAGGGCAGGAAGACGAGCTGTCCGGTGGCGCCGGCCGCGGTGAGCACCCCGGTGACCAGCCCCCGACGCGCGACGAACCAGCGGCCGGTCACCACGGCGACAAGGCTCATCGCCATCGCTCCGGTGCCGAGCCCGACGACGATGCCCCAGCAGAGCACGAGCTGCCAGGCTGCGCTCATCCAGATCGGCAGGATCGAGCCGATGCTGACGAGGACGAGGGCCACCGCGACGACCCGCTGGACGCCGAGGCGTTCCATGAGCGCGGCCGAGAACGGGGCTGCGAGACCGAAAAGGACGAGGTTGACCGACACGGCGGCGCCGATGACGCCCATCGGCCAGCCGAACTCCTCGTGCAGCGGGGTCATGAGCACGCCGGGTGTCGACCGGAAGCCCGCGGCCCCGATGATCGTCAGGAAGGTGACGCCCGCCACCCACCACGCCGGGTGGAGGCGACGGCGGGTCTGGGAGGGTGCGGGCGCGTGGCGATCGGTGAGGGTCACCAGCCAACCTTGCGGCATGGCGATGGCGGGAACGAGTGGCCGGAAGGACATGATGTGCAAGAATCTGGCCATGACTGCGCCAGTCAGCCCACACCGAGTGGCCGTCCTCGCCCTCGACGGCGTCGTCGCCTTCGAGCTCGGCCTGCCGCACCGCTTCTTCAGCGCCGGCGCGCTCGATCCCGGCTGGCCCGGCCCGCTCACGGGTGCGCCCGCGCCCTACGACGTGGCCATGTGCACCCTCGACGACGGCCCGGTGACGACCTCCGCCGGGTATGCCGCCCTGCCGACCCACCCGAAGAGCGTGCTCGCCGAGGCGGACACCATCGTCGTGCCCGGCATCACGAACAGCCCCATCGTCTCCGAGGGCGAGCTGCCGCCCGGGCTCGTCGAGCTCGCGGGCACGGCCCGGCCGGGCGCACGGTGGCTCTCGATCTGCACCGGGGCGTTCGTCCTCGCGGGCCTCGGGATGCTCGACGGTCGAGAGGCAACGACCCACTGGGTGTACGAGGAGCAGTTCCGGCGCTGGCACCCGCAGGTCCGGCTCACGCCCGACGTTCTCTACGTCGACCACGGCGACGTGCTGACGTCAGCCGGCAACGCCGCGGGGATCGACCTGCTGCTGCACGTGCTGCGCTGCGACCTGGGCACCGAGGCCGCGAACCGCGTCGCACGGGGTGCCGTGGTGGCGCCCTGGCGGGCGGGTGGCCAGGCCCAGTTCATCGAACGTCCGGTGCCCGGCGAGTCCGACGCCGGAACCGGTCCGACTCGCGCCTGGGCGCTCGAGCACCTCGCCGAGCCCGTCGGGCTTGCCGACCTGGCCCGGCACGCGGGCATGAGCGTGCGAACCTTCACCCGCCGGTTCCGTGAGGAGACCGGCGAGACGGCAGGCACGTGGCTGGTGCGCGCGCGCGTCGACCGGGCCCGGCACCTGCTCGAGACGACCGACCTGCCGGTCGACCGGGTCGCGTACGCCGCCGGGTTCGGCACGACGGCGTCGCTGCGCCAGCACCTCGGCGCTGCGGTCGGCCTGTCCCCGCTCGCCTACCGCCGCACGTACCGCGCAGAGCCGGCCTGACGGCATACCCGGGTTCACGGCATACGCGGGTTCACGGCATACGCGGGTTCTCGGCATCGGCGGGTTCACGGCATACGCGGGTTGGCAGCGCCCCGGGCTGCCTCAGGCCGTGGAAGCGGCCAGCTGGCCGCAGGCCCCGTCGATGTCCTGGCCCCGCGTGTCGCGGATCGTCGTCGGGACGCCGTGAGCGCGGAGGCGCTCGACGAAGTTCTGCTCGACGCCGTGCCGGCTGGCCGTCCACTTGGACCCCGGTGTCGGGTTGAGCGGGATCGGGTTGACGTGGACCCAGCCGCGCCCACGCGCGTTGAGCTTCTCGCCGAGCAGGTCGGCACGCCAGCCGTGGTCGTTGATGTCGCGGATGAGGGCGTACTCGATCGACACGCGGCGACCGGTCGCCTGGTAGTAGCGGTACGCCGCGTCGAGCGCCTCGTCGACCTTCCAGCGGGTGTTGATCGGGACCAGCTCGTCCCGCAGCTCGTCGTCCGGGGCGTGCAGCGACAGGGCCAGCGTGACCGGGATGCCTTCTGCCGCCAGCTTGTCGATGCCGGGCACCAGCCCGACCGTCGACATCGTGATGCCGCGCGCCGACATGCCGAGACCGTCAGGGGCTGGGTCGGTGAGACGCCTTATCGAGCCGATGGCGGCCTTGTAGTTCGCCAGCGCCTCGCCCATCCCCATGAACACGACGTTGCTGACCCGCAGCGGGTGCTCGCGGTCCTCGTCTCCACCGCCTGCCAGCTCACCGCGCCGCAGCGCGCGGGCCGCCCAGACGACCTGCTCGACGATCTCGGCTGTGGACATGTTGCGGGTCAGACCCGCCTGCCCGGTCGCGCAGAACGGGCAGTTCATGCCGCACCCGGCCTGGCTCGAGATGCAGATCGTCACCCGGTTCGGGTAGCGCATGAGCACCGACTCGACGATCGCACCGTCGTGCAGTCGCCAGGCGTACTTCATCGTCTGGCCGTCGTCGGCCTGGCGCCGCACGATCGGCGTGAGCAGCGTCGGGAGAAGGTCCGCGACGAGCTCGGCACGCACCGCCTTGGGCAGGTCGGTCATCTGCTCGGGGTCGTCGACGAGCCGTTCGAAGTAGTGCGTCGACAGCTGCTTGGCCCGGAACCCCTGGTGGCCCAGCGACTGCACCGCTTCCTTGCGCTCGGCCGGCGAGAAGTCGGCGAGGTGACGGGGTGGCTTGCCGCGGCGCGGTGCGCGGAACGTCAGCGCCCCCGGCTCGGGGCGCGTCGTCGTCGGCTCGGGCAGCGGCACGGAGGTCTCAGTCATGGCCGGCCCATTGTCTCAGCCCAGTCAAAACGACGCCCATCGCCGCCCCGGCCCCCGTCGAGTGTGCGCCCCGTCCCACCAGGCCCAGGTCCTTCATGTCGTCCTTCATGTCGTCGGTCATGTCGCCGGTCATGTCGTCGGGGTGGTCGTGATCGCAGCACCGTGTGCGACCTGACCCCCCCAGGTGACCGGGGGTCTGCAGGTGACGCATGAGACGGGTGAGGTTGGGCGCTCACTCGTCTGGAGGAGGGCTGGGACCGAGCGCTCGCTGGACCTGGAGGCGGGCTGGGGCAGCTCAGGTCGGTTGGGCGGCGAGGAGGGTCAGCACGGCCCACACGATCGGTACGACGACCACGAGCGAGTCCAGGCGGTCCATGATGCCGCCGTGCCCCGGAAGGATGTTGGACATGTCCTTGATGCCGAGGTCGCGCTTGATGAGCGACTCCATGAGGTCACCGATGGTCGCAGCAATGGCCACGCCGACGCCGAGCAGGATCCCGATCCACCAAGGATGACCGAGGAAGAAGTGCACGGTGGTCGACCCGCCGACGATGCACAGCAGCACCGAGCCCCCGAAGCCCTCCCACGACTTCTTCGGGCTGATCGTCGGTGCCATCGGGTGCTTTCCGAAGAGCACGCCGGCGGCATACCCACCCACGTCGCTGCAGACGGTCGTGATGAGGAAGACGAACATACGCCCGACCCCGTCCTGGGCCGAGAGCAGCAGAGCGGCGAAGCCCACCAGGAAGGTCGGGTAGGTCGAGACGAAGATGCCCGCAAGGACGTCCCGTCCGGCGCCGTCGAGGCGGCCGGTGCCTCGCCACAGCACCACGGCGAGGCAGGTGAGCGCCCATGCGACGGTGAGCGCCTCCGGGCCGTGCACGTAGGCCGCCCACATCATCCCCACGGCGCCCGCGAGCGCCGGCACGAGCGGCGCCAGCACGCCCGCGTGGCGCAGTGCGGCCCGCATCTCCCAGATGCCGACCCCCACCGCGAGGGTGATCACGACGAGGAACGACTCCTTGTTGATGAGCAGCGAGGCGATGATGACGATGCCGAGGCCGACCCCGACGCCGATCGCGGCGGGCAGGTTGCGGCCGGCGCGGCTCGGTTTCTTCTCGAGGACCTTCTCGGGCGGCAGGTCTGCGACGTCGTCGAGCGTCGGGTCGTACGGCACGGGTTGCAGGATGCCCTCGCCCGACGCCTCGGGCTGCTCAACGGTGGGTTCCCCTGCGGCCGCCGCGTCGCGGCGCTCCGACGGGGAGTCAGTCGTCATCATCAGGTGGAGCTGCGAGGTCACACCTCGAGCAGCTCAGCCTCCTTGGCCTTGACGAGGGAGTCGACGAGGTCGGTGTGCTTCTTCGTCAGGCTGTCCAGCTCCTTCTCCGCACGGGTGCCGTCATCCTCGCCGACCTCGCCGTCCTTCACGAGACGGTCGAAGTCGGTCTTGGCCTTGCGGCGGATGTTGCGCACCGAGACGCGCGCCTCCTCGGCCTTGTGGTGGGCGAGCTTGATGTACTCGCGGCGGCGCTCCTCGGTCAGCTCCGGCATGATGCAGCGGATGGTGTTGCCGTCGCTGCTCGGGTTGACCCCGAGATCCGAGTCGCGGATCGCCTTCTCGATGCCGTGCAGAGCGGTCTTGTCGAAGGGGATGACGAGGATCGTGCGCGGGTCGGGGTTCTGGAACGAGGCGAGCGTCTGGAGCGGGGTCGGGGCGCCGTAGTAGTCGACCAGGAGCTTGTTGAACAGGCCCGGGTTGGCGCGGCCGGTGCGGATGCCCGCGAAGTCCTCCTTGAGGACGTCGATGGCCTTGTCCATCTTCTCCTCGGCCTCGAACATCGTCTCATCGATCATGGCTGTCTGGCTTCCTCGTCCCTTGGTGCGGGTGGTGCTGCGAGTGGTGTGGCAGGTGGTGCAGCGCGCGGTCAGGCGTTCGTGACCAGCGTGCCGATCTTCTCACCGAGCAGTGCGCGTGTGATGTTTCCCGCGCCTTCCATGCCGAAGACGATCATCGGGAGCTTGTTCTCCATGCACAGGCTGAACGCGGCGGCGTCGACCACACGGAGCCCCGCCGCCAAGGCGTCGCCGAAGGTCACGGTGTCGAGCTTCGTGGCGTCGGGGTTGGTGCGCGGATCCGAGTCGTAGACGCCGTCGACGCCGTTCTTGGCGATGAGCACGGCGTCGCACTTGATCTCCAGGGCCCGCTGGGCGCTGACCGTGTCGGTCGAGAAGAACGGCATACCGGCGCCGGCGCCGAAGATCACGACGCGTCCCTTCTCGAGATGGCGGATCGCGCGGCGCGGGATGTAGGGCTCGGCGACCTGCTGCATCGCGATCGCCGACTGCACCCGCGTCTCGATGCCTTCCTTCTCGAGGAAGTCCTGCAGGGCAAGGCAGTTCATGACGGTGCCGAGCATGCCCATGTAGTCGGCGCGCGTGCGGTCCATCCCCCGCTGCTGCAGCTCGGCGCCGCGGAAGAAGTTGCCGCCGCCGATGACGACCGACACCTGGACGCCCTGGCGGACGGCCTCGGCGATCTGCTTGGCGATGCCGGCCACGACAGCGGGGTCGAGACCGATCCGGCCACCGCCGAACACCTCACCGGAGAGCTTGAGCAGAACCCGGTGAAATGGGGTGGTCTGGGCGTCGGTCATGGCGCGGGCCTCCTCGTGGGCAGCGGTCCAGCGGTCGGTCGATCTTTCCACATCCGGCCCGCAGGGACCGCATCGAGTGCGGCGCTCGAGGCCCGGCCCGGCAGAGGTCAGTCGCTGAGCGCATCCTGGAGCACGGCGGGGAGCGCATCGGCGAGCCGCGCGTAGTCGTCCTCGTCGTTGTAGGGGGCAGCGGCAAGCCGCAGGTGCCCTCGACCACCGAAGGCCACGGGCGGCACGACGAACCCGGCGGCATAGAGGTGCTGCCACAGGGCGTCGGCCGCATCGGTCGTCGTGGCGATGCCGTCGGGGAGGACCACGAGCTCCATGCACGGCGCGGTGGGTATGCCGCCGCGCGGGCTCTCCGTCCCGAGCGCGGTGCGCAGGTGCTCGGCGCCGCAGCGGAGCAGGTCGGCGCTGCGGGCGACCTGGTCCCAGCCGCCCAGACGGTGCCAGAAGTCGATGCCGTCGGGGACGGCCAGCCACGCCGAGTGGTCGACGGTGCCCTGCAGGTCGAAGGATGCTGGGAAGGGTTCGCCGTGGCTCCACGACGTGACGCGTGGCCGCACCGTGTCACGGTGACGTGGCGCCACCCACAGTGCTGCGGCGGACCGTGGCGAGAAGGCCCACTTGTGCAGGTTGCCGACCCAGAAGTCGACCCCGAGGGACTCGACATCGACACCGGGCAGGGCGCCGGGGACGTGCGCGGCGTCGACGAGCACGGGTGTCCCGGGGAAGGTCGCCGCAGTCGCCGCGGCGACCTCCGCGACGGGAAGCACGAGCGCGGTCGGCGAGGTGATCTGGTCGACGATCACCAGGCGCGTCGCCGGGGTCGTGACGCTTCTGAAGGCGGCGACGACCTGCTCGATGGTCGCGTCGATGCCGAACTCGGCGACGGCGACGCGGGCGCCGCGCGCCCCGACCGCCATCGAGGCAGTCGGGTAGCCATGGTTGCTGACGACGACCTCGTCGCCCGGCCCGATGGAGAGCGCATCGAGCACGACGGCCACGCCCTCACTCACGTTACGAACCAGCGCGGCCGAGTCCGCTTGCAGCGCAAGGAACTTCGCCGCATCCTCGCGAGCCGCCGCCAGCTGCTCCGGAAGCTCGTCGCGGAAGGCTCGCATGGGCGCCCGCTCGACGGCCGCACGGGCCCGCTCCTGGGCCTCACGCACCGTCCGCGGCACCGCGCCGAACGCCCCGTGGTTGAGATGGGTCAGGTCGGGGTCGAGCTCGAACAGGCGGGAGATGTCGTGGCGCACCCGTCGATCCTGCCTCAGTGGGAGATGTCGGTGGCCAGGAGGGTCTGGCAGGCGAGCGTGTCGTGGCCGGCCAGGGGCGCCGGACCGAGGGCTGCGGCGCGGGCCCGTCCGAGGTTCCACGACAGGAGGTCGGGTGGCAGCGGCAGGTCGCTCGCCGACACGATGCACGCCGCGATGGGTCGGGGCAGTCCCCCGACGATCGTCGGCGCAGCGTCCGGGCCGAGGGTCGCCAGGTATGCCGCGTCGAGCTGTCCAGTGGCCGTGTACCTGTCGATGTTGCGCTGCGCCACCCATGCCTCGGGATTGGCGAGGCCTGTGCCGAGGACGAAGACGGCGGCGGACAGCAGCGCCGCACGCGGGAGCCACCAGCCGTCGAGGCGGATGCCGGCGACCATGACGAGCACGACGAGCAGGCCGAGCCACAGCTCGACACCGTCGACGAGCACGCGCAGGACCGTGAAGCCGTACGCCTGCTGGTAGAGGTCCATTCGATGCAGCGCTGAGGCGACGACCACGAGCGTGAGTGCGCACAGGTCCCCGACCGCGACCCGAAGGACGAGGCGCTCGCGGGCCGTGGCTCGCGGGGCCTTGCGCACGGTCACGGCAACGGTCAGCAGGGTCAGGATCGTCGCGACGGTGAGCTGGCCGAAGCCCTGGTGGACGTACTCGGCATACGTGAGGCCCGTCGTGCGCTGGATGTAGTCGTGCCCACCGAAGAGCGCGGCCGCCTGGGCCACGACGAAGGCGGCGAACAGCGCGACGACGAGCCCGACCGGCACCACCCACTCCCAGATGCGCGGCACGGGCCTGGCCTCAGGCAGACGCAGACGCTCGACGCGTGGCGGGTTGAGAGCGAGGTAGCACGCGGCCAGCACGGACCCACCGATGACGAAAGCGACGAAGGTCCGCATGATCAGGCTGTCCCACGCGAAGTCGGGAACGAGCGCGCTGGCCCACGAGCCGAAGATCGCGTCGCCGGACGCGAACAGACCGCCGAAGACGACCAGCGCGACGATGGAGATCGCCGCGGTGCGCACGACGGGCCACAGGACCGACACGCTGCTCGTCGCCGAGACGGTGCGGCCGAGCAGGGGGAGGCCCCGAACGGCCGCGAGCGGCCAGGAGACGAGGCTGCCGAGCATCGACACCAGGGCCTTTGCATCGGTCAGCGCGACGGCTGTCAGCACGATCCCCACGGCGATGGCGAGCATGGTGAGCCACTCCGCCGCCCGAAGGACGACGAGGCTCGCGAGGCCCACACCCACGACGGTCGTGACCGTCGCCCAGCGGGTGCGCCGGTGGATCGAGGTCCGCCATACGAGTGCGCCACCAGCGAGCAGCACGAGCAGCAGGGCCACCCCGTTCTGATGGAAGGGAAGGATCGCGCCGGCAAGGACGCCGACTCCGAGCGCGCCGATCAGCAGGGCTACTTGCGGCGGCAGGCCGGCCTCGGGCCACAGGTCGCCGAAGACCGAGTCGAGGAAGGGCCGCGGGGCGGCAACCGGATGCCCCGCAAGCGCGGTGGCGCCCGACGACGCGCTTGTCTGGGTGCTTGCCGGGGTGCTCGCCGGGGTGCTTTCGGGTGGGTCGGCTTTCGGGCTCGCGGGCGGTCCGACGGGCACGCTGGCGGTCACAGTGGTCTCCTGGGTCGAGGTCGACGTGAGTGGTGAGACGGGCGATGGTTCCTGAGGGAGCACGGCGCGAAGCCGTGCCCCCGACTCGCCTGGGGCGCAAGGGACTACGGCGATCGACCCGCCGTGCAGGTCGCACACCCAGCTCGCGATGGCCAGGCCGATGCCGCTGCCGCCGACGGAGTCGTCCCCCGACCCGAACCGGTCGAAGACACGCTCGGCCCGCTCGGGCGGGATGCCCGGGCCCTGGTCGGCCACCTCGAGCCACCAGCGGTCGGGCCCGTCGAGGCCGGCAGACACGGTCACGGTGCCACGGGGTGGGCTGTGCCGGTCGGCGTTGTCGAGCAGGTTCGCGAGCAGCTGGGCGAGCCGGGCCGCGTCGGCGGAGACGGCGAGGTCGGGTGGCTCGACGCGGGTGACGTGCTCGATGCCACGGCGTGAGACGCCTGCCTCCGCGACGGCCTGGTCGAGCAGGTCTGCGACGCGGAGCTCCGCAAGCGCCAGCGGCGTCCGGCCGCCGTCGACCGCGCTCAGGTCGAGCAGGTCGCCGACGAGTCCGCCCAGACGCTCCGCCTGGGCCAGCGCCGTGCGCAGCACGTCGTCGTCCGGACCGACGACGCCGTCGACGAGGTTCTCCAGCAGCGCCTGCTGCGCCGCCAACGGGGTCCGCAGCTCGTGTGACACGGTCGCCACGAGCTGCCGCCGCTGCTGGTCGGCCGTCGAAAGGTCGGAGGCCATCGTGTTGAAGGCGTGCGCCAGCTGCCCTACCTCGTCGGCGGAGGTCGCCGTGACCCGACGGGAGTAGTCCCCCGTGGCCATCCGCTCTGCGGCGTCGGTCATCTCGCGCAGCGGAGACGTCATGCCGCGCGCGAGCCACTGCGTCACACCGAGGGCCGCGGCGACGGTCACCGGGACGGTGAGCCACGCGGGCACACTGGCGCGATCGCCGATCTCCGCGACGAACGCGGCTGCGACGACACTCGCCCCGACGAGCAGGCCGAGCTTGGCCTTGATCGACTTGATGCCGTCAAGGGGTCGCTGCGGGTTGACCAGGCCGGGACGCATCTGGCGCACCGGACTCACTGGTCTGCGGCCGCGGGGCCGAGGGGCTCGAGCGCGTAGCCGATGCCGTGCACGGTGCGGACCCGGTCGGCGCCGATCTTGGCGCGCAGCGACTTGACGTGGCTGTCGAGCGTTCGCGTGCCGGTCGCGTCGGCCCAGCCCCACACCTCACGCATCAGGTCGTCGCGCTCGCGAACCAGGCCGGGCTCGGCCGCGAGGGCCAGGAGCAGGTCGAACTCGAGCGGCGTCAGGTGCACCTCGGCCCCGTCGACCGAGACCCGTCGCGTGCCGCGGTCGACCCGCAGCTGCCCGAGCGCGAGCACCGGTGGGTGCTCGGCGGCCAGGGCCCGCGCCCGCTCGACGCGGCGCAGCAGGGCCCGGATCCGCGCCACCACCTCGCGCATGCGGAACGGCTTGGTGACATAGTCGTCCGCCCCCACCCCGAGCCCGACGAGCAGGTCGGTCTCGTCCGCTCGCGCGGTCAGCATGAGGACCGGCACCGGTCGCTCGGCCTGGATGCGTCGGCACACCTCCAGCCCGTCGAATCCGGGGAGCATCAGGTCGAGGACCACCAGGTCGGGACGGTGATCCAGGTGGGCCGCCACGGCGCCGGGCCCGTCGTAGGCCTGAACGACCCGGAAACCTTCTGCGACAAGGCGATCGGTCACGGCCTGGTTGATCGTGGCGTCGTCCTCGACGACGAGCAGGGTGGCCTCGACGTTGGTTGCTGGCGGCGTCTCGGGGGTCCCTTCAGGCATGGTCCGAGCGTAGAAGTGCCCGGGTGGGCGTCGCGCGCGCGACGTGTGGAGATTGTGTGAATGCGGCCGCCTCGTGGACGAGCCGGCCCTCCCGACAGGTATGCCGCCCGCCTGGGTCAGGCGGACGGCATACCGGGACGTGCTGCGGGGTCGGTCAGGACCTCACTGGCCGACGCGGAAGCGCGCGAAGGACTGCGCCGTGGCGCCGGCCTCCTCGAGCACCTTGCCGACCGACTTCTTGGCGTCCTTGGCGAACGGCTGCTCGAGCAGCACGTTGTCCTTGAAGTAGCCGTTGACGCGCCCCTCGACGATCTTCGGGAGCGCAGCCTCGGGCTTGCCCTCCTCGCGCGCGGTCGCCTCGGCGATGCGACGCTCGTTCTCGACCGTCTCGGCCGCGACCTCGTCGCGGGTCAGGACGGTCGGGCTGAACGCGGCGACGTGCATCGCGACGTCACGACGGACCTGGTCGTCGCCACCCTCGATCGCCACGAGGACGCCGATCTGCGCGGGCAGGTCGGGGCTCGTCTTGTGGAGGTAGGCGGAGACGTTGGCGCCCTCGACGCGGGCGACGCGCTTGATCTCGATCTTCTCGCCGATCGTCGCGTTCGCGTCGTCGAGCAGCTCCTGGACGGTCTTGCCGTCGGGCGTCGTGCTGGCGAGCAGCTCCTCGGCCGAGGTGGCCTTGGAGGCGATCGCCTGCTCGAGGACCTGGTCGGCCAGGGCGATGAACTTCTCACCCTTGGCGACGAAGTCGGTCTCGCAGAGGACCTCGACGAGCGTGCCGTAGCCGTCCTGTGCCTTGGCAGCCACGAGGCCGTTGGAGGCCGTGCGACCCTCACGCTTCGTGACTCCCTTGAGGCCCTTGACGCGAAGGATCTCGACGGCCTTGCCACGGTCGCCCTCGGCCTCGTCGAGCGCCTTCTTGACGTCCATCATGCCCGCGCCGGTCTGCTCGCGAAGTGCCTTGATGTCAGCGGCGGTGTAGTTCGCCATGCTCTGTTTCGCTCTTTTCGTCAGTGAGTTTCGTGCGGAGTTCGACTGTGGCCGAAGGACGCTCAGGCCTGCTCAGCCGTCTCGGCCTGCTCAGCCGTCTCGGCCTGCTCAGCCGGCTCGGCCGTCTCGGCCGCGGTGGCCGAAGGCTCGAGCGGGGCCTGCTCGGACGCGTCGGCCTCGAGCGCCTCGGCGGCCTCGGACGTGGCCGGCGAGACCTCGGAGACGGCCGCCTCGGCGTAGAGCTCGCGCTCCCACTCCGCCAGGGGCTCCTCGGTGCTCGTCGCCTCGCCGGTGCGGCCGGTCGAGCGCTGCACGAGGCCATCGGCGACAGCGTCGGCGACGACCCGCGTCAGCAGCGTGACGGAGCGGATCGCGTCGTCGTTGCCCGGGATCTTGTAGTCGACCTCGTCGGGGTCGCAGTTGGTGTCGAGGATCGCGATGACCGGCAGGCCGAGCTTGCGGGCCTCGTCGACGGCCAGGTGCTCCTTCTTGGTGTCGACGACCCACACGGCCGAGGGGACCTTGGCCATGGTGCGGATGCCGCCGAGGGTCTTCTCGAGCTTGTCCTTCTCACGCTTGAGGACGAGGAGCTCCTTCTTCGTGCGGCCCGAGCCGGCCACGTCGTCGAAGTTGATCTCCTCGAGCTCCTTGAGGCGCGTGAGGCGCTTGGAGACCGTCTGGAAGTTGGTGAGCATGCCACCGAGCCAGCGGTGGTTGACGTACGGCATGCCGACGCGCGTCGCCTGCTCGGCGATCGGCTCCTGGGCCTGCTTCTTGGTGCCGACGAAGAGGATCGTGCCGCCGTGGGCCACGGTCTCCTTGACGAAGTCGTACGCGTTGTTGATGTACGTCAGCGACTGCTGCAGGTCGATGATGTAGATGCCATTGCGCTCCGTCATGATGAAGCGCTTCATCTTGGGGTTCCAGCGACGGGTCTGGTGCCCGAAGTGGACGCCGCTCTCGAGGAGCTGGCGCATGGTGACGACGGCCATGCCGTGTTCTCCCTTGTTTCGTTGTCGACAGTTGGTTGGCGGCGTGACGCGAACGGTCGTGCCCCGAGGGACCCAGCCGGACGGCATACGCCGCACTCCTGGCGCCTGCCCGCACCCCGCCCGACCCTGCTCACTGGAGCGGGACGGGACTGCCGTGGTGCGGCCCGGGCCGTGAGGCCCGGCAGAAGACGCGCGAATTAGGCCCCGTGCGCCGAAGCACACGTGACCGCCCTTCATGGTACGGCCTGACCCGCGATGTGGAGAAATCGAGGCGACCCGCCAGAATGACTCGCATGGCGCACTGGCTTGGGACGATCCCCGCGTTCGTCGTCCTCTCGCTCGTGCTCTTCGTGCCCGGCTGGCTCGTGGTGCGGGCGCTCGGCTCACGCGGTCTGGAGGCACTGGCCGTCTCCCCCGCCGTCACGGTCGGGATGGTGGCCGCGTCCGCGACGGTCGCCCAGCGCGTCGGCGTCCGCTGGGGACTGGTGCCGTTGGTCGTGGTCACCGCGGTGTGCGTCGGTGTCGCTTGGCTCGTCGTGCGGCTGCTCGGTCACCACGACCCGCACCTGACGCCGTCCCGCCGCTTCCTCGGCCGTCCGCGCCCGGACGTCGCGATCGCCGTGGCGCTCGGCGCGGTCATCGCGCTGGCGTTCATCGTGCCCTCGATGGGCCGCCCCGACGAGCTCGTCGACAGCCCCGACGCGGTCTACCACCTCAACCGCATCGCCCTGTTCCTCGACACCGGCAACTTCTCGATCGCCAACCCGACCTTCTACCCCAACGGTTTTCACGCCTGGGTGGCCACAAGCCTGATACCCGGTGTCGCCGACGTCCTGCCCGGCACCAATGTCGCCACGCTCGTGCTTGCCGTGCTGGTCTGGCCGATCGGCTGCGTGGCGCTCGTGCGCCACGCGCTCGGCAGCAAGCCGCTGGTGACGTATGCCGCCGGGCTGGCCTCTGCGGCGTTCATCTCCTTCCCGACGATCCTGCTCGGGTGGGGCGTCCTTTGGCCCAACCTCATGGCGACCGCCCTGACTCCGGGGGCCCTGGCCCTGATGCTGCAGGCGGCCCGCTCGCGCAGCGTCGGCCAATGGCTCGGCTTCGCCGCCGCGATGCCGGGTCTCGCGCTCATCCAGCCCAACGCCCTCGTGGCACTCGTGCTCTTCGCGCTCGTGTGGTTCGTCGCGGCGCGGTTCCGAGCCGGGCTGCTGGGGCACCTGCCGTGGTGGAAGGTCGCCCGGGACCTCGGCGTGGTCGGCGTGGTCTGCGTCATCGGCCTGGTCATCGCACCCGTGGTGTCAGAACGTCTCGCCTCGACCCAGTCGTACGCCTGGAACAACCGCATCCCGATCTGGGACGCGCTCGTCGAGGTCGTCGGCGGCAGGCTGCAGATCCCGGTCGTGCTCTGGGGCCTGCTGGCCCTGATCGCCCTCGGCATCGGCTGGATCGTGCTTCGCGCCAGGGCCGCCATCCCGGTCGTCGCCATGTGGGGTGCCGTCGTCGTGCTCTACGTCATGGCTGCCTCGTCCACGGCGTCGTGGACCGCGCTCATCACGGGCTACTGGTACAACGACAAGGTCCGGCTGGCCGCGCTCGCCGCCGTACCGGGCGTCGTGCTCGTCGCAGCGTCGGCACCTGCCATCCGCGCTCTGCTGTGTCGCGTGTCGTGGATCTCCAAGCGTCCGGTCGCGTCCTCGGCCGCGGCCCTCGCGGTCATCCCTCTGGTCACCGTTGTCGCGAACGCCTCGACACGCGTCAACTTCCTCACCGAGTTCTACCAGCCGAGCGACCCGAAGAAGGTCATCCTGTCCTTCGAGGCTCAGGACTCGCTGCGGCAGCTCGCCGCCCTCATCCCGCCCGGGCAGGGTGTGGTGGGTCGCCCCGAGAACGGGTCGCCCTTGATGTACGCCCTCTTCGGCACGAACACCCTGTACCGATCCATCCCGATCCCGGCGACCGGTGACGAGATCCTCATCGGGACCGGCTTCGACGAGATGGAGCAGCGGCCCGAGGTCTGCCAGGCCATGGCCCGCCACGACATCCGCTGGGCCATCGACTCCCCGCACGTCTACTGGCTCGACCGGCCCGAGCGCAGCTCCGGTCTGAAGAACCTCGACCAGGTGAGCGGCGTCGAGAAGGTCAAGACCGTCGGCGACTACACCCTCTACCGCGTCACTGGCTGCCCGGCGACCACGCCCTGAGCGGACGCCCCCCCGCGTCGACCGATGGCCGGCGCCCGGCGCCTCGGCACTCTGGACACTCGGGTCCAGCCGGCGCGGCTACGCTCGCCGCATGTCACCCGGCATCCCGACATCCCCGGTCATGGCCTTCGGCACGACGATCTTCGCCGAGATGTCGGCCCTTGCGACGGCTACCGGGAGCATCAACCTCGGCCAGGGGTTTCCCGACACCGACGGTCCTCCCGAGATGCTCGCCGCCGCGAAGGCGGCGATCGACGGAGGCCGCAACCAGTACCCGCCGGGGCCTGGCGTCCCCGAGCTGCTCGAGGCGATCTCGAGGCACCAGTCACGTTTCTACGGCATCACCGTCGACCCCGCATCGCAGGTGCTCGTGACCGTCGGCGCGACGGAGGCGATCGCATCCGTCGTGCTCGCGCTCTGCGAGCCCGGCGACGAGGTGGTCACCTTCGAGCCCTACTACGACTCGTATGCCGCAACGATCGCGCTCGCCCGAGCCACCCGGCGGACGTCGGTCCTGAGGTTCCCCGACTTCGCGGTCGACGAGGAGTCGCTGCGGGCGGCCTTCTCGCCACGGACCCGCCTGGTCCTGCTGAACTCGCCCCACAACCCTACGGGCAAGGTGTTCAGCCGGGCTGAGCTGGAGCTCATCGCCTCCCTGGCGCGCGAGCACGACGCATGGGTCGTGACGGACGAGGTGTACGAGCACCTCGTCTTCGACGGAGTCGAGCACGTCCCGATGGCGACCCTGCCGGGGATGTTCGACCGCACGATCACCATCTCGTCGGCCGGCAAGACGTTCTCGGCCACCGGCTGGAAGGTCGGCTGGCTTTCGGGACCCGCGGAGGCCGTCGCGGCGGCCCGCACGGTCAAGCAGTTCCTCACCTATGTCGGCTCGGGGCCGTTCCAGCCAGCCGTCGCGCTGGCGCTCGGGCTGGGCGACGAGGTGTATGCCGGCGTGCGCAGCTCGCTCCAGGCCAAGCGCGACCTGCTGTGCTCCGCCCTGGAGGAGCTCGGCCTCACCGTGTCCCGACCCGGGGGCACGTACTTCGTCACCGCCGATGCAGCGCCGCTGGGTGCGGTCGACGGGCTGGAGTTCGCGCGGCGCCTGCCCGAGATCGCAGGAGTCGTCGGCGTCCCGGTCTCCGTCTTCCACGACGACAAGGACGCGGCCCGCACGCTGATCCGGTTCGCGTTCTGCAAGAAGGACGAGGTGCTCGTCGAGGCCGCGAGCCGGCTCGCCAGGGCAGGACACCACAGCTCCTGAGCGCGAGCGCGGTGGCTTTCCACATGGGGAGACGCCACGACACAGTTGTCCACATTCGCCGGTGGCTGGGCTTCCTGGTCCCAGATGCCGATTCATCCTTGCTCCATGATGTTCACGGATGCACTTGCCGGCCTGGTCGCCCTCGTGACCTCTGTTGCGGCCTCGACTGCGGCGCCAGCCGCAGGACCGACTGTGGGGCCGAGCGGTGGCTCCGGCGCAGGATCGGTCGCGCGTTCGGTGGCCGGATCGGTCGCGGGATCGGTCGCGGGATCGGTCGCGGGATCGGTCGCGGGACCGGTCGCGGGACCGGTCGCGGGATCGGTCGCGGGATCGGTCGCGGGACCGGTCGCGGGACCGGTCGCGGGGCCGACGGGGCATCGGGCCGCCCAGGGGCGGGGATGGCTGTGGCCGCTCGAGCCGCGACCCGTAGTGGTGCGCCCGTTCGACCCGCCGGAGCAACCGTGGGGCAGCGGACATCGAGGCGTCGACCTTCGAGCCGAGGTCGGCCGCGCCGTCCGGTCCCCTGCTGACGGAACGGTCGCCTTCGCCGGCACGCTCGCGGGCCGAGGCGTTGTCGTGGTGAGCCACGACGGCGGCCTGCGAAGCACGTTCGAGCCGGTCGAGGACGGCCCGCCGGTCGGCACGCAGGTCGTCGCGGGAGCGACGGTCGGACGCGTGTCAGGCCAGTCCGGTCACTGCGTGCCGGAGACCTGCCTGCACTGGGGCGTGCTGCGCGGCAGCACCTATCTCGATCCCCTGTCCCTGCTGCGCCGGACGCCGGTCGTCCTGCTGCCACTGCCCTGATCGCGTGCGGATCGGACCACCCCTGGACGGTTCGCGTGCCCAGCGGCGTGTCGACCCAGGAATGCGCGCCGTGGTCAGGCTCGTGGGTGCGCCTGCTCGTAGCTCCGGCGGAGCCGGTCGACCGAGACGTGCGTGTAGATCTGCGTCGTGGCCAGGCTCGCATGACCGAGGATCTCTTGAACCATCCGCAGGTCGGCCCCGCCCTCGAGCAGGTGGGTTGCGGTGCTGTGCCGCAGTCCGTGTGGCCCGAGGTCGGGCGCGTCCGGCAGGTGCGAGAGCAGCTCGTGGACAGCGGACCGCACCTGCCGCGCATCCACTCGGCGACCTCGCCGACCGAGGAAGAGTGCCGGGCCTGACCTCTCGTTGACGAGCCGGGGGCGCGTGGCGAGCCAGTCGGAGATCGCCGTCGCCGCGGGGACGCCGAACGGCACGATCCGTTCCTTGGCCCCCTTGCCCATGACCCGGACGACGTTCTGCGCCAGATCGACGTCGTCGACGTCGAGCGCGGAAAGCTCACCGACGCGGATCCCGGACGCATAGAGCAGCTCGAGAACCGCCTTGTCGCGCACGTGGATCGGGTCGGCGTCGTCAGCGCGGACCGCGGCCAGATCGAGCAGGTCGCTTGCCTCCCCTTGCTTGAGCACGCCCGGCAGGCCGGCTCGTCGTTTCGGGGCCACCAGGCGGATCGAGGGGTCCACCGGGATCCGGCCGGTGTGCTCGGCCCATTTGAGAAACGTCCGCGCGGCCGCGGCGCGACGGGCGATGGTGGCCCGCGCCGCGCCGGCATCAGCCTGGTCGCCGAGCCAGGCTCGGAGATCACCGATCCGCAGCGCGGCGACCTCCGTGATCCCACGGGACGCCGCAAACGACAAGAGATGCCGAACGTCGCCAAGATAGGCACGGCGCGTGTGCACCGACCGGCCCCGCTCTGCGCCGAGGTGCCTGGAGAAGTCGTGCAGCAGCTCCGCGTGCTGTTCGAGCTCCGCGTGCTGTTCGAGCACCGCGTCAGCGCCCGATGTGCTGGTGATGTCGTCGCTCCCCCCGGCCTCCCAGCCCGTGACTGCCCCGCCGGCTGCCAGGCCAGGGCGGGTGCGAGTCACATCAGTCACTCCCGCACCATGACAAACCGACACGCCCAACGCAAGCACCCCCGGGCGCCTCCGATGCCGGACACCGCCCAAGGGCGCCCCGACAGCGGCGTCAGAGGTTGGAGCCAAGGTCGTGTGGTGGCTAGGTGGCTAGGTCTCCGCCAACGCCTCGAGGTTGAGTCGGCTGCGGCCCAGGAGCCAGCCCACTGTGGCAGTCAGCACCGGCGCAGCGGTCGCCTGGACGACCAAAGGCGTCCACAGCGACAGGTCACGCGCCTGGCCGGCGCCCCAGACGGCGAGGAACGCGACGCCGGACGCCGCGACGGCCGGCACCCCGGCCGCCACCGCGATCGCGACCGGCAGGGTGGCCTCCATCGCGGCCGCGGCTCGGGTGACCCGTGATGGGACGCCCATGGCGCGTTGTGCCACCAGGGTGCGTTCGGCGGCCCACCGGGCCTCGGTCATCGAGAAGACGAACATGAGAAGGCAGAGCAGGTACGCCAGCGCGAGCGCGGCGCGCAGCACGGCGGTCTGCGACTGGTAGCGGGCCAAGGACGCCGGGTCTTTGGTGTTGTGCGCCACCAGGGCGTCGGGTGCGTCGGCGCGGAGGCGCGCCTGCAGGTCGTCCGCCTGGCCCGCGGCGACGGTGACGCTGATGAACGGGTTTGGTTCGTGCATCGCCCATGGCGCGAGGTCGGGCGGGATGAGCAGGTCGCTGGGTCCTAGCCCGCCGGTCCTCGCCTCCGGGGCGGTGATGGTGACCGGCGCTCGGCCGACCTGAGCGATGCGCAACCGGGCGCCCGCCCGGATAGCGCCGGGAGCGTTGGCGGGTCCGAGCCGCAGCGGGCCAGGCGTGCAGACGATGTCGGTCAGTTCGTAGGCGTGGGCATAGTCGCCGCAGCGCATGACCGTGATGGTGGTGAGGGCGTCGGGGCTTGCGTCACTCGCCGCGTTGATGCTGATCTCGGTCGTGGAGGGCAGGTCTTGCCGCAGTGCGTCTCGCTGAGTCTGCGGCGCCCGTGACACATCCACGGTCAGGACGGCCTTGGTTGGGTCGCCGACCGCATCGAGATACGTCCCGTAGAGAAAGGCAGTCGACGACCCGGTCACGAACAGAGTCGCCACGAGCGCGCTGACCAGCCGGCGGCCGAGCAAGTCCTGCGTCTGCGCCAGCCGGGCGCCGAGCCGGAGCCCGGCTGGCAGGTCTGTCGTGGACAGCCACCGGCCGATCCCGGCCGAGAGCCACGGTAGGGCAAGTAGCAGCCCGGCCGTGGTGGTCAGGCAAGCGGCCAGGACCAGCGGCACGTGGGTCATCGTGGGCAGGACCGTGTCGTCCGGCGGTGCCTGCCAGACCTTGGTGACCACGACGACGAGGAACGCCGCGCCCACGAGGGCCAGCGCGCCACCGACCCACGCCCGCCAGGGTCGATGCCGCCTGCTCGTCTCTCCTATGAAGAGCAGGCGACGCATGCCTCGTCGGCCGATGACCCAGGCCACCAGGTATGCCGCTACGACCGTCGCGCAGACCACCACCGGCCCGGTCCGGGTGTCGTCGACGAACCAGCGCACGCCGAGCACCCCGCCCGCGAGCCACGGCTGCGCCAACGAGTTCAGGCCTACTCCCGCCGCCGCGCCGAGGGCCGCGACGATGGCCAGCTCGGCGCCGAAGATCCGGGCGCAACGGTCCTGCGAGACGCCGATAAGGCGCAGCGCAGCGAGCCGAGTCCTTCGGCTCGAGACGGATAGACGCGCGCACACGTTGAGGAACAGGAGCGCGGGCACGGCCATCAGGACCAAGGCCTCGAGCCCGAGCGCCGAGGAGTCGTCGCTGGTCCCGTCGCGCGGCCCGAAGGAGGTGACCGCATCTGGCATGTCTGCGTCGGGCGAGCCTGCATCGAGCGAGACCGGATTGAGCGCTTCTGGATTCGGCGCGCGTGGGTCGGGAGTGACCGCCTCGGCCGGGCCTGGATCCGGCGCCGCGCCGAGCCCGGACTCTGCGGCAGCTTCAGTAGCAACTCTGGTGTAGGAGACCAGCTCGTCCGGGCTGACCAGTCCGGCCTGGCCGATCGGCGTGGGGTCGATGGTGCCGAGGCCCGTCAGCTGACGGTGATCGCGACCGAGCAGGTCCTGCAGCGCCGGGGAGACAACCGTGTGCCCGGGTGCGGGCAGGGTGGCCAGGCCTGGCGG
Organism: Intrasporangium mesophilum; assembly: GCF_054783095.1. Lineage (NCBI taxonomy): Bacteria > Bacillati > Actinomycetota > Actinomycetes > Micrococcales > Intrasporangiaceae > Intrasporangium > Intrasporangium mesophilum. The sequence continues at coordinate 196,855 of NZ_BAAGRF010000010.1, read as the reverse complement.
CACCGGGCTGTGCCCGTCACCGCGGTCGAGCCGAACCTGGGTCCACTGCTGGCCGCCCAGCACCGTGGTGGAGGACTCGACCGTGAGGCCGACCGTGCCGGCAGGCGGGTGTGCCCACACCGGCATACGGCCGGCCTCTCGATGCGCGGCGGCGCCCAGGGCGCGGGGCACCGCCACCGCAACGAGCAGGGCTGCCACCGACAGGGCCATCCCGACGGCCATCATGATCAGCCGTGCGACATCTCTTCGGCCAGCGCCACGCACCAGCCGGGCCGCAAGCCGAAGGTCCCCGATCACTGCCCCGGTCCCGTCGACACCACGGCGCCCTCGCGACCTGAGGACATGCCGCCCTGTCCGCCGAGAACCTCTCCCTGAGCCCCTCCCTGGGCAAGCTGCCCGTCCACAACCCGGACCACGCGGCCCACCTTCGCGGCCGCGACCGGATCGTGGGTAACGAGGACCAGCAGGGACCCCAGTGAGGCCGAGGACTCGACGAGCAGGTCGAGCACGAGGTCCCGGTTGCGGGTGTCCAGCGCCCCGGTCGGCTCGTCCGCGAAGACCACGGAGGGACGGGTGGCCACAGCGCGTGCGATGGCGGCGCGCTGGCGCTGCCCACCGGAGACCTGCTTGGGTCGGCGTCCCGAGGAGTCCGAGATGCCGAGCCGCTCGGCCCACTCGTCGGCCACCGCGAGAGACGCGCGACGGCTCGAGCCGTTCAGCTCGACCGGCAGGGCGATGTTCTCACGCAGCGTCAGCTCCGAGACGAGCTCGGCCGACTGGAACACGAACCCGAAGCGACGCAACCGGATCCGGCTCCGGACCCGATCGGAGAGCTCGTACAGGTCCCGGCCCTTGAAGGCCACCGTGCCCGCGGTCGGCGGCTGCAGACCCGCCAGACACCGCAACAACGTCGACTTGCCCGACCCGGACGGGCCGACGACGGCGACCGACTCACCGGCCCGAGCCGCGAAGCTCAGGCCGGCGAGCGCCGGCGTCTGCCCGTAGTCGACCCGCAGATCTACCCCCGACAGCAGCACCTCAGACATCAGCCAGCGACCCCCATCAGTACTGATGCGTTCCGCTCGCCTTGGCACCGCTGACTGACAGGCTGAAGCTGCCGGAGGCTGCCGCCATCGCGGCGCCCGCACCGGGCAGCACTGACAACCCGGCGGCCACACCCGCCACAGCCGTGGCGCGCTTTCCAAAACGCATGAGTACCCCTTGTCTGGATCGATCCGGCCGCCTGACGGCTCGCCGGGGAGCTGTCGCGCTCCCGACAGGAAACTAGGGCAACCGCAGGCAAAAGGGCGCGATTAAAGGTTCAATCGCTCGGCCGAAGGCAGATTCAGGGTTCGTGATCACAGCCCCGTGCCGGATCCTCACGTGAGAGGCGGGCGAGTGGGGAACGTGATCCCGGGCTGACCGCGCTCGCCTGGTTTCGTTGTGGCGGACCGTGCTCACTCGCTGTTGCGGGAAGCCCACCCCAGCCGTGCTCACTCGCTCTTGTGGTTGCGCTTGCGCCATCCGCTGTCGGTCTGCCGGACGAAGCCTTCGGACTCCAGGCGTGCCAGGGCAGCACGGACGATGAGGGGCGCCACGGTCGTGACCCGCACGATCGTGTCGAGGTCTGCCCCGGCCCGGAAGGGGACGGCGTCGAGGACTGTCGCGTCTGTCGGATCGAGGCGGTCCCGGTCCAGCACGACGCCTCGGGGTGGTTCGCAGGCATCGACGCCGAGCTCGCCGACGAGGTCGATGATCTCGTCAGCGGTGGTCACGAGCACCGCCTTGCCGTCGCGGATCTCCTGGTGGCACCCGGACGAGGTCATCGAGGTGACTGGTCCCGGCACGGCCCCGACCGGTCGGCCCAGGGTCGTCGCGTGCGTCACCGTGTTGCGCGACCCCGAACGGAGGTCGGCCTCGACGACGACGGTGCCGCGGGTCAAAGCCGCGATGAGCCGGTTGCGTGACAGGAACCGACTGCGCATCGGTGCTGACCCGGGCGCTACCTCGGACACGACGATGCCAGAGCCGGCGATGCGCTCGAGCAGGTCGCGATGAGCAGCCGGGTAGGGACGCTCCACTCCCCCGGCCACCACCGCGATCGTGGGCCCCTCGACCGCGAGTGCGCCCCGGTGAGCTGCGCCGTCGATGCCGATCGCTGCGCCGGACACGACCGTCCACCCGCGGTGCGCGACTCCGGCTGCCAGGTCGGCAGCGAGCTGCTCGCCATACCGCGTCGAGGTCCGCGAACCGACGATCGCAACCGACCGCTCGACCGCGGTTGCGAGATCGATCGGACCACGCACCCAGAGGCACCACGGCGGCATGCCGAGATCATCGAGACTCGTTGGCCACTCGTCGTCGCCGGGGATCAGGAGCCGTGCCCCCACCTTCGTGGCCACGCCCAGGTCCCGCTCCGGGTCCAGCACCGCGACCCGTGGCGCGTACCGGTCGAGCTTGCCCTCACCAAGCCGGATGAGCTCGAGCGCCTCGACAGCGCCGACGCTATGCACCAAGGAGTCGACGACCTTGTCACACGGCTCCGCCACCCGCGACAAGCCCGCTCGGGCGAGTCGCTCGGGATCCGACGGCAACCGACTCATGAGAATCCGCCGCCTTGAGAATCCCGCGGCGCCGGCGTTGCCTGGACGCAGCGCAGCGAGCTGGGTCCCACGCTCTGCGTGGGAGGAACGAGCGAGCGAAGCGGAGGAAGGCAACGCCCATCAGGCGCCGCGGCACGCGCCGGAGCGAAGCGAGGCGCAAAGTAATCCCGCGGCGCCGGCATTGCCTGGACGCAGCGCAGCGCGCTGGGTCCCACGCTCTGCGTGGGAGGAACGAGCGAGCGAAGCGGAGGAAGGCAACGCCCATCAGGCGCCGCGGCACGCGCCGGAGCGAAGCGAGGCGCAAAGTAATCCCGCGGCGCTGGCATCCATCCCTTCATGCCGCCAACCCCGAGCCGTGCCGCAGGGAGAGCGCGAGGTCGACCTGGTCGCGGGCGGGCCGCTGCAGCCCGAACAGGTCAGCGATCGTCCACGAGCACCGGAGCGTGCGGTCGTAGCCGCGCAGGCTGAGCGCACCGCTCTCCAGTGCACGGTCGAGACGTGAGGTCGCCGCCGAGGGCAGCCGCCACGTCGCGCCGCGCAGGACCGAGCCCGGCACGTCGGCGTTGAGCAGTGAGCGCAGCCCGACCTCCTCAGCGAGGTCCCGCCAGCGCGCGGACTGCGCCTGCCGGGCCGCCGCCACCCGGTCGGCCACCGCCGCGGTCGGCTCACCCGGCGGCTGGCCCGCCATCGACAGGCCAGGCGGCTGGACGTGCACCTGGAGATCCACTCGGTCGAGGAGCGGACCGCTCAGCTTGGCGAAGTAGGTGCGACGCATCAACGGGCTGCACGTGCACTCGAGCCCCTTGCCCCACCCGTTGCCGCACGGGCACGGGTTCGCGGCGAGGACGAGCTGGAAGCGGGCCGGAAAAGTCACCGTCTGCTGGGCTCGAGCGATCGAGACGGTGCCGCGCTCGAGGGGAGTCCGCAAGGCCTGCAGGACCGCCTTGTCGAACTCCGGTGTCTCGTCGAGGAAGAGCACGCCCCGATGGGCCTGGGTGATGGCTCCGGGCCGGATCTGTCCGCTACCGCCACCGATGACGGCGACCTGGGAGGCGCCGTGGTGGGGCGCCACGAACGGCGGGCGGGTGATGAGCTGGACCTCTCCGCCGCTCGACCCGAGCACCCCGAGGATGGAGTGGATCGCCGTGACCTCCATGGACTCGGTCCCTTCGAGGGACGGCAGCAGGCCAGGAAGCCGCTCGGCAAGCATCGTCTTGCCGGCACCCGGCGGACCCGCCATGAGCAGGTGATGTCCACCCGCCGCCGCGATCTCGAGGGCCAGCTTCGCCTCGGACTGCCCGACGACCTCGGACAGGTCGGGCGCGGGAGCCGCGTCATGGGAGGCCGAGACCGGCACCGGAACCTCCTCGACCGGCCGGCCTTTGGCAAGGTCGTCATAGCGCCGGACGAGCTCGGCCACGTCGGCCACCGGGTGCACTCGGACGCCGGCCACGAGCCGGGCCTCGGCCGTGTTGCGCACGGGGACGACCACGTGTCGCACTCCAGCCTGCGCTGCCGAATGGACGAGCGGCAGCACCCCGCGCACCGGTCGCACCGTGCCGTCGAGGCCGACCTCGCCGATGTGCACGACCTCTCGGACCACGCGATCAGGGATGATGTCCATGGCGCTCGCCACGGCCACGAAGATGCCGAGGTCGAAGCCGACTCCGACCTTGCGCTCCCCGGCCGGCGAAAGGTTCACCGTGACGCGCCGCTGGGTGACCGGCATTCGCTCGATGAGAGAGGCGGCCGCCTTGATGCGGTCCGAGGACTGCGCGACCGCGGAGTCACCGAGCCCGCTGATCGCGAAGCCGGGCAGGCCCGCCGTCACGTGCGCCTCGACGTCGACGACGAAACCGTGCACCCCGCGCAGCCCGACCGACCGCGTGCGCCCGAGGCCCATCAGCACGCACCCCGAAGGTGCTCGAGCCGGGCTCGGCCCTGACGTGGCCGCAGGATCGAGATCACGTCGATGCGCAGCTCGGCGCCCGGCGCGAGCCCAGGGTGGTCGTCACGCCACAACCCGGCGAGACGGCGCAGCCGTCGTCGCTTGCTCCACGTGACGGCCTCGAAGGGCGCGCCGAACGCCTCCGAGCTGCGGGTCTTCACCTCGCACACGACGAGGCAGCGCCCGTCCAGCGCGACGATGTCGACCTCGCCCCGGGCGCAGCGCCAGTTGCGGTCGAGGATCGTGCAGCCCTGGGAGAGCAGGTAGCGGCAGGCGAGGCGCTCACCGTAGTCACCGAGCGCGCGAGCTGAGAAGTCCATGCCCCCACCCTCGGCGCCGGCCGGGTCGGGAGCCCACCCGGTACGCCCGGGCTGTGGATGGCCTACCACCCCGGTCAGGGGATGTGGATGACCTGCCGCCCAGCGGGCGTCAGCCGAAGTCGCCGCCCTCGGGGACCTTGATGTCCGGCTTGGGCAGCTCCTCGATGTTGACGTCCTTGAACGTCACGACACGGACGTTCTTGACGAAGCGAGCCGGCCGGTAGATGTCCCACACCCACGCGTCGGCCATCGTCACGTCGAAGAAGACCTCGCCACCGTCGGTGCGGACCTTCACGTCGACCGAGTTGGCGAGGTAGAAGCGTCGCTCGGTCTCGACCACATGGGTGAACAGGCCGACGACGTCGCGGTACTCCTTGTAGAGCTGAAGCTCCATCTCGGTCTCGTACTTCTCGAGATCTTCCGAACTCACGTCTTGCCGTTCCTCACTGCTCAGCTGCCGTCATGACCACCGGCGTGACGGGAGAGTACGCCTCGGTCCCCTCATTCAACACCCCATCAAGGCCCTCTTCGTAGACGCCGGGCAGACGCCACGAGCGCCGGTGCAGCTCGCACGGACCAAGGCGGGCCAGCGCGTCCATGTGCTCCGGCGCGGCATACCCCTTGTTGAGGCTCCAGCCGTATGCCGGGTGGTCCCCGGCGAGGGCGACCATCATCGTGTCGCGCTCGACCTTGGCCAGCACGCTCGCCGCAGCGACCGAGGAGCACTTCATGTCGGCCTTGATCATCGTGGTGACCGGGGGCGTCGAGGGCCCGGAGTCGTCGGCGAAGGCGAGCAGCCCGACCTCGGTCGGGGCGGTGAGCCAGTCGTGGTTGCCGTCGAGGATCACGAGGTCGGGCACGAGGTCGAGCGAGGCCAGCGCGCGCATCCCGGCCAGGCGCAGCGCGGCCATGATGCCGATCTCGTCGATCTCGTCGGGACCGGCGTGCCCGACGGCATAGGCCACGGCCCAGCGCTGGATGCGCGGCACGAGCCCCTGCCTGGCCTTCTCTGTGAGCAGCTTGGAGTCCTTGACCCCCATCGGGGCCGACCGGACGCTCTCGTCGATGACGACCACGCCGACGCTGACCGGTCCGGCCAGGGCACCACGGCCGACCTCGTCCATGCCTGCCAGAAGGCGATGGCCGTCGCGTTGCAGGGCGCGTTCGACGCGCAGCGACGGCTTCTTGGAGGGGGCGGGGCGAGGAGTCATCGGCCCTCCGTCAGCCCGCGGCGACCTTCGTCGCCGAGGCGGTCTGCTTGCCGCTCGGCGAGGGCGTGACCGACCCGGACGGCTTCGGGGTCGGAATGGTGGCCGGGTCGGGCACGCTCGCAAAGGTGCGCTCGGGCACGCCAAGCCAGGTCACGTGGTCGATCGGCCACACGACGAACAGGGCTCGGCCCACGATCTTGTCGATCGGCACGGATCCGTTGGTGCCGTTGTTGCCCGGCTCGTCGTGCCAGCGGCTGTCGGACGAGTCGGAGCGGTGGTCGCCCATGACCCACACCTTGCCCGGAGGCACGATGATGTCGAAAGCCTTGCCCTCGCTCGGCGCGTCGCCCGGCTTGATGTAGGGCTCGGTGATCTCGACCCCGTTGACCTTGATCTTGCCGGTGCCGCCGTCAGCCTGGACGTGGTCGCCCGGCAGGCCGATGACTCTCTTGATGAGGTGGTTCTCGGAGTCCTCCGGCAGCAGGCCGACGAAGACGAGCGCGTTGTGGAAGGGGCCGCCGACGTCGCTGTGCTCGTTGTCGACGCCCGAGAGCCACGGCGTCGGGGTGCCCGGGTCCTCGAAGACCACGACGTCGCCGCGCCGCAGGTCGAACGGACCGGGGGTCAGCTTGCTGACGATGACCCGGTCGTCCTTGACGAGGGTGTTCTCCATCGACCCGGAGGGGATGTAGAACGCCTGGAAGAGCCAGGTCTTGACGATGAACGACAGAGCCATCGCGAGCACGACGACGATGACGATCTCCTTGAGACCGGCCAGGACCGCGGAGCCGAAGCTCCGCGGCTCCGGCTCGAAATCCTCTTCGAAGTCGTCGTCGTCCATGTCGTCAGCCGAGCGCCCGCGGGTCGGGTCTTCAGGGCGTCCGGTGTACTGCGACATCACTCACCATTTCGGGGGACGGAGGCAATCTGTCCTTGGTCGACGGATCCCAGCCGACCGAGCGGCCAGTATCGCACCCAAACCTTGCCGATGATGTCCTCCTCCGGAACCATGCCACCGCCCGGGTCGCCGAGGTGGGCACGGGAGTCCGACGAGAGCACGCGGTTGTCGCCCATGACCCAGAACCGGCCCGCGGGGACGACGACGTCGAAGGTCATCGCGCTCCCCTTGACCCCCGGCGCGAGGTACGGCTCGGTGACCGCCACGCCGTTGATCTCGAGCCGGTCGTCAGCGGTGCAGCACCGCACACGGTCCCCCGGAAGCCCGATGATGCGCTTGACGTAGTCGGTCGGCTGGCCCTTGCCGAAGACGCTCTGGACTGCGTCGACGACCGTCTGGACGACGCCACGCTCGGGTGCCTTCAGGTTGAACGCCTCGGAGGCGTCGAACACGATGATGTCGCCCCGCTGAAGGTCCTCGGGCGAGGTGGTGCGCTCGACGAGGATGCGGTCGCCGACGAGCAGCGTCTGCTCCATCGACGAGCTGGGGATGCCGAAGGGCGTGACGAAGAAGGCCCGGACGACGACGACGGCCAGCAGGAACAGGAGGGGGCCGAGCAGCCACCGGTGCCGCCTGGCCGCGGCGCGCACACGGGACGACGACGGCGCGGTGGCCTCCGTCTCTGGGGTCGGTTCGGCACTCATGCCGAAGCGATCGGGACGGGAGCCACCGCGCCTCGCGTGGTCAACGAACGCCAGTCGGCGTCAGCTGTTGGTGGACCCGGACTTGGCGGGAACCGTCTCGCGCTTCTCGCGGATCTTGGCGGCCTTGCCGCGCAGGCCGCGCAGGTAGTAGAGCTTCGCGCGACGGACGTCACCGCGGGTCACGACCTCGATCTTGTCGATGATCGGGGTGTGCAGCGGGAAGGTGCGCTCGACGCCGACGCCGAACGAGATCTTGCGGACGGTGAACGTCTCGCCGATGCCACCGCCGTGACGACGGATCACGATGCCCTGGAAGACCTGGACGCGGGAGCGGGTGCCCTCGATGACCTTGACGTGGACCTTCAGCGTGTCGCCGGCGCGGAACGCGGGGATGTCGTCGCGCAGCGACGCGGCGTTGAGCTCGTCGAACGTGTGCATGATGCTTCACTTTCTTCAGGTGCCACAGGTCACCTCGACTGTCTGTCATAGGCGCGCCCGTCGGGCCGCGTGGGTCACCGTGGCGCTCGAGGCGCGGTGGTGTCCCGACTCCCCCTGTGGCAGGGGCCGTCGTATGCCGGACGCAAGGATCAAGTCTGCCAGAGCAGGCGGCATACCTGAAATCGGCGGGACGCCGCCTTGTGCCCCCGTCACCGTATGCCGCCCGGCACGGGTGCAGACTGAACATCTGGGTGTCCGCACCTGCGGCCCGTACGGTGTCGCCGTGGACGTCTCTCCCGGCTGGCCCGTCGCCATCGCCCTCGTGCTGCTGCTCATCGTCACAGTGGTCGCCGACCGCCTCGGCCGCATCCCGCTCGACCGTCAGGTCGTCGTGGCCGGACTGCGCGCGATCCTTCAGCTGTCACTGGTCGCCCTCGTCATCACTGCGGTGGTCGGCTCGATCTGGCTGTCGCTCCTCGCCGTCTGCGTGATGTTCGCGATGGCGGTGATGACGACCGCACGACGCGTGGGCGCTGCGGGCGCCTGGCCGTGGGCGGCCGCGTCGATGGCGTGCGGGGTCGTGCCTGTGGTGGCGATCGTCATCGCGACCGGCGCGGTCCCGTTCGTGGGAGTCGCCCTGATCCCGATCGCCGGCATCATCATCGGCAACACCATGACCGTCCACACCCTTGTCGGCCGCCGCACGTTCTCGGCGCTGCGCGAGGAGCATGGCCAGTACGAGGCAGCGCTGTCCGTCGGCATGACCTCTGCCCAGTCGATCGACGAGATCATCGCGCGACGCGTTCCGGAGGGGATCATCCCCAGTCTCGACCAGGTGCGCACCTCGGGCCTCGTGACCCTCCCAGGCGCCTTCATCGGCGTGATGCTCGGCGGCGGAAGCGCCGTCCAGGCCGCCACCGCGCAGGTGCTCGTGCTGTTCGCGATCATGGCCACCCAGGCGATCACCGCCGGCGTTCAGGCAAGCCTGATCCGGCAGCGCCGCATGCTCCCGGACGACCTCCGCGTGGCGCTCGTGTCGTAGAGGTGGCCTATGCTCGCCGGCGCTTGACCAGGGTCACGGCGCCCGGGATGGGTGGCACGGCGTCCCGCACGAGGCGGTACCCGGCCTTCCGGTACATCCGAAGGTTGTCTGTGCTCTTGGCACCGGTGTTGAGCGAGAACGTCCGTATGCCGTCCGGCGCGGTCGACTCGGCATGCTCGAGAAGGCGCCGGCCCAGTCCATGACCTTGCAGGTCCGGAACGACGCAGAGCCGCCCGATGAACCAGTCGTCGCCGTCGCGCGACGTGCGCACCGCGCCGACGAGCCGACCCGCCTTTCGCGCCACCCAGGTCTGCGTCGTACGCAGCGACTCCGTCACGTCGTCGAGCGACTCGGTCAGGGCCGGGATCGCCAGCGTGTCGTTGGCGAGCGCCTCCTGCACCCAGCACGCTCGCATGAGCACCTGCAGCTCCGGAGCGTCGCCCGCCGTCGCGGCGACGATCTCGACCTCCGTGTCACCGTGTGACGCGTGCAGCAGGTCGGGGCGACGCGCCGCCGTCCGCGAGAGGCGCTGACCGTGGCGCCAGGCTGCGATCGCCGCGTGGTTGCCCGAGAGCAGGACCGCGGGCACGTCCCGGCCGTTCCAGGACCTCGGCTTGGTGTAGATCGGGTACTCGAGCAGCCCGTCCTCGTGGGACTCCTCGACGAGCGACTCGGCGTTGCCGATCACTCCGGGGATGAGCCGACCGATGGCCTCGACCATCGCCAGCACGGCGACCTCGCCACCGTTGAGGACGTAGTCGCCGAGGCTGACGACGGACACCTCGAGTCCGAGGTCCTCGCGCGCGTGCTCGTAGACCCGCTCGTCGATGCCTTCGTAGCGACCGCACGCAAACGCCAGCCACGACTCGGCGGCAAGCTCGCGCGCGAGCGACTGCGTGAACGGCACGCCGCCGGGGCCGGGCACCACGAGACGGGGCTTCGACTCCGAACCGCGTTGCGCGACAACGTGTTCGAGTGCCTCCGACCACGGCTGAGGCTTCATGACCATCCCGGCGCCGCCACCATACGGCGTGTCATCCACGGTCCGATGCCGGTCGTGGGTGAAGTCGCGGAGGTCGTGCACATGGACGTCGAGCAGGCCATCCTCGCGGGCCTTGCCGATCAGCGAAAGATCAAGTGGCGCAAGGTAGTCGGGGAAGATCGACACGACATCGATGCGCATCGCCGGGACCGGAACCGTTGGTGTCACTCGTTTCCTTCGCGATAGAGGTCGAACAGCCCTGGTGGGGGGTCGACCACGACGTGGTCGTTCGCGACGGTCGGGACGATCCGCTTGACGAACGGGACGTAGGCCGTGACCCCGTCGGTCAGGGTCAGCACCAGGCGGTCCTGCGCGGTCCCGATCTCCAGGCCGCTGACGGTGCCGATCCGCTCGCCGTGAACGTCTCGAACCTCGAGCCCGACGAGGTCCTCCTCGTAGTACCCCTCGTCCTCGATCGGCGCTGCGTCGGCGAGGACGAGCCGCGTGCCGCGCAGGCTCTCGGCACCGGTGCGGTCGGGGATCTCCTCGAAGGACAGCAGCCAGATCCCCCGGTGGACGCGAGTGGAGGCGATAGTGAGCGACCGGGGCACACCCGATCCCGGCGCAGCCTCGGTGGCCAGCACGGTGCCGACCGCGAAGCGCCCTTCAGGGTCGTCGGTGTGCAGCTGGACGGTGACCTCTCCACGCAGACCGTGGGGTTTGCCGATGCGGGCGAGGACGACGTTCATGCCGGGAATCCTCTCAGGTCGATGTCCTTTTCACGCGGTGTGGCGCGCACACTCACAGCCCGGCCCAGCCGCATATGGCAACCCGGCGCAACGGCCTACCGGGCCCTGGCTCCACCCGTCGGGGGGACGGCGAAGGGGCGTCCCGGAATACCCGGAACGCCCCTTTCGTGGGGTCTTGGCGACCCTCAGCGCACGCGGTCGGTGTCGACGATGTCGACCCGGACGTTCGAGTTGCCCGCCAGGGCGCCGACGACGGTGCGCAGCGCGCTCGCCGTGCGGCCGGAACGCCCGATGACGCGGCCGAGGTCATCCGGGTGGACCCGGACCTCGAGCAGCTCACCGCGGCGCAGCTCCTTGCGACGCACGACGACATCCTCGTCGTGGTCGACGATGCCCTTGACGAGGTGCTCGAGCGCCTCCTCGAGCATGCTCAGGCCTCGGCCCCGGCGTCAGCGGTCGGCGCGGTCTCCGCCGGAGCGGCCTCCGCCTCGGCGGCGGGAGCCTCGTCCTTGGCGGCGGCCTTCTTGGCCGGCCGGCGCTTCGACGCGCCGTCGGAGTCCGCGGACTTGCCGCCAGCGGCAGCGACGGCAGCCTCGTACAGGTCCTTCTTCGACGCCTTCGGCTCCTTGGTCTGGAGCCTGCCCTCGTCGACGACCTTGAGCAGCGCGGCGACGGCCTCGGTCGGCTGCGCACCCTGGCTCAGCCAGTACTTGGCGCGATCCATGTCGATCTCGATGAGCGACGGCTGCTCGGTCGGGTGGTACTTGCCGATCTCCTCGATCGCGCGACCATCGCGCTTGGTGCGCGAGTCCATGACGACGACGCGGTAGAACGGTGCACGGATCTTGCCCATGCGCTTCAGACGAATCTTGACGGCCACGTTTGTGGTGTCTCCTGTTTCTGTGTTGTGAGCACGGCGAGACCGGGTGGGGAACACGCGGGGTGCCGGGGCTCGGTGTAGGCGTCCGGTCCTGCCGAGAGGGTGCGCGGCCGGACGGGTACAGCCGTCCATTGTGCCAGACCTGCGAGGATGCTCCGAACCGGCGACACCGCTGGGCTCGAGCCGGCGCTCAGCGCTGGAATGCCGCACGCACGGCCAGGGCGTGCCGGGTGACGTCCCGCCTGCTGACGTCGGTCTCGGAGTCGAAGACCGGCACCGAGGTCGGGTCGAACCCGGCCCGGGCGAGTCCCATCCTCAGCTCGGGCCCGGTGAGGCGGCACTCGACGACGCCGCCGATCGGCGAGGAGCGCAGCAGCTCGAACAGCATCGCCGGCTCGGGCACCGTGGCCGCCGAGTAGAGCGGAAGGCCGAGCTCGAGCGCGAGGGCCCTGGCGAGGCCGAAGCTGCCGTAGCCGGGGGCTCCCTTGACCACGCAGGCGATGCGCTTCTGGCCGTGGGTCTGGTACGGCGCCGCCGGCCAGTCGGACGAGAGCATCGTGTACCGGTCGTGGTCACGCCAGCCGCGACGGCCGTCGATCCCAGGAAGGAAGAGGAAGTCGCGCGAGAAGCCCTCGTGAGCGAAGCCGAGCGACCGGACCAGACCGGCGGAGCGGGTGTTCGCGGGCTGGATGTTCGCCTCGATCCGGTGCAGGCCCATGCCCTGAGGCGGGTCCGCGAAGACGATGTCGAGGGTGAGCGACAGCCCTTCCACGAAAAGGCCCCGGCCGGCATACGGGTCGTAGGCGTCGTAGCCCACGGTGGCGCTGCGGAACGCGCCCTCGACGACGTTCGCGACGTTGATCCGGCCGACCAGGCCGTGACTCCCCTCGGGGTCCCGCGCGTGCACCAGGAACGTGCGGTAGACGGGCGACTGGTTCTGCAGGACGATCCGGAAGTTGTGCGGGTCCGGGATCGCGAACGCCGACAGCCGGCGCGTCGACATGGTCACGGCCTCGACGTATGCCGCCCCGTCCGCCGACGCGGGTGGCCGCACCTCGACGCTCTCCCCCACCGCCGTCAGGGGCGGGTCGGCCGGCAGCGGTTCGCCGGAGCGCTGCTCAGACGACAACGCGACCTCGCAGGACCACTCCCTTGGGGTCGGCCACGACCGTGATGTCCTCGCGCGGGTCGGCGCCGTAGACCACGAGATCGGCGTCGGCACCCTCGACCAGCCCGGGGCGCCCGAGCCATTCGCGGGCCCCCCACGTCGCCGCCGACAGCACCTCGCCGATGCTGAGGCCGGCCTTGGTGAGCTCGACCATCTCCTGCGCGACGAGCCCGTGCGGGAGGCTTCCACCCGCGTCTGTCCCGACGTAGATCGCGATGCCCGCCTCGTGCGCCGCCCCGATCGTGTCGTAGCGCCGCTCGAAGAGGTCGATCATGTGCCGATGGTAGGCGGGGAACTTCTCCTGCGCCGGGGCGGCGAATGCGGGGAAGCCGGCGATGTTGACCAGGGTCGGGACGATCGCGATGCCCTGTGCTGCAAAGGTGTCGATGGAGTCCTGCTGGAGGCCGGTTGCGTGCTCGATGCAGTCGATGCCCGCCGCGGCGAGGTCTCGGAGCGACTCCTCGCCGAAGCAGTGGGCCGTGACTCGGACGCCCTCCTCGTGGGCGGCTGCGACCGCGTCGGCCACGGCCTGCCGCGACCAGCTGGGCGCGAGGTCCCCGGCATCCCGGTCGATCCAGTCGCCGACCAGCTTCACCCACCCGTCGCCGTGATGCGCCTCGACCCTGACGTGCTGGACGAGCTCGCCCTCCTCGACCTCGTGGGCGTAGTTGCGCAGGTAGCGCCTCGTGCGGGCGATGTGGCGTCCGGCGCGGATGATCTTCGGAAGGTCGTCACGCGCGTCCACCCAGCGAGTGTCGCCAGGCTGTCCCGCGTCACGGATCAGGAGCGTCCCGCGGTCGCGGTCCGTCAGCGCCTGGCGCTCCGCCTCGTCACGCGGCACCTCGCCCTCCGGGCCCAGCCCCACATGGCAGTGTGCGTCCACCAGACCCGGCAGCGCCCAGCCTTCGAGTGTCTCGATGTCAGCACCGCTTCCTGGGCGCGTGAAGGTCACCCTCCCGTCGACGACCCACAGCTCGTCGACGACATCGTCCGGTCCGACGAGCACCTGACCTCGGACATGGAGCACGGGTGCACTCATGTCCTCGACCCTAGCTGCCGGCCCGCCCCAGGATCGTGAGGATCTGCGACCAGTACGGCAGCAGGGTGCCGTGGTGGCCGGCACCTTCGCGGACGACAAGTGTCGACGTGGGCAGCCGCTCGTGCAGCCATCGCCCGTGCGCGATCGGCACCATCCGGTCGTGGTCGCCGTACCACAGCCACACCGGAGCGACGACCGAGGCGAGGTCGAAGTCCCAGCCGACAGCGAACGCGACGGTGTCGCGCGAGACGCCGCGGTAGGACGGCACACCCGGCCGCCCGCCCGGCATCCACGGCTCGAGGATCTCCGGGGAGACGAACGACCCCGGCCGGTGGCCGCTGTGCCGCAGGTGGCTGTCGGCCATCCAGGCGTATGCCGCATGGGTCGGGTGGCTGTGTGGTGGCCGGTCGCGCGTGGCGTGGTCCGGGTCCGGCGGTGTCGGGGTAGCGTCGCCGTCGGGTCGCGCCACGGTCGCCGAGACGTCGCGCAGCTGCTGGGCGGCGGCATCCGGTGCGCCGGCGGTCCCCGACGCCAGCGCCGCGTCGTTGAGCGCGACCGCACCGTCGACGTCGCCCTCGAGGGCCATGCGGATCGCCGGGTCGTCGATGGCCGTCTCATCAAGCTCGAGCACGGGTCCGATCCCGGCGACGACCCCGACGGCGGTCACGACCTCCGGGTGCGTCGCTGCCGCCGCCAAGGCGTACGGGCCTCCCCCAGACGCGCCGAGGCAGGCGAACCGCTCGATCCCCAGCTCGGCAGCGACGTCGACGGCATCCTGCGCGACCGAGCTCAGCGTCGTCGAGACATCGCCGGAGCCGCCGTACCCGGGTCGTGAGAACGCCAGCAGCCGGACCCCAGCGCGATGAGCGGCCCCGTCGCCGAGGGCTGCCTGGAGCCGCCCGGCCGGAGTGCCATGGAAGTAGAGAACAGGAGAACCAGTCGGGTCGCCCCCGTGCCATGTGTCGACCCGACGGCCATCTGGCAGGCGCACCTGCCCGAGGCCTTTCGTCGTGACCACGGATCGAGCGTATTGCCCCGACATGCCCGCAGGTAGGGCGCACGCCGGGACGATCCGCGACTCGATCACCGGCAATGTGCTCGTTGTCCTGATATGTCCGCCCGCACCGGACATCGACGCATCGCCCGGGCGCGTCGACGGTTCAGCCGCGGAGCAGGCGAGGGACCGCGAAGACGTCGACCAGGGCCCGGCCACGCAGGACGGTGATCTCCATGGACCGGTCGATCGCCTCGTCCAGCAGGATCCGCTGGAGCGACTGTGCATCCGAGAGTCCCTTGCCGTCGGCGGCGACCACGACGTCCCCTCGCATCAGCCCGGCCAGCTCGGCCGGGCTGCCGGGGACGACCTCGACGATGCGCAGCGCGGTCCGTCGGCCCAGGCGAGCCGCGATGTCGTCGGAGACCGGGACTGGCGCTGTGACGAGACCGAGGTAGGCGCGCCGCACGTGACCGTCCTCGACGAGCGACTCGACGATCCTGCGGGTGGTGGTGTTGATCGGGACCGCGAGGCCCAGTCCGACGCCCGCGACCGCCGTGTTGATGCCCACCACTCGCGCCCCCGAGTCCGCCAGCGCTCCACCGGAGTTGCCGGGGTTGAGTGCCGCGTCGGTCTGGATCACGTCCTCGACGAAGCGCGTCGTCGCACCGGACCGGGTCGGCAGCGACCGACCCAGGGCACTGACCACGCCGGCGGTCACGCTGCCCTCGAGGCCGAGCGGGTTGCCGATCGCGACCACCACATGCCCGACCTTGAGCCGGTCGGCGTCGCCGTACTCCGGTGGCGACCTGAGGGACTCCTCGGACCGCACCACCGCGAGGTCCGACAGCGGGTCCGAGCCGACGAGGTGCACCCGGACGGACGTGCCGTCCGCGAAATGGGCGGTGCCACGGTCCACGCCCTCGACGACGTGAGCGTTGGTGAGCATCAGCCCGTCAGCGGTCAGGACCACGGCCGAACCGCCACCCTCGGCCATCCCACCACGGACCGGCCGGCTGACTCGAAGGCTCGCCACGACCGGGGTGAGCCGCTCGGCGACGCTGCTCACCGTTCGCGAGTAGGCGTCCAAAGCGTCGTCGCCCGAGCTGTGCGCCGCCGGTGGCATCTCGAAGACGGCCATGCGTGCTCCTGCTGTCTGACCGCGACCGGATCGCGGTGCGTCTCACCAATCCAGCGAACGAGACGCAGCCACCATTCCCACCACCGCCCCCAGTTCGCCCGAGGCGAACACAAGCAGCCAGCCGTCCAGAGCCAGCCCTCCAGAGCCAGCCCTCCAGAGCCAGCCCTCCATGGCCAGCCCTCCATGGCCAGCAATCCAGAGCCAGCCCTCGTGGGTGGCCGGATCCACGTCCTCGTCCCGGCGCCGGCAACGCCGCGCGACGTCGCCTGGGTCTCCATCCGCAGGACCCACCTGTCGGGCGAGGGCCTCGTCGAGCGCGGGCCGCTGCGCTGGTCATCCTCCGCGCGAGCCGTCGTGGATGCGGCCGCGCACGCGTCCACGGACGCTGATGCACGGGCCCTGATCATCCACGCCGTGCAGGACCGGCGGGTGCGCCTCGATGACGTGGCGACGAGCTCGCATGGGATGAGCCCAGGTTCTTGCCGGGAATTCTCGAGCTACAGATGGTTGGCGCTGTGCGACGAGGGTGGTTACCTCGGCCGACATCGCGAGATGTCGGCCGAGGTCCCGGTTCGATGGGCGTATTCTGCCTCCGAAAAGTTCAAACCTCTTCCCTTGCAATGTGCTGCTAGGGGTCTATGCCACTTCGATATTCACCGTAAGGTATGTGTTTCGGAACGGGTCTGGCGAGCAGCATGGTATTCAGCGTCTGGTTGTACACATCGCGAGCGGCAATATACACACTGTCTGGTACGCCGGTTGTGACATTCCATTGACGACTTACGCGAAACGTGTCTTTGACCTCCTGGTACGACAGCTCGTCAGAGCTCGAGACACGCCTGATCAGCTTGTTGTCCGGCTCTTCGAGGTTCGCCATGCTGATGACTTCGCCCACCGGCGCGTAGATGTTCGCAAAGCTTGCTGAAAATCCCACTGGCCATGGTGGATTGAATCGTCTCTGCATCCTCCCGCAAACCCGCATTATTGTGCTGCCCACTTTGAGATGGGTAGCCATCTTGGCAGCATGCAGCCAATCGAGAAAACCATACGAACGATCATCTGTGCGCTCAAGCGGCGTAGCCACCGATGAAAGCGTCCCAGTGCCGCGCACGACCACCGTCGGAATGGTCCGATCTGCGAGCACGCGGGCAAAGTCGTCCGGTGTCGCCCTCATGAACGTGACCGGCACTCTGTCGATGGACCGGTAATGACCTACCAACGACGCGGCGTCCGACTCGTAGAACTCATAGTCGTCACGCGGATCCTGCACCAAGCTCGGAACGAAAGGCATCATGATCGCCACCTTGGCGCCCGGCGCATCCTCGACGCTGAATTGTCCACGCGCCTTCATATATTCTCTGTTGCGAAGCACCTTCTTGTATGCTTGATGGTCCCTCATCGGCGCTGCCTACTTGCGGCGAACGGCAGTATTGCCGAAGCTCCCCCTGCCACAAACGCACCCCCTTATCAACTTCCTTCACGTACGCGTTGGTGAGTATTGCTCTCTGCACTCTGGCTCCTGCGCCGCCTGGCTAGGACGGCAACCATTGGCGCGACCGTAACATGACGCTATGCTGCTTGTGAGGCATTTGTGGAAAGGCGTTTGGCTCTGAGACCCAGTCAGACCGCCCTGGGATCCACCGAGACAACCTCGTGACGGTCGCGCTGATCCGCGGTCGCGCCGCGCTACCGAGGCACCGCGTCCACTGTTCACGCGCCGGCCGCGCGGGGCGGGTCGCAGGACGCGGTCAAGCCCAAATGCCTGGCTGCCGCCTTTTGTCCTTGGACGTCTGAATCAGCGGATTCGACGGGTTTGGACGCCCTTGAGTGGACCTTTCTGGCTTGTCTCGGGACTTGTACCGCAAAAGGTGCCACGTTGCGCATTCCACTGTGACGCTTGCCCTCTCGCCCTACCTTCGAGTCGGAGGTTGCTTCTCACCTGGAGCGCTTCCGTGGTTGGGGTGGGCAATATCCGTTTGGGTGCCGTGACGTGCGCCGAGTGGTGGTCATTTACTCCGGCGCCCGGGACCGGTCAGCGTGCACACGGCTCAAGGGAGAGAATCATGCGGATGCGGGCGGCGATGGCGGCACTGCTGGCCGGCTCAGTGGTCGTGCTCCAACCTCTGGCAACGCCGGCCGAGGCAGCGGCCCCGGCGTTCGTGCAGGCTCGAGCCAATGAGGTGACCAGCGGTCGCACCAACAGCCTCGCCTTCACCAACGCCAACCAGGCGGGCGATCTCATCGTCGTGACAGTCGTCTGGAACAACAGCGGTGCTGTGACGCTCGCCGACACCCGTGGCAACGCGTACGTGAGCGCCGGTGTCCGCAACGGCTGGAACAACTCGTGGAGCCAGCAGACCTTCTATGCCAAGAACGTAGCCGCCGGCGCCAATACCGTCACAGCGACGTTCGCTACGGCGATCAGCCAGTGGGGGACGCTGTACCTCAGCGAGTACAGCGGTGCGGACAGGGTCAATCCGCTCGATGTCCAACGCTCGTCAACCGGAACTACGGCAGCGATGAGCTCCGGCGCGATCAGCACGACGACCACTGGCGATCTCTTGTATGCGGCCGGCGCGTCCAAGGGAGCGGTGACGGCCGCAGGGCCCGGGTGGACGACCCGTTCGACCGGGTTCGGGAACCGCACGCAGGACAGGTTTGCCGGCGCGGCGGGTGCCTACACCGCGACCGGCACGCAGGACAGCAACAGGTGGGTGATGCAGGTCGTCGCGTTCCGTCCTGACACCGGGCCGTCGGACTCGACGCCACCGACCGTGCCGACCGGCCTCAGCGCCAACGCGTTCTCGACCACCCAGGTCAACCTCAGCTGGGTCGGCTCGACCGATGACATCGGTGTCGCCGGGTATCGCGTCTACCGCAACGGCTCGGCTGCCGGGACATCGACTGGGACGTCGTTCCAGGACACCGGCCTCAACCCGGCCACCACGTACACCTATCGCGTCACCGCGTTCGACGCTGCAGGGAACGAGTCCGCCCTGTCGGCGAGCGCTGACGCGACGACACAGTCACCGCCTCCGGACACGACGCCGCCGAGCGTCTCGATCACGGCGCCGGCGACGGGGGCGACCGTGAGCGCCAGCATCGCGGTCACGGCCGCGGCGGCCGACACCGTCGGGGTGTCAGGCGTCCAGTTCCTGCTCGACGGTCAAGCGCTCGGCGTCGAGGACCTGGCGTCGCCATACCAGGTCACCTGGGACACGACCGCGGCGACGAACGGCTTGCACAGCCTGACCGCACGGGCACGCGACGCGGCTGGCAACACGGCCACATCCGCTCCGGTTGCCGTAACCGTGTCGAACACGACGCCCCAACCCGGTGCCGTCCTTGCGGGGTACGCCTTCGACGAGGGAACTGGCACGTTGGCGGCAGACGCCTCGGGCAGAGGTCTCACGGGCACGCTCACCGGCGGGGCCACCTGGGGAGCCGGGAAGTACGGCTCGGCGGTCCGGTTGAACGGCCAGAACCAGTCCGTGGCCCTCGGCAACCCGCCCGCGCTGCGGCTCACCGGCAGCATGACTGTGAGCGCGTGGATCAACTCGTCGGCCTTCCCGGCCGACGATGCGGCGGTCGTATCCCGACGGGGCTCGATCGGCATGCAGCTCGACACGACGATCGACCGGGGACCGCGCACCATCGGTTTCAAGCTCACCAATGCCGCCGGCAACGACATGTTCCGGTACGGCGCCACGGCCATGCAGGCGGGAACCTGGTACCACATCGCCGGGGTCTACAACGCGGCGACGTCGTCCCTCGACGTGTACCTCAACGGCATACTCGACAACGGGGCGCTCGTGGGCACGGTCACGAGCACCCAGCAGAACTCGCCCGACGACGTCTTCATCGGTCGCCGCGCCGGTGGCGGCTTCGAGTTCGTCGGGAGCCTCGACGACGTGCGCATCTACGACCATGTGCTCACAGCGGCCGAGATCCGCGCCGACATGAACACGCCGCTGGCGGGCGGCGCACCGACCGACCCGAACCCGCCAACGGTGTCGATCAGCGCACCGGCCGCGGGCGCCCAGGTCAGCGACATCGTGACGGTGACGGCGAGTGCTGCGGACGACGTGGGCGTCCGTGGTGTGCGGTTCTTCGTCGACGGGCAGTCTGTCGGTGCCGAGGACACCGACGCTCCATACGGATTCGACTGGGACACCAGGAACGCCTCGAACGGCGCCCACACGTTGACGGCGATGGCGACTGACGTCGGAGGCAACTCGACCACGTCGACCGCCGTCCCCGTCAATGTGACGAACGCCAACCGCTTCCAGAACGATGTGCTCGCGACGGGCTTCAACCTGCCGACGACGATGCAGTTCCTGCCCGATGGTCGGCTGCTCGTTGCCGAGCTGGCGGGTCGCATCGAGGTCCTCTCATCCCCGTACCTGCAGCCGGACCCGACCGCCTTCCTGCAGCTGACGAACATCGGATCGGCCGGCGTGCAGCAGGGCATCTATGACATCGCCTTCGATCCCGACTTCGCGACGAACCACTTCTACTACGTCTTCTACACGCTGGGCTCGCCGAACCGCGACCGGCTGTCGAGGTTCACCACCAACTCCTCGGTGACTGGCACCGTTGCCGGAAGCGAGACGGTGCTGTACCAGGACCCGACGAATGCCAATGCCGAGCACCACGGCGGGGCGATCATGTTCGGCAATGACGGCAAGCTGTACTTCACCACCGGCGAGCACTTCGACGCCAGCGCGGCACAGGCGCTGAACAACCCGCGCGGGAAGCTCCACCGGATCAACAAGGACGGGACCGTTCCGACGGATGACCCGTTCTACGACGGAGCCGGACCGAACTGGGACTCGATCTGGGCGTACGGACTGCGCAACCCGTGGCATGGCTATGTCGACCCTCCGACCGGGCGCATGTACATCGGCGACGTCGGAGGCAACGACTACTCCACTGCCAAGGAGGAGATCGACATCGGGAAGGCGGGCGCGAACTACGGGTGGCCCAACTTCGAGGGACCGTGTTCGGGCCAGTGCACCAGCCCCCTGTACTACTGGGCGCACAACGGTCGGGACTCCGCCGTCGTGGGCGGATTCGTCTACCACGGAACCCAGTTCCCCGCCGGCTACCAGGGGAGCTACTTCTTCGCGGACTACACGCAGAACTGGATCAAGCGGCTCACGGTCGACGCCAGCGGCAACCTCACCGGGGTGTTCAACTTCGAGCCCGCCGACGGCTCGACCGACGGTCCGTACGGCGACATCGTCGACCTGGAAGAGGGGCCCGACGGAGCCCTGTACTACCTGGACCTGGGCTACTCCGACATCGGCGCGACGTATGGACTGAGCAAGCTGCGGCGCATCCGCTACCAGAACGCCAACCTCTCACCCATCGCGGTGGCTGCGGCCACCCCGACCAGCGGCCCGGCTCCGCTCGACGTGTCGTTCTCGAGCGCCGGATCCAGTGATCCCGAGAACACTCCGCTGACCTACTCATGGACGTTCGGCGACAACACAACGTCGACCGAGGCCAATCCGACGCACCGATACTCGACATCGGGTCAGTACACGGCACGGCTCACCGTCTCCGACGGTGTCAACGCGACGAGCGCCACTCCGATCACGATCAGCGCCGGCAACGTGCCCACGCCTACGATCCTGACCCCCACCGACGGCTCGACTTTCGTGGCCGGCGACGTGATCTCCTACAGCGCAAGCGCCACCGACACCGAGGACGGGACGCTCCCAGCGAGCGCGTTCACCTGGAACATCGACTTCCTCCACGAGGGGCACGTCCATCCCGGTACGCCGATCGTCGGTGTCAAGAGCGGGACGTTCACCATCCCTACCTCGGGCCACGACTTCAGCGGCAACACGCGGTACCGCATCACCCTTACGGTCGTCGACTCGAGCGGCCTGTCGTCGTCGCGGTCGGTCACGGTGTTCCCGCGGAAGGTGAACCTCTCGTTCGCCAGTCAGCCCTCAGGGCGCACGCTGTACCTCGACGGGATCGCCCATACCGCGCCCTTCGTGTACGACACGCTGATCGGCTTCCATCACAACATCGAGGCTCGGAACGAGTCCGCGAACGGCACCAGCTACACGTTCACGTCGTGGTCCGATGGTGGCGCGCAGCAGCACGACATCGTCGTGCCCGCGACAGATGCCACGTACACCGCCACGTTCGCCGCCAGCACCCCGCCTGCAACTCCGGCATTCGTGCAGGTGAACAGCGCCACGCCACAGTCGAACCAGAGCACCGTCACCGTTCAGTACACGGCCGTCCAGACTGCCGGCTACACGAACGTCGTTGCCATCGGGTGGAACAGTGCGACCGGAACGATCTCATCGGTGGCAGACAGCGCGGGCAACACGTACCAGGTCGCGGCCCCGATCCAGCGCGGGACCAACCTGAGCCAGGCGATCTACTACGCCAGGAACGTCCGCGCCGCGGTGTCGAACACCGTCACCGTCACCTTCTCCAGCGCTGTGCCTTATGCCGACGTGCGCGCCGCCGAGTACAGCGGGCTCGACCAGACGAACCCGTTCGACGCCGCCGCGTCCAGCAGCGGCAGCTCTTCCACGGCCTCCAGCGGGACCCTCACGACCAGTAGCGCCCGCGAGCTGATCGTCGGCGCCGGCACGACGTCGGGAGAGTTCACGGCGTCCTCGACCGGCTTCACGACGCGTCTGATCACGGTGCCTGATGCCGATATCCTTGCCGATCGCGCCGTGACGTCGGCTGGCCCATACAGTGCGGACGGGTCGCTGAGGGGCACCTCGAACTGGGTGATGCAGGCGATCTCGCTCCGCGCTGCGGGGCAATGACGAGCGAGCGGAGCAGATCGGTCCGGACCGACGCACCGGGCCTGGGAGGTGACATCACGTTGCGTGTGTTCGGCCCGCTCCCCCCGCCGCGAGGCGGGCGGCTCCCTGTCCGAGCATGCGGCCGTTCATCCGGATCGCCAAAGGCGCCGGCAGCACCCGGTTGAGCAGCCGCATCCGACGGTCGGGCAGGTGAGTGGCCCGGCCCCGGCGGAGCGCGTCGAGCGTCTCGTTGACCGCCGCCGCAGGGCTGATCGGGTGCATCGGAAGGTCATCGCGGTCCAGGCCGAAGGAGTCGATGATCGCGGTGTCCACACTGCCTGGGCGCATCACGAGGACTCGCACGCCAGAAGAGGCGAGTTCGTGGTGCAAGGCGATGCCCAGCGCGTCCACGTACGCCTCCGAGCCGGCCTCGTGACCCATGTACGGGATGCCGGCCGAGGCTCCGAGCGCACTGACCAGCACGATCCCACCTCGACCGCGTTCCCTCAGTCGCCGGCCGAAGGCGTGCGCCAGCTCGAGGTGGGCTACGGCGTTGAGTCTGAGCCGCCGGTGCAGGTCGTCGAGCTCTTGCTCGACGAAGAGCCCCGGGTGCCCGGCACCTGCGTTGGACACGAGCAAGCCCACATCGACGTCGGCGCTGGCGTCGACAACCTCTCGTGGGCCATCGGGGTGGGCCAGATCGACGGTGACCACCCGGTGCTGGACGCCATGATCACGGGTCAGCTCTGCGCCCAGGGCGGCCAGGCGCTCCTGGCGGCGCGCGGCGAGGACCAGATGGATGCCTTCGGCCGCGAGGGCCCTGGCGAACGCCTCCCCGATCCCGGAGGAGGCTCCTGTGCGCGTCGCGCGCCTCGCTCTACTACTACTTCGCTGGGCGTGACGACCTGCTCGCATTCCTGCTGACATCGCACGCTCGCGAAGGGGCCGACAGGGCGCTCGCCCGAGCCGAAGAGTCTGATCCGCCGGCGGCGCGGCTCCGCGCGATGCTCGGCGCCCTGGTCGAGTACCTCGGTGCGAATCCCGGAGTGTGTGCGGGGATGCTCGCCGCTGCCGGTGGCGGCACCAAGATGGCCGAGGTGCTAGCGGTCAACGACACCTGGATCGCCGCCCCGCTGCGCGCCGTGGTCGCCGAGGGCATGGAGAGCGGCGCGCTCGCAGTCGGCGACTCTGGCGACCCGTCAGCTGTCGCCGATGCCGTCAATGCCATCCTCGGCGGACTGCTGTTCGGCGTGTTGGGCCGCGCCTCGTCCGGCGGCGACCCTACCGAAGGTCGGTTCCAGCAGCGCCTTGTTGACCAGGTCGTGCGCGGACTGACCACGCCCGACTGAGGGCTGCGCGCCGGGTGCCCACGAGTCACGGGACGCGAGCAGCCCGGCCGCGGTCAGGGCGATGCATCCCGAGCGGAACAGTCGGACGGGTGCTTCCTCGAGGGTGGCCCGAGCGTCATCGCTACCCAGACATGCCTCAGTACACCTGCATAGAGATCGATTAGAAGCCGCAGAGAGTCGTGTTAGAATCGATCCAGGTGTCAGCGGCTGGAGGAGCCGCTGGCACCGGAACAGCCAGCACGCAGCAGTGCCCGGGAGGCAGAGCGACATGATCCGTTTCCGGTACCGGTCCGCCGGGCCAGGCACCTACATGGTGCACACCGATATCTGCCCGTCGGGCGGCCAGCCGATCCAGGCCTCGGTCTTGATCGGTCGGGTCCGCAACGGCAGCTCCCGCTTCGTCAACTGCCAGCGGTGCGGCGGCGCGGGAGGGCTCGTCAAGCCCTGAGGTCCCTAAGGTACGAGTATGCCGCTTGTTACCGGCATCTAAGCGCGCCCTAACGGGTGCCCTGTGCTAGCGTCCATCGGGTGGCGCGCCCCTATGGAGACCCGGTAGAGATCGTGACGGCCCCGATCCCCGCGCAGTCGCCGTTCATTCCGGTCGACTCGAAGATCGTCGTCGGGGCTGTGGCCCCGGCCTCCCCTGACCCGATCCCGATCGTCCTGCTCCCTGGTTTTGAGTACCGGCTGCGCGAGTGGAGGCACCCGGACACCTATGAGATCCACTGGCGGCTCGAGCGGAGGAAGGCTGCACAGCGAGGGGAAGACGACGAGTAGGCGCACGCGGTAGCGCCTCCGGTGGTCTGTTCCGACGCCGCGGTTCTTGTTGAGTAGAACTCGACCATCGGGTGCGACCCTGCCCGCGCCCGTGAGTCCCGCCCTGAAGGCAAGGAGCGTGGGGGTCCGGGACTAACATTGCACCACGCTGGCAGAACGAGGTGGCCGGGTGGGCGAGGTCGCGATGGCAGTCTCGGAGGGTCGCTGGCGCCGAGTGCCCATAGTCCACTGGATGAAGCGATACGAGGTTGCCTGGCTGCGCAGGGACGTCGTCGCAGGCGCGGTGGTGGCGGCGCTCGCCATTCCGCAGGCCCTGGGCTACGCGTCGATCGCGGGTGCGCCCGTCGAGGTCGGCCTGTATGCGGTGCCGGTGGCGCTCGTGGCGTATGCCGTGTTCGGCTCGTCCCGACAGCTGGTCGTGGGTCCGGTGTCGACCGTGTCCGTGCTGTCCGGGTCCTTCCTCGCCAGTTTCGGGGTCGCCGGCACAGCACAGGCCGCGTCCTACACGGCCGCACTGGCGCTGGGCTCAGGGCTGGTGCTCGTCGCTGCCGGCTTCGTCCGCGTCGGGTGGATGGCCGAGTTCCT
Organism: Intrasporangium mesophilum; assembly: GCF_054783095.1. NCBI lineage: Bacteria > Bacillati > Actinomycetota > Actinomycetes > Micrococcales > Intrasporangiaceae > Intrasporangium > Intrasporangium mesophilum. The sequence goes on along the minus strand of NZ_BAAGRF010000010.1, from coordinate 171,242 downwards.
GTCCAAGCCCATCGTCACCGGCTTCGTTCTCGGCCTGACCGTCCTGGTCATCCTCAATGAGGTGCCCCACCTGGTCGGGGTGCCGACGCCTGCAGGCAAGGTCATCGAACGGGTCGGCGCCCTGGGTTCGAGTGTCACCCGCGGCGAGGCAGACCTGACGACGGTGGCCGTGTCTGCGGTCTCGCTCGCTGTCCTCTTCGGCGGCCCTCGGCTCGCGTCGAAGTTCCCCTGGGGTCTTGTGGTTCTGCTCGGCGGCCTGGCCGCCTCGGCGGCGCTGGATCTGCAGGCACGCGCCGTAGAGGTTGTCGGCCCGGTGCCGCGTGGGCTGCCGACGCCTGGTATCCCGGCCGTCGACCCTGCCGACGTGGGTGGGTTGCTCACGGCGGGAGCGGCCCTTGCCCTCGTGGGCCTGGCGGAGGGCCTGAGTGCCGCCCGCCTCTTCGCTGCGCGAGGGGCCTACCGGATCGACGCAGACCAGGAGTTGCTTGCCTCCGGTGCGGCCAATGTCGCGTGTGGGCTGTTTGGCGGGCTTGGTGTGGCCGGGAGCCTGTCCAAGACGGCTGCCTGCAACGACGCTCGCGGGCGGACGCAGATGGCCGGGCTCGCTGCCGCGGCGCTGGCTGTGGTCGTCATCCTCGCCATCGCCCCCGCGCTGTCGGTGCTCCCCCGAGCGGTGTTGAGCGCGATCGTGGTCAACGCGGTATGGAAGCTCATGGACTTCGGCGCCCTGGGCCGCTACAGACGGGTGCGCCGCAACGACATCGTCGCCGCGTTGATCGCTGCGGTGGGCGTGCTGGCCTTCGGTCCGCTGAACGGCCTGCTGCTCGCTGTGGCCGGATCGGTGATCGGCCTCATCTTCCGCTCCACCCGGGTCGACGTCGAGGTGATGGGCAAGGTGCCACATGAAAAGGCGGCCTGGGGGAGCATCCGCAACCACGCCGAGCGCTGGACGTACCCCGGCGTGCTCGTGCTGCGGATCAACGTGCCGCTCTTCTGGGTCACCGCGGCGCCCGCCAACGACAGCATCCTCGCCTACGTCGACTCCACGCCGGACACGCGGGCTCTGGTGCTCGATCTGGAGGCGACCAACCAGATGGACACGACCAGCGCAGACGCCCTGGCAGACCTCCTGGCTGCCCTACGACAACGGGATGTCGACCTCTTCCTCGTCCGCGTCATGTGGCCGGTCCGCAAGGCGCTGCGGCGCTCGGGACTCATCCCCGAGCTCGGCGAGGACCATCTGTGGCACAGCATCTCCCAGGGTGTGCGGGAGGCGCGCCGAGTCCACAGCCTGCGCGATCTTCCCGCGAACGAGGCGCCGGCACCCGCGGACGAAGCCTCTGCCGACGAGCCCGCCGACGCCGGCGACGAGGAGCACATCGTGGCCCGCGAGCCCGGTCCTGCCCCGCCACACGAGCCGGGACAGGACTAGTAGTCGTCGTCAGCACCGTGCGAGCCGACCCTCATCAGTCCGCCGGGTCGGAAAAGGCGGCCGAGGGCGGGCTGACCCGGGCATGATGTGCCAAGGGGGCCAGCGCCGCGATGGCCTGACCGGCGCGGTTCCCGAGGGAGGACAGAGGGAGCGTGGCGAGAGAGACGACGGGTTCGGGCACGGAGCTGGCGGCGTCAGGATCGCCGAACGGGCCCCGAGACACGTCGCTGACGTTCCTCTTCACGGATGTCGAGAGCAGCACCCGCCTGTGGGAGGAGAACCCCCTGGCGATGCGACTGGCCCTCGAGCGGCACGACGCCATCCTCCGGTCGGCGATCGCGAACTCACATGGTGACGTCGTGAAGACGACCGGCGACGGCCTCATGGCAGTGTTCCCCGTACCGGACGACGCCGTTGCGGCGGCGGTCGCCGCGCAGCGTGATCTGGTCTCGCAGGCGTGGCCGGACGGGAGCGTCATCCGGGTCCGGATGGGGATTCACACCGGCGAGGTCGAGGCGCGCGGCGGAGACTTCTTCGGCCCTGCCGTCAACCGCACGGCCCGGATCATGTCGGCCGGGCACGGCGGCCAGGTCCTGCTGTCGGAGGTTACGGCCGAGCTCGTCGAGGGCCGTCTTGGGGACGGAACAACGCTCCGCGACCTCGGCGAACGCCGGCTGAAGGACCTCGGTCGGCCACAGCGTCTCTTCCAGCTCACCACTCCAGGCCTGCCGGCCGAGTTCCCCCCGCTGTCGACCCTCGACCTGCGGCCGAACAACCTCCCGACCGACACCTCGGCGTTCGTCGGCCGCGACACAGAGCTGCGGGCGATCCGAGAGCGCCTGGACGACGCCGACATCCGGCTGGTCACGCTCACCGGTCCGGGCGGTAGCGGCAAGACCCGGCTCGCCATCCGCGCCGCCGCCGAGCAGATCGACCGGTTCAGCGATGGCGTCTACTTCGTCGACCTTGTCACGGCAACGGGTAGCGACGCCGTCCTCGCCTTGGTGGCCACCGCGCTCCATCTCGCCGACGCGGCGGAGCGCTCCCCGCTCGATGAGCTCCGGCGTCAGCTCCGGGGGCAGCGGGTTCTGCTGGTTCTCGACAACTTCGAACAGGTGACCGTCGCCGCGCCGACGCTCGTCGGGCTGCTCTCCGACTGTCCCGCGCTGAAGCTGCTGGTGACGAGCCGGCAAGCACTGCGGGTGCGAGGTGAGCACGTCGTCTCGGTGCCCCCGATGTCGCTCCCCGAGGAGTCCGCGGTGCCCGTGGCCTCGGCCGACGAGCTCAGCCGGTTCGAGGCGATCCAGCTCTTCGTCGATCGGGCCCGCGGGGTTCGGTCGAACTTCCGACTGACCGACGACAACGCCGCCGCGGTCGCCGAGATCTGCCGCCGACTCGACGGCCTGCCGCTCGCGATCGAGCTCGCCACGGCGCGCCTCAACCTGTTCTCTGCGGAAGCGCTTCGGGAAAGGCTGGCGGGAAGCCTGAAGGCCCTGGGGAGCGGCGCCCGGGACCTGCCGGAGCGCCAGCAGACGCTTCGCGCGACGATCGACTGGAGCTACCAGCTCCTGACGCCCGTCGAGCAGCGGCTCTTCGAGCTCCTGTCGGTTTTCGCGAGTGCATCCGTGGACGCGGTCGAGGCGGTGGCTTCGGGGCTGGACGATGGGGCGGGCAGAGAACTCGACGCCGTCGACGGTCTCGGCTCGCTCATCGACAAGAGCCTTGTGCGCCAGCTCGACACAGCCGATGGCAACGACCTGCCGCGCGTCGTCATGTTCGAGACGATCAAGGAGTTCGCAACGGCCCAGCTCGATGCCCAGCCGGAGTTCGCGGAAGCGGTTCGGGAGCGACACGCCTGGTACTTCACCGAACTCGCCACCGAAGCCGACACCGAGGCCGTCGTTGCCGAGCTCGACAACCTCCGGATTGCTTGGAAGCACGCCGTCGCCCGGACGGACCGCTCCAGACTCCACGCCTTGCGCGAAGCGCTCTGGCCCGTCTACGAGGCGCGCGGCTGGTACCACGCGACGATCCAGCTGACTGAGGACCTCCTCGGCCTCGAGCCGTCGGATCCTGGGGATCCCGATGACTGGCAGGAGCGGCTGAGCCTGCTCACGAGCCGGGCCAAGGCGCTGACCTTGCTGCGCGGCTACTCCGCCGAAGGCGAGCAGGCCTACGGCGAAGCATTGGCGCTCGTCAAGGAGCATGGCGAGGTCCCGCAGCTCTTCCCGGTGCTGGCCAGTCTCGCCAGCTTCCACGGCTTCCGTGGCGAGGTCGACAAGGCCATCGAGTACGCGCAAGAGATCCTGCGGCTGGACGATGCCGAGGATGACGTAGGGATGCGGGTCAGCGGTTACACGCTGCTCGGCGCGAACACCGGGTTCGCCGGGGACCTCCGAGCTGGACTCGGCTACCTCGACGAGGCGATCGCCGAGTCCGAGAGAGGCGACTTCCAGTCGCGGCGGCTGCGGCTCGGGCTGGATCCCCGCGTGTCATGCCTGACCACGTCGGGCTTCTTCCTGTGGCTGCTCGGCCATCCGGATCGCGCGGTCGAGCGGGCCGAGCGGGCGATCGCGCTCGCAACCGATATCGACCACCCGTACTCGCTGGCGTACGCCTTCTACCACGCCGGTTTCCTGCACCTGTGGCGACGGGAGCCGGAAATCGTGCGGACCATGGCCCAGAGTGCCTGGGACGTGGCCAAGAAGAGCGAGCTGCCGTTGTGGCGAGCCCTGTCCATGTGTCTGCAAGGTGCCGCAACCAGCGGGCTCGGTCGGCCCGAGGAAGGCCTCCGCCAGATTGCGGCTGGCATCGATCGCTACCAGGGCCTGCGAACGCCGCCCGTGTTCTGGCCGATGCTCCGATTCATGCAGGCGCAGGCCCAGGTCGAGCACGGGATCCCGAGCCCGGGGTTCCCGCTGATCGACGAGGCGCTCCTGGTCGGCGGCGCCGACGGCGTCCTGGGGCCGCTGTTCCACATCGTGCGCGGGGATCTGTCGCTGCTCGGCCCTGATGCGTCAGCGGCCGCCGCGACCGAGTCGTACCAGCGCGCATATGAGCTTTCGGCGACACATGGCGAGCCGATGATGCAGCTCCGAGCGGCCGCCCGGCTCGTCCGGCTGGCGGGCCCAGCGGACCGAGCGCGTTGGGTAGATGAGCTGGCGGCGGTCCACGCGACCTTCTCGGAGGGCTTTGAGGCACCAGATCTCGTGGACGCCTCCGAGCTCCTCGCGTAGAGGTGTCCTCGCTCAGTCAGACGGTGACTGAAGCGGAATCAGCTTCGTGGACTCCCAGGCGTGCCGAGCGGGCCAGATTGGCACACTCGCCACAGAGAAGGTTCTTGCGGGACCGAGATACTCGGCGCATGGCATTCACGACCCGGACGCGGCGACGGCTCCTGCTCTGGGGCTGCGCCTGCGTGGTCCTCTGCGTGGCGTTGTGCCTGACGGCCGTGGTGTCCCCCGCAACCCTCGACCGCTGGGACCAGATCCTCCAGATCGGCCCATCGTGGTGGCATGACGCGGCGCCGTGGCTGGAGCGCCCGCTGGTGTGGATCTCGTACGCCTTCGGCACCGCGGCCAGCCTCGTGGCGACCGCTGTTGTGGCAGCGTTGCTTGCGCGCAGGAACCACCGTCGGGAGGCCGTCTATCTCGTGGTGGTCATCGCCGGTACCTCGCTGATCACCACCGGTCTCAAGCTGGTGGTGGACCTACCGCGACCCGTGGTCGAGGACCCGATCCTGCAGTACACGACGAGCGCGATGCCGAGTGGGCACGCATCGAACATCGCCGCTGCAACCACGGCTGCGGGGGTGCTTTCCGCGCTTCTGCTCGACAAGCGGGCCCACCGCCTCGTGCTCGGGGTCGGGATCGTGGCGGCGCTGGCGGTCGGCCTCGATCGGCTCATGCTCGGAGTGCATACCCTTACCGAGGTAATGGCCGGCTACGCACTCGGCGTTGGCGTTGGCCTTCTGACGGCATACGTCCTCTTCGGTCACGGCTCGTCGCTCGGGATCGCCCAGCACCAACACGGAGCGGAACGGCTCGAGTAAACCTTCCGGCAGCGCGCTGTGTGGCTCTTTCGGACCGGTCGCACCCCGAAGAGCACAAGAATGTGAGCGCTGGGTGCACCGGGTCGATGTCGAGCCGAAGGAGTCGAGGTGGCCGAGAAGACGAAGCGTCAGGGCGAAGCGAGCGGGGATGCAGCGCAGTCGAAAGCTCCAAAACGTCTGAAGCGCAAGGAGTACGAGCAGGAGATGCGGCGCCTGCACGGTGAGCTCGTCGCGATGCAGGAGTGGGTCAAGGCGTCGGGCGCCAAGATCTGCATCGTGTTCGAGGGTCGGGACACCGCCGGGAAGGGGGGCACGATCAAGCGGATCATCGAACGCGTGAGCCCGCGGGTCTTCCGGGTGGTCGCCCTGCCCACCCCGACCGAGCGCGAGAAGTCCCAGATGTACATCCAGAGGTACGTCCCGCACCTTCCGGCCGCCGGCGAGGTCGTGATCTTCGACCGCAGCTGGTACAACCGAGCGGGCGTCGAGCGAGTGATGGGCCTGTGCAGGCCTGAGGACACCGAGCGGTTCCTCGAGCTGGTGCCGCCGTTCGAGAAAGCCATGGTCGACTCGGGGATCCTGCTGATCAAGTACTGGCTTGAGGTCGGCGCCGAGGAACAGACTCGTCGCCTGGAGGGCCGCATCAACGATCCGCGCAAGCTCTGGAAGCTCTCGGGGATGGACCTGCTGTCATACGGACGCTGGTACGACTACTCGCGCGCCCGCGATGACATGTTCGCCGCGACCGACACGGCGTGGGCGCCATGGTTCGTCGCGGTCACCGATGACAAGAAGCGTGGCCGACTCAACATCATCACCCACCTGCTGGACAGCATCCCGTACGAGCCATTGGATCACCCGGACGTCACCCTTCCCAAGCGACAGAAGGCTCACGGCTACCAGGAGCCGCAGCGCGCGCCTCGGCACATCCCGACGCCTTTCTGAGCCTGCGCAGGTGGTTGTCGGGGAAACGCCGTCGACCATGTCCGGCGTTGCGAGACTGGACGCATGGACGCCGCGGTAGCCCGACTCTCCGACACGCCGGGCCTCCAAGAGCCGATCCGGTGCCTGCTCGCGTATGCCGGCTTCGGACCCTCGCGCTGGGAGCGGACATGACGACTCCCGATCCGGACGGCCGGCCGAGCGCCCGGCGCAGGGCATCGGCGGCGGTCGCGCTCGCGGCGCTGGCCGCGGCCCTCGTGTTCATCGCTGTCGTGACGTTCCGCAGGTGGAATGTGCTGCTCGTCGGCGTCGTGTCCCTCGGCGTCGCTGTCGTGGCCGCGTGGTACGCCATCTCGCGGCGGGGAACAACCCGAATCCTCGCGGTGGTTCTCGTGGCGGTCGCGCTGACCGCGTTCGTGGTGGTGATGATCGGGAGCCGGAGCGTCCGCGTGCTCATCGTCGGGCTGGGGCTCGCCGTCCTGTCCGCGGCAGCGGCCGGCTTTGCGCTGCGCATGCACCGCCCCGGCGTCGACCCCGGGCCTGCGTCCAAGGCGAAGCATCCGGTCCTGCTGATGAACCCGCGATCGGGTGGTGGCAAGGTCGAGCGGTTCAGCCTGGTCGACCTGTGCCACCAGCGTGGCGTCGAGCCCCTGGTGCTCGGACCGGGCGAGGACCTGCGCGCGGTCGCGGAGGACGCGGTCGCCCGAGGGGCCGACCTGCTGGGCATGGCCGGTGGAGACGGGTCGCTGGCTATCGTCGCATCGGTCGCGAGCCGGCACGGCATACCGTTCGTTGTCGTACCCGCAGGCACGCGGAACCACTTCGCTCTCGACCTGGGCATCGACCGCGACGACGTGCCCGCTGCGCTGGAGGCATACGTCGACGGGGTCGACGCTCGGGTCGACCTGGCCGAGGTCAACGGGCGGGTCTTCGTCAACAACGCATCGATGGGCGTGTACGCGAAGGTCGTCCAGTCCGAGGGATACCGGGACGCCAAACTGCAGACGGCTGCGGCTCTGCTCCCTGACCTGCTGGGGCCGGGCGCGGAACCGCTCGGCTTGAAGTACCGGCTGCCCTCGGGACAGGACGCGTCTCCGGGCCAGCTGCTCCTGGTCTCCAACAACCGCTACGACTTGGAGCGACTGCGTGGCAGGGGCACACGAGAGCGGCTCAACGGCGGTGTCCTGGGGGTCGTCTCCCTACGTGTCGCATCGGCCGCCGATGCCCAGAAGGTCGCCGCCCTCGACGTGGCCGGCCAAATCCGGCGTTTCGGCGGCTTCCACGAGTGGACCACGCCCGAGTTCGAGGTGGGGTCGGACCGGCCGGTCGAGATCGGCGTCGACGGAGAGGCGTTGGTCCTCGAAGCCCCGCTGCGCTTTGTCATCCTTCCCAAGGCAGTCACCATCCGACTTCCCGCGCCCGCGCTGGCCCGGTTGCACGCCGCCCACTCGCCACGGATCTCGTCGATGACTACGGTCACCTCGCTCTGGCAGGTCGCGACCGGCCGCTCGAAGGTGGACCCATGACGAATCCGGCCCCTGCCCAGCCCGTCGAGGGGCGCCTCGCCGACCGGCTGCGGTCCCGCTACGGCGATGACAGTCGCCTGTCCGGGGTGGTGCGTCTGCTGCGCACGCTGGACACCGCCGACCGCGACCTCTACCAGGCCGTCGCAGAGGTCAGCACGCCCTGGCTCGACGAGCCGATGCGCCGGGTCTCGGACTTCGCCAACTTCTCCAAACCCTGGTTCGTCGTAGCTGCGTCGTTGACCGCGTTCGGCGGCCCTACCGGGCGTCGTGCCGCCGTCACCGGAATCGCCGCGATCGGGGTGACCTCATTCGTGGTCAATCAGCCCATGAAGCTCGCCGGCGAGCGTCCCCGTCCGGAGCGCGCGCGGCTGGGTGTCCCCGAGTCACGATGGGTGGGTATGCCGTCGTCCGCTTCCTTCCCTTCCGGCCACTCTGCGTCGGCGGCTGCATTCTGCGTGTCTGTCGGCGCCGTCGTCCCACGGCTTCGGTGGCCGCTGCGAGCGGCGGCCGCTGCCGTCGCGTTCTCGCGCGTCTACACCGGCGTGCACTATCCCGGCGACGTCATCGTCGGCGCAACGGTCGGTGCCGGACTCGGGCGGGCGACCGCGGCCGTGCTCCGGCGCTGGCGCGGCGGCCCTGGGCGCGGGTGACTTCGCGTCGGCCGAAGGTGACATCGGTGTATCGAGAGGGACCGCCACTCCGGCAGTTCAGGTGCTGGAGATCAGGTCTCGTCGGGCTCGCCGAAGGCTCCCGCGTCGCGGAGGTCTGCGGCGGTCTGCATTGCAACGGACGTCAGCGGTGCCGCGAGGATGGCACCGAACACTCCGAACAGCAGAGTGCCGGCGCTGACAACGATCAGCACGACCAGAGGATGCAGCCGAAGCTGCGACCCGAACGCCTTGGGCTCCAACAGGTTCTGAAGCGTGTTCTGGGCCAGGAGCACGATCGCAAGGGTGACCAGCGCGAGCGGGATCCCGCCGGCGCCGTAGGCGATGACGACCGCGAACGCCCCGGTCACGAACGCCCCGATGTAGGGGATGTAGCTGCCGAAGAAGGTGACCAGGGCGATGGTCCCGGCGAGCGGCACGCGGAACAGGATCATGCCCAGGCCGATGACGGCGGCGTTGGCGACACCGATGACGGTCAGACCGCGTGCGTAGGCGCGGAACGCGTGGATGGCGTTGTCGACCATGCGCGCCCCCAGCGGATCGGGCAGGCCGACGTGGTGGCCGGTCCAGTCGACGATGCGGGACCAGTCGGTCAGCAGAAACAGCAGGATGAACATGCCCATGATGGTGCCGACGACAAGACCGACCGCCGACCCGAGGGCGCCCGTGAGTACTCCGCCGAGGAGGATGCGGAGCGTCGAGCTCACCACGGCACGCAGCTGCTCGCTGTCCGGCACCGCCGGCTCGACGCTGTCCGCCTGCCGGGCTGCGGCCGTCGCCTGAGCCGCGATCTCGTCCGCCTGGTCGACGATGCCCTTGACGACGAGCACGACCACGGCGATGACGATCGCGAGCCCGAGCAGCAGCACGAGCGCCGCGCTCAGCCAACGGCTGACGTGCCACCCCACCAACAGCTCCACAAGGGGCACGATGACGGCGGCGATGATGGCCGCCGCGACGAGCGGGATGAGCAGGCTGCTGACCACGCCGAGCAGCAGGACCGTCACTGCTGCCAGCGCGACCATCCCGAGGACGAGCCAGGATCCACGGCCGAGCGCATCGAGCCAAGCGGGCACACGCAAGGTGACGATCGTCTTGCGGGCCGACTCGACCGCCGCGCTCCGAGTCGGCGTGTGAAACCCGCTCCGGGGCCAGCTCGTCGGCCGGCTCTCAGGCCCGCCCTGGTGCTCACCGCTCGGCACTCCCTCCGCCTCGCTGCGCGGCTCATTGTTGCGCGGGCTAGTGGACTCGGTCACGACAACAGACTGTCAGTTCGACCCGCGTGGGGTCGGGCAAGCCAATATCGTCCAAGCGCGCTGCGGCCGAACGCGACCAGCTGCTGCCCGCGACCGGTGTCCCTCCAGCCGCAGGGGCCCTTGCTCCGCTTCTCCCCGACCTCGCCGCGCGGCTCCCGTCCCCCGCCGACCCAAGCGGCTCAGCGGAAGGCGGACTCGCCCGTGAGCGCCTGGCCAATCACCAGCGTGTGCATCTCGACGGTGCCCTCGTAGGTGAGGACCGACTCGAGGTTGTTCATGTGGCGGATCACGGGGTACTCCAGCGAAATCCCGTTGGCGCCCAGGATGGTTCGCGCCGTGCGGCAGATGTCGAGTGCCTCGCGGACGTTGTTGAGCTTGCCCAGGCTGACTTGCTCCGGTCGCAGGGTGCCGGCGTCCTTGCGGCGACCGAGGTGCAGCGCGAGGAGCTGGCCCTTGACGAGCTCGAGCGCCATGTCGGCGAGCTTCTGCTGGGTCATCTGGAAGGCGGCGATCGGCCGGCCGAACTGCGCTCGCCCGATCGCGTAGCGTCGGGCGGCATCCAGGGAGGACCGCGCGGCACCGAGAGCGCCCCAGACGATGCCGTACCGCGCCTCGTTGAGGCACGACAGCGGGCCCTTGAGCCCACGCACCTCCGGCAACGCCGCACCGGAGGGCAGCCGGACGCCATCCAGGACGAGCTCGCTCGTCACCGAGGCGCGGAGGGACAGCTTGTGCTTGATCAGAGGGGCCGAGAAGCCGGGCGTGTCGGTCGGGACGACGAATCCGCGGATCCCCTCGTCGGTCCGCGCCCACACGACGGCGACGTCGGCGACCGACCCGTTGGTGATCCACATCTTCCGGCCGTCGAGCACCCAGTCGTCACCGTCGCGTCTGGCCCGCGTCCGCATCGAGCCGGGGTCCGACCCGTGGTCCGGCTCGGTCAGCCCGAAGCAGCCGATCGCCTTCCCTGCCGCCATGCGCGGGAGCCACTCCACCTTCTGCTCCTCGGTGCCGAAGCGGTGGATCGCGTACATCGCGAGGGAGCCCTGCACCGACACGAGCGACCGGATGCCCGAGTCCGACGCCTCGAGCTCGAGGCACGCCAGACCGTAGTCGACCGCGCTCATCCCGGCGCAGCCGTAGCCGTCAAGGTGCATCCCGAGCAGGCCGAGGCTGCCGAGATCCTGAGCGAGCCCACGGATGTCCGCGATCTCACCGCGCTCGAACCACTCCGCGACGTAGGGCTCGACGAGCTTGTCGCACAGCTGCCGAACGGACGACCGGACGGCCTTCTCATCGTCGGTCAGCAGGTCGTCGATGCCGGCGAGGTCCATGGGGTCGATCGGGGCGAGCCGGTGCTGGGGTGAGGTCACGCTCTGACTCCTCGGGTATGCCGGGTGGCTGGCTGCGTGAGCCAGCCCCGGACCTTGTCGTTGTGCTCCCCCAGTCCTGGAGGGCTGGTCGGTCGGCGAAGTGTGCTGCGCGAGTACGTGATCGGATGGCGTACCTGTCGCGGATGGTCGGGGCCGACGTCGACGGTCGGCGCTAGCCCGAGGCTGTCGGCGAGGCCGATGGCCGACCCGATGTCGCCGATTTGTCCGGCCGGGACGCCGACGTCGACAAGCGACTTGACCCACACCGCGGCGTCTTCGGTGCGCAGTACCTCTTCGAGGGCTGTGGTGAGAGCAGCGCGGTTCGCAACGCGCGATCCGTTGCTCGAGAAGCGTGCGTCGTCGGCGAGCGTCGGCCTGCCGAGCGCCGTTGCGAGCCGGCGGAACTGGCCATCGTTGCCGCATGCGACAGCGACCACGCCGTCGCGGCAGTGCAACGTCTCGTAGGGCGCGATGGAGGGATGCCGGTTGCCCATCCGCGCCGGGCTGACGCCGGTTGCGAAAAAGGCGCTCGCCTGGTTCGCGAGAGAACCGAGCAGGCTGGACAGAAGGTTGACCTCGACGTGCTGGCCGCGGCCGGACCTAGTCCGGTGGGCGAGCGCTGCGAGGATGCCGATGACGGCGTCCTTGCCGGTCAGGACGTCGACGACGGCGACCCCCGCCTTCATGGGCTCACCGTCGGCGTCCCCCGTGATGCTCATGAGGCCCCCGACTGCCTGGACGAGGAAGTCGTAACCCGGCAGCGCTGCACCTGCCCCACTCCCGAACCCCGTGATCGAGCAGTAGATGATCCCGGGATTGTCGACGCTGACGGCGTCGTAGCCGAGGCCTCGACCCTCGAGGAAGCCGCTGGCGTGGTTCTCGACGAGGATGTCGGCTCGCCGAGCCAGCTCTAGCGCCAGCTCAAGGTCGTCGGGGTCCTTGAGGTCGAGCTCGAGGCTCTCCTTCGAGCGGTTCGCACACTCGAAGTAGGAGGATGACCGGCTCGTCCACGGCGGCCCCCAATGGCGGGTGTCGTCCCCGACGTGGGGCCGCTCGACCTTCACGACGTCGGCGCCGAGGTCGGCGAGCATCGTCGTCGCCAGCGGGCCGGCGAGCACCCGGCTGAAGTCGGCGACGACAAGCCCATCGAGCGGGGTCGTCACGGCGCTGGCTCCATGATTCCGTCGACCCGGCGCGGCAGGTTCCACGGGTTCGCCTCCCGCAGCGCAACGGGCAGGGCCGCGTCGGGCACGCCCTGATAGGCGACCGGTCGGGTGAACCTGTCCAGGGCCGCCGCGCCCACGGAGGTGTGTGCCGCGGACGTCGTTGCGGGCCAAGGCCCCCCGTGGTGCTGGGCCCACGTCCATGCCACCCCGGTCGGCCATTCGTCGACGATGACCCGCCCGACCCGCGGCGCGAGCGCCGCGACGGCGGCAGCCGTGTCGGGGTCATCTGCACCTCCGGTCATGACACTGCCGGCGAGTGCCCCCTGCAGCTGGCCGAGCACGATCTCCAGCTCGGTCGCGTCGGCATACTCTGCCACGAGCGCAACCGGCCCGAAGCACTCCTCGAGGAGACGGCTGCTGCCGCGGAGCTGCCCCGACGACACGGCCAACACGGTGGCCGGAGCAGCCCACCCCGTGCCCGGGCGCTTGGTCTGGGCGACGACCTTGGCACCGGCGGCAACGAGATCCTGCACGCCAGTTCGCGCCTCGCGGGCGATCTGCTCCGTGAGCAGCCAGCCGCCGTCGCGTGCGAGAAGTGCCTGGCCCACCGCCTTCGCCGCGCCCGAACCGGCAGGCGCGAGAAGGAGGCCGGGTTTCGTGCAGAACTGACCCATGCCGAGCGTGAAGGAGCCGACGAAGCCGGCCGCCAACGCGTCCATGGACTCGGCCGCTGCGGGGGTGACGATGACGGGGTTGACGGTCCCCATCTCGGCGTAGACGGGGACCACGACCTCGCGCTCGTTGGCAAGACGCCAGAGCGCGAGGCCGCCGCGCTGCGAACCGGTGAATGCCACCGCGCGGGTATGCCGCGAGGTGACCAGCGCCGTGCCGGCGTCGAGGCCGGAGACCATGCCGAACGTGCCCGCCGGGGCTCCTGCTGTCTCCAGAGCGGCGGCTGCCAGGTCGGCGAGCCGCATGGACAGCGCGGGGTGCGCCGGATGCGCCTTGGCGACCACAGGACATCCCGCCGCGAGCGCCGAGGCCGTGTCGTTGCCCAGCACGCCGAAGGCGAAGGGAAAGTTGCTCGCCCCGAACACGGCCACAGGGCCTACCGGCTGCCGAACGCGGGAGAGGACCGTACCGTCTCCGATGCGGTCGATGCAGACGCCCAACCACGACCCCTCCTCCGCGACGGCAGCATAGAACCTGAGCTGGGCTGCGGCGCGGGCGATCTCAGCTGTGAGCCGAGCGTGACCAAGGGCAGTCTCGCGGTCGGCGAGCGCAACGAGCTCCGCTGCCGCGTCAGGGAGTTCGAGCGCGTCTGCGACGGCCCGAAGCCAGCGGGCCCGGCTGGTCGGTGCAGTCGCGGCAACGACGGCCGACGCCGTCGCACACGCCGACAGACGGGCTTCGACCTCGTCCCCCAGTGTGTCCGCGACCTGGTCGCCCGGCTCGCCGGTGCGCGGGTCGTAGCCCACGGTTGCCGTCGTCACGTGTGGTCACGCACCCCGCGCTCGAGGACCTCGAGTGCGTCGTCGAGAAGCGCTGGCTCGATGCCGAGCGGCGGCAGCATCCGGATGACGTTGCCGTGCGTCCCGCACACGAGCACGAGGACTCCTTCGGCGTGGCAGTGCGCGGCGACGGCCTTGGCCGCTGCCGGGTTCGGGACGGTCGTCCCGGGCTGGACGAACTCGATGGCGAGCATCGCGCCCCGCCCGCGGGCCTCACCGACGGCGGGAGCGACCTCGGCGAGCCGGTGTAGCCGAGGAAGCACGAGCGCCTCGACCTGCGCGGCACGCTCGACCAGCCCTTCCCGCTCGATGACGTCGAGGGCAGCGAGGGCAGCGGCGCACGCGACGGGGTTGCCGGCATACGTGCCGCCGAGCCCGCCGGGCGCCACCGCGTCCATGATCTCGGCCCGGCCGGTCACGGCCGAGAGCGGCATCCCGCCACCCAGGGCCTTTGCCGTGGTGATCAGGTCGGGGACGAGCCCTTCGTGCTCGCACGCGAACATCGCCCCGGTGCGCCCGAAGCCGGTCTGGATCTCGTCGGCGACGAAGAGGATGCCCTGTTGACGCGCGAACTCTGCCACTCCCGGCAGGAAGCCCGGCGCGGGGACGATGAACCCGCCTTCCCCCTGGATCGGCTCCGCCACGATGGCGGCGACGTTCTCGGACCCGATCTGGGTCAGGATCATCTCCGTGAGCCTGGCCAGCGCCTCCTCGGCGCACCGCTCCGGACCTCCGGGCCACCGGTACGGGTAGGCCGACGGGGCGCGGTAGACCTCCGGAGCGTACGGTCCGAAGCCGGCCTTGTAGGGCACATGCTTGGCCGTCATCGACATCGTCATCAGCGTCCGGCCGTGGTACGCGTGGTCGAGGACGACCACCGCCGGGCGACCCGTGGCGGCTCGCGCGATCTTGACGGCATTCTCCACGGCCTCGGCGCCCGTGGTGAACAGCGCGGTTCGCTTCTCGTGGTCGCCCGGCGTGAGGCGGTTGAGCGCGGCGGCGACGTCGACGAAGCCGGAGTACTCGGTGACCATGAAGCAGGTGTGGGTGAAACGGGCTGCCTGTTCGGCCACGGCTGCCGCGACCGCCGGGTGGGCGGCGCCGACACTGGTGACGGCGATGCCCGACGCGAGGTCGATGAGCTGGTTGCCGTCGACGTCCACGAGGATGCCACCCGCCGCCCGCTCGACGAAGACGGGCAACGCGACACCGAAGCCGCGCGGGAGCTCGGCCTCCCGTTCCCTATGTAGCGCAAGGGATCTCGGGCCGGGTACAGCCGTCCGCACGAGCCGGCGCTGGACCACGTCGTCGACGGGCGGTCGGGTGAGCATCTCGGTCATGGTTCCCCCTCAGGCGTCCACGGTCGCCGGGACGGCGTCGGTCGTCGGGACGGCGTCGCCGTGCGGCGCATCCTTCCGCAGGTGCGGCTTGGCCGTGAGCATGTAGACGAAGCCGACACCGACGACGATGGCCGCCGACAGGATGACGATGTAGTTGTCGTACCACGCGGCATCCGGGGTGCGCGGCCAGGCCATGTTGACCGCCGCAAGCACCTGGTAGGCGAAGGCGGCGATGGTCACCGGCAGACCCCAGGCGCCCAGGCGGAACTTGCCGGACGGCACCCAGCCCTTGAGGCGTGCCCGCAGCGCGGCGAGAACGACCATCATGAAGGCGAGATAGATCCCGAGTGCAGCGAAGGACACGATCTTGGTGAGCGCGTCTGCGGACACGGCCGAGCCGATGATGATGACCGCGGGCACGACGGCCGCGAGCAGCAGCGCGAAGGGCGGCACCGCGCGTCGCGGTGAGAACTTCGACAGCAGGGCGCTGCCGGGCATCATGTGGTCGCGTGCGTAGGAGTAGACGAGCCGGCTCGCGGCTGCCTGGAGGCTGAGCGCGCAGGAGAAGAACGAGATGAGCACGACCGCCAGGACGACTCGGAACCCGACGGTGCCGAAGGCGTCCTGCAGGATCGTGGTCACGGGGTCGGCGTCCTTGCCGGAGATGACGTCGCCGAAGTTCGGCACCGCGAGCAGCAGCGCAAGGGTGATGAAGAACGAGGCGAACCCGCCGATGTAGATGGTCATGCGCATCGACTTGGGGATCTGGACGCGCGGGTTCTTGACCTCCTCGGCGACGTCGCCGCAGGCCTCGAAGCCGTAGAACAAGTAGAGGCCGATGAGCGCTGCGGTCAGGAACGCGGGCAGGTAGGAGCTGCCGTCGGGGACGACGCCGTGGGTGTCCACGATGGCGCCAAGGTCGTGGTGGCGCTCGGTGAGCAGGAGCCACCCCCCGACCACCAGCGCGCCGGCCAGCTCCGCGGCGAAGCCGAAGAACGCGATCTTGCCGAGCAGCTTCGTTCCGCCGAAGTTGAGCACGGTGACGACCGCGATCATGGCCAGGGCGCAGAGGATCGTGACGGTCGTCGAGGGCTCGATGCCCAGCACCATCGCGACGAACGGACCGGCACCGTAGGAGACGCTCGCGATGGTGACGACGAGAGCCATCATGTAGACCCAGCCGGCCATCCACGCCCAGCGGCGTCCCCAGAGACGCCGCGCCCACGGGTAGATGCCGCCCGAGACCGGGAACTGCGAGACCACCTCACCGAAGACCAGGGACACGAGCAGCTGCCCTACCGCGGCCAGCACCACCGCCCAGATCATCGGCGGACCGCCCGCCGCGAGGGCGAAGGCGAAGAGCGAGTAGACGCCGACAACGGGCGACAGGTAGGTGAAGCCCAGGGAGAAGTTGCCCCACAGTGTCATGTCGCGCTTGTAGTCGGACGTGTAGCCGAGAGACGCGAGGTGTGCGTCCTCATCATCGTGCTGCACGTCCCTGTGCTGCTCGACGAAGGTCATAGCCAGGTCCTTTCACGGGTTCGCCGCCCGGCAGGGCGGCACAGTGGCGCACACGCTAGGAACCGCGGTCACCGAAGTGATATAGACAGATCGGCGCACAGATGCAGTAGCAGTACGCCATCCAGTCCATTGTGGAGAGGAGACCAGGTATGCCGGTTCCGCTCGCCTGGTTGCTCGCCCAGGACGACCTCGGGCTCCGGCTGGTGTCCGGCCCCGCGGACCGCGTCCTCGTCGACTGGGCCCACGCCATCGAGCTCGAGGACCCCACTCCGTATCTCTCCGGGGGTGAGCTGGTGCTCACGACCGGCCTCCGCCTACCGCGAACCGTCCATGAACAGACGGCATACGTCGACCGCTTGGCGGGAGTGGGCGTCGCCGCGCTCGCCTTCGGGACCGGCGTCCGGTTCACCACAATCCCCCGTGGCGTCGTGACCCGGAGCGCCGACGTCGGTCTGCCCCTGCTCGAGGTCCCGCTTGCCACACCGTTCATCGCGGTGACGCAGCGCGTGGCCCATCGCCTCTCCGAGCAGCAGCAAGAGTCACTGCAGCGAGTTGTCGCCTTCCAGCAGTCGCTCACGCGTCGGATGTTGCGCGACGGCCCTGCCGGACTCGTGTCGGGACTCGCGGCCGAGCTGCACGCACCCGTCGTACTGCTGGACGAGCACGGCCGCACCGTGGCGGCCTCATCGCGCGGCCAGTCACTCACCGTCAAGCTAGGCGCCGAGCTGGTCGAGCGCCGTCCCTCCCGCTCGCATGGAGCCATCCACCGGGTGCGGTCCGACAGCGGCGGCGCTCAGCTGCACGCGGTGCACGGTCGCAACGCCCACCGCGGGTGGTTGGCGGTCGGACTCGAGGAGCTGGACCCCGACCAACGACCGCTCGTGCACCATGCGGTGGCACTCGCGACGCTGCAGCTCGACCGACCGCGCGAGCTGGAGGAGGCGCGTCTCTCCGTGGGCGCCACGGTCCTGGGACTTCTCCTGGGGCAGGCTCCGGCCGACCCAGCTCTGGTGCGACAGCTCCTCCACCTCGGCTTCGCCCCACAGGAGGTGGTGCGACTGCTCGTGCTCCAGACCGCACGCCCGGCGATCGCAGAGCCGGTGGTCCAGTCGCAGCTGACGGCGGCAGGGGTGCCACACGCACTCGTCCGGGTGCCCCCCGGGCTGGTGGCTCTCGTGGCGGATCGCGACACCCCAATCGTGCTGGAGCGCGTCAGGCAGGCCCTGGCCGATGCGGGCGCGGGCGGCGCCTCGGTCGGGGTCAGCGGCGCCTGCGAGCCCGGACTCGTGGCATACGCACTCGTGCAGGCCCGCCGTGCCGCCAGGACTGCTCGGCTCACGCGTGTCCCCGTCGAGTGGTTCGACCACCTGACCCTCGATGCAGTGCTCGACGACACCGTCGTGCGCGAGCGGGTGCGCGCGCTGTCGGAGCCGAGTCTGGCCGCCCTCCGCGAGCGCGACGAGCGAGAGGGCGCGCTGCTGCGAACCCTGGAGGTGTTCCTCGACAACAACGGCTCCTGGGAGACGGCCGCCAGGGCGCTCGGCATCCACCGGCACACCCTGCGCAACCGCATCACCCGCATCGAGCAGCTGACCGGCCTCGGCCTCGACGTCGCCCAGCATCGCGTCGTCCTCGCGTTGGCGCTCGCAACGCGGGATTCCGCCGAGTCGGGGCTCTGAGTGGCAGTGAGAGTGACACGAGCTCCCGCAACAGGTCGCTGTCGACCGCCACGGTTTCTGGGCGTAGGTCGGGATTCCGCCACGATGCCGGGGCGCCCACTTTCGCGGGCACTGGGGCGAGTGCGACCCTTTGCCTGTGAGCACGTCTGTGCGGCTCTTCCTCGTTTCACCAGCACGCGCGGTGCGACGCGCTCTTGCTCGTGCCCTCGATGCCGAGGAGGAGATCGAGGTCGTCGGGGAGGCCGACAGCTCGAGACAGGCGCTGGCGCGAGTGCCCGCCGTCCGGCCAGATGTCGTCCTGGCGGGGTCGCGGCTGCATGATCCCGACTCTGCGGAGCTGTGCCGCCTCCTGCTGGACGCCCTGCCGGAGCTGCACGTGTTGGTCGTCGACGTAGACGCCGACCAGAAGCTCGTGGCGCGAATGATCAGTGCGGGGGCGTCCGGGATGGTGTCGGACACAGCCGACGAGGAGGACCTTGTCGACGCTATCGAGACCGCCGCCGCCGGGCAGATGGTGATGTCGGCCAAGACACTGATGGAGATCCTGCGCCGGCAGCACGAGGCGGAGCCGGACCCGGTCGATAGTCTGACGCCGCTGGAGCGCGAGCTGTTCGACCTCATCGGACGGGGGTTGAGCAACACCGAGATCGGCATCAGGCTGCGGCTCGCGCCCGGCACCGTCCGGAACTATGTGTCTCGGTTGATGCGCAAGCTCTCCGTTGACCGACGGGCCCAGCTGATCGCCCTGGCCGTGCGACGGGAACCCGACTGACGGGGAGGCCTGGGACGGCAATGAGCGCCAGGTCCGGAAGGACCTGGCGCCCATTGCAGAAGGATCCGCGGACCCGCTAGCTCAGATCGGATCTCACGCGCTCGCGCCCGCGAGCTCCTTCTGCAGGACCTGCTCCACCTCTTCGTGGGGGACCACCGGCTCCGGGATCCGCGCGATGGCCGCGTCCTCCTCCAGCACGACGTCCGTCACCTTACGGCCGGTCACCTTGGAGAGGACTACGGCGTAGACCACGCCGATCGCTGCCCAGATCACGCCGGCGATCAGGGCGTCCGCGTGGAGGAAGCTCCAGAGGACGCCCGTCATCAGCATACCGATGAGCGGCAGAACGATGTTCCTGGCAATCTGCTTGCGGCCCTTGTACTCGCGGCGTCGCCACACGAAGTAGGCGATCACCGACAGGTTCACGAAGGTGAAGGCGACGAGCGCACCGAAGTTGATCATCGAGGAGATCAGCTCGAGGCTCGGGCTGATCGCCAGCAGGGACACGACGCCCACCACGATGACCGCGCCCACGGGGGTGTGTCGGCGTGGGTGGATCGTCGCGAAGATGCGCTTCGGGTACAGGATGCCGTTGCGGCCCATGACGTGGAGCATCCGGGACACGCTCGCGTGGGAGGCCAGGGCCGAGGCGACGGTGGCGGCGAACGCGGCGGACATGAAGAGCATCTGGAACACCTGGCCACCGACCTTCAGCGCCATCTCCGGAAGCGTGTCGTCGACCAGCTCGAAGCCGGTGACGTTCGGGAAGACCGCCTGGGCGACGAAACCGGTGACCAGGAAGATGCCGCCACCGATGAGGAGGGTGATGATGATCGCCTTCGAGATGTCGGCCTTCTTGCGGGCCTCCTCGGCATACATCGTGATCGCGTCGAACCCGATGAAGGAGAAGCAAACCACCGTTGCACCGCTGAGCACCGCCGGCAGCATGACGCCCGAGTGGAAGAGCGGCTCGCTCGTGAACAGCGTGCCCTGGCCCATGCCGTGCGATAGCTGCACGACAGCCAGGACGAGGAACGCAATGATCATGGCGACCGCGAAGGCCACGAGCAGGAAGTTCAGCTTGGAGGTGGACTTCATGCTCCATGCGTTCAGCGCGGTGATGCCGGCGACGAAGCCGACGACCCAGATCCAGCCGGGCACCGCCGGGAACAGCGACTCCATGTACAGCCGGATGATCAGCGCGTTCACGAGGGGCAGCAGCAGGTAGTCCAGGAGCGCCGCCCAGCCGACCATGAAGCCGACGCGCGGGTGAATGGCCTCGCGGGCGTAGGTGTAGGCCGAACCCGCGGACGGGAAGACCTTCGCCATCCGGCCGTAGCTGATCGCCGTGAACAGCATCACGACGAGCGCCACCATGTAGGTCAACGGCACCACGCCGTTGGTCTCCTCGGTCACGATTCCGAAGGTGTCGAACAGGACTGTGGGCGTCATGTACCCGAGGCCGAGGCCGACGATGGCCCACAACCCGAGGGACCGCGTCAGTCCGCCTTGCTTGCTCATGCTTTCCTTCCAATTCTTGATGAAGGACTGCAAGAGGACCACCCCGCCTGCAGTCGCCGAACGCCGGTGGGCTAATGTGCCAGCCGTCGTTGTTGGCAATTCAAATGGTGCCGGGAGGCGACCGGGCGCGAAGCCGTCAAGTGTCACCGACCATCGCCGATCTGTCATCAGTTCCGACAACTCTTGTCATCGAATCGTGTGACGGACCGGCTGGAGTTGAGGGTGCGGCATCGGAGGGCGGGCCGTCGCTGGACAGAATGTCGATTCTGGGATGAGGAAATCGACGATATGTCCATGGATGCTGCACGGTTTCCCTGCCATCGTGGGCTCACCATGAACATGAAGGGATCCACCATGAATGCCAGCGACTCTCTGCCGACACGTGTCGCCGAAGCCCTGCAGCAGGGACTCGCCTCCGCCGCAGCGGCGGGCAGCTCGTTCGTCGAGGCCGAGCACCTCGCGCCCGAGCAGCTCGATACCCTCGCCGAAGCGACCTTGGCACACCTGCGGTCGCGGCGCGGAACGGCGTCCGACATCGAGGGATGGACGCTCGTGACCGCGCGTGATGCCGCCGTGATGGCGTGGTGGACGCAGGTCTCGGAGCTGTCGACAAGCGAGCGGCGCCGGCTCGAGACGCTGCGCCAGCACGTGTATGACGTGCTCGTCGACCGCACCCTGGTCGTGCGGGACGCGGATCACACCACGTCCCTGCACGTGTCGCCCGCCGCGCAGCCGCGCACGTGGATCCTGAAGCTGTCGCCCTACCTGTACGACGTCAACCGTGTCTTTGGCGCGCCCGATCGACGGGTTCGCGTGTGGTCCGTCGAGGACCACGAGCGCTCCATGAGCATGGAGCAGGGCGACCTGGTATACCTCTGGGTGGGCGAGGGGGACCCATACCGCGAGGCCGGCGTGTGGGGTGCAGGCCACGTCGCGGGACCCATCGTGCTGGGTGTCGCCGACGACGGCTGGCTCGACTACGAGGCCGCCAGCCGGGCCAGCACCTTTGTCGTCGTGGACATCGCGCTGCTGGACGCCCCCGTGACCCGTGAGACGTTCCTCGACGACTCACGCCTGGTCGATGCCGAGGTGATCCTCGACCCGTTCGCGCCGAACCCCGGGGTGCTCACCGCCACCGAGGCTGCTGCCCTGGCCGAGTACCTCCCGTCGGACGCGGTGCCGGACCAGCCCCAGGTCGCCTGACACACAAGCGACTTCCTGTCGACCTGCAGAGTGGGCGCCGCCGGGGACTGGACCCGGCGGCGCCTCATCTCGTTGCGGGTGCGTACTGGCGAGTGTGTCGTCGTCGACCCGCGGTCAGGCTGGATCGCGGGTCGGGAACCGCGGAACTGCGGTCCGCATCAGCGGGGCCACCGCCTCACTTGACGTACGCGATCGGCATCGGTGAGGCGGGTTCGGGGATCGGCTCCGAGATGTACTCCGCACGGATCCCGTCGATGTAGGACCGGCAGCGCTTCGTCAGTCCGTCAGCGGTCTGCATGCGACCCTTGGTGACGAGGATGCCGAGGTCCGCTCCCTTGAAACGGTAGTCGCCTGTTCCGTACACGCGCAGGTAGAAGGCCTCGTCCTCGTGGGTGACGTCGTGCCAGTCGTTGCTCACGCGAGCGAACTCGAGCCTCCCCTCCTCGTCGAGATGGTAGGTGCCTGTCCGAGGCGCCCGGAGGATGCGCTCCACGACGTCCGAAGGCTCCTTCATGATCAGCTGGGCCCACACGTCGACCGCTGCCAGCTCCCGCCACCGATCGTTGATCTCCTCGACATCGACGGCGTAGTCGACGTCCATGAACTCCAGCAGGTGGAACAGGAAGAGCGGGACGTCGGCGTAAGCACCGGCGGTCACGTTGGTCATCGAGGAGGCACCTGAGATTCGCGGGTTGAGCTCGCCGAGATAGACCTCGTCGTCATTCAGGTCGACCAACACGTCGATCTCGAGAAACCCCAAGTAGCCTTCCTCGGCCAGCCGGTCGCCGAGCCGCCGCACGTGGCCGATCGCGGTTGCGCGCTGTTTCGACGTCAGCGCCTCGGGGAACAGGTCGTTGCCGCACCACCCACCCTTGTAGGGCGTGAGCTCCGGGTAGCCGGTCAGGTCGGTCATGAACGGTCCGACGATCGTCCCATGACGCGTGATGCACGCCTCGACCGCCGCAGCCTTGTTGTCGATGCGCTTCATGATCTTGAGCTGCTCGCCGACGAGGTCTTCGACATTCCTGTCCCAGTCCTTCTCGGACCCGATGAAGAAGGTCGTCTTCCCTGAGTCGCCGTAGGGTGTCTGGACCACCAGGTCGGTCCCGAGACCGTGCTCCTCCGACAACGTGGTGAGCTCTCCCCAGCTGCGCGCAGTGCCAAGGACGTTCGGCACCGACGGAGCGCCCGCCTCATTGCCGAGCTGGGTCGTCACGATCTTCGAGTCCAGGCGTCGCCGGAGCGAGTCCGGCGGCAGAATGAGCTGGTACCCCAGCTCACCGCAGATCTCCTCCGTCTCCTCGTCGAAGAACACCATGACAACCATCGGCGTGCCGCCGCGGCGTCGCAGGTAGGTCTGCACCTCGACGTCGCGCAGCAGGTAGTTGTTGATCTGCTCGCTCGACTCAAACTCGACATAGGGCTTGTTGCGAGGCGTGAACAGCCGTGGATGGGCACCATCCCACGAGTCGTAGTACACGATGTACTCGAAGTTGCGCACCCACCGGTCGATTCCCAGCAGGTTGAAGGCGGTCGGCCCCACAAAGTAGATCGGTTGGGAGTTCGTCCGAAAGAACGACCTGATCTCGGAGATCCCGTTGAGATGCTGGGTCATGGTTGCTCCTTGAGTCCTCCTGGTGCCCTTCAGGTTAGAGCCAAGGTCTCGGCGGTGTCATCGCAAGCCTCAGGCCCGGAACCCGCGCGGGCGCTGCGAGGATGCGCCGCCCCGCCGAACCCCGGACACGACCCCCGGCAGCCGGCGGGCCGCGCCTGTGGACGGCCGGTGCACGAAGGAGCCGCCGACGGCGTCGAGTGCGCGCAACGTGTCCTGCATATATGCCGGGTTCTGGGCGTCGGGCCAGCTCGACAGCTTGACAGCCACGGTGCCGGTCCGCCGGCTCACGTGCAACATCTGCCCGTGGATGCCGAGCGCGAGCAGGACATCACCGTGTTCACCGGGCCGGAACCAGAACTGGTTGCGGTACCACCCTCCCGGGAAT
The DNA here is from genome assembly GCF_054783095.1 of Intrasporangium mesophilum. NCBI lineage: Bacteria > Bacillati > Actinomycetota > Actinomycetes > Micrococcales > Intrasporangiaceae > Intrasporangium > Intrasporangium mesophilum. Next base: position 147,281 of record NZ_BAAGRF010000010.1, on the reverse strand, counting down.
GCCGCCTCGGCCGGGGAGGACAGGAAGGCCTGCCGGGCGTCGGCGTCCACTGCCCAGGATCTGCGCAGCCATGGGGCGGGCAGCACCTGGACGGTGCCGCCCTTGCCGTCGGGGACCGCGCCACCATCCAGGATCATCTGACCGAACCGCAGGAGATCGGTCGCGGTAGCGGCCAGTCCTCCGTCGTGAAGCGCCGTACCGACGGTGTCGCAGATGATCTCGGCGTCGCGGGCCGCACCCATGGGCGCCCACACGAGATCCGACATGAGGTCGGCCATCCGCCCGCCCCCTGCCCGCTCGCAGACCCAGCCCAGGGCATCGGTGTCGCCTGACCGGTAGAGAAAGCGGCTCCCGTGGGGCGCCTCGGCGCGTAGGGTGCCCAGGAACGGGTACAGCCCGCGCGGCCCCTGCGCCGCAGAGCCGGCGCCACCGGCGACGATCCACCGGTCGAGCATCCGGACCTCGGCGTCCGGGGCGGTGTAGTCCTCTCGGAACCGCACCCCGCTGCGCATGTCCAACAGCTGCTGGACGGTCGCCCCGGCATACCCCGTGCCATCGAGCTCGGGCACGTAGTCCACCACGTTGCGATCGAGCTCCAGGGCGCCTCGGTCGGCCAGCACCGCGGCGACGCAGCCCACGACCGACTTCGTCACCGACAGGAGCGCGTGAGGCTGCGACGGTCCCCCGGTCGGCGCATACCCCTCCGCGACGACGACGCCGCCCTGCGCCACGGCATACGCGTCGGTGAATGTGCTGGCGAGGACGTCTCCCACGGTCGCGGTGGACCGGTCGTGCCGCACCACCTCGATCGCCAGCAGGTCTGCGTCGGCGGGCGCCCGGGGCAGCTCTCGAACCGGGCCTGCGCCCCGGGACACCCGCTGGGTCGGCAACAGCTCCCTCACATGCCAGAACGACCACCTGTTCTGGGGCGGTTCCTGCCAGTTCGTGGGTGACGTGGATGGGTCTCGCCGCAGCGGATCGCCCGACCCGAGCATGGCGGCAGCATAGTCGAGGGGCTTCGGGTACCGTGACCGCATGCAGCCCGCGCCAGCGGACGTCCCGCCTCGCATGACCGGATTTCCGCCCCCCGATGAGACCGTGGTTTCGCTTGCCAGCTGGCAGGATTCGCGCAATGTGCGCTGGGCGTTCCAGCACATGCGGGAGCTCATGCCCACCCACGCGATCCCCGCCGACCCGGCGCGAGTGCGGCCGCTGACCGTCAGGCCCCGGCCCAGCGCGCTCGACGTCGAGGTCATCCGGCTCGACGCGTCCTCTGCAACCGCTGCGGAGGTCTTCGACGACACTTTCACCGACGCCCTCCTCGTCGTTCGCGATGGTGTCGTCGTCGAGGAGCGCTACGTCGGAGCCATGACGGCGCACACCCCCCACCTGCTGATGTCGGTATCCAAGTCCGTCGTGGGCTGCGTGGCCGGAATCCTGACCCGCGAGGGCCTGCTCGAGACCAGGGCGCTCGTGACCGACTACGTCGGGGAGGTCCGAGGCTCGGGCTACGACGGCGCGACGGTCCGCGACCTTCTCGACATGCGCACCGGCGTGGTCTTCCGGGAGACTTACGAGCAGCCCGAGGCCGAGGTCCGCGTCATGGAGCGGTCGATGGGATGGCGACCGATCCAGGCCGGCGACCCGGTCGGGATGTACGAGTACCTGACGACGATGCGCGGCTCAGGGCCGCACGGCGGCGTGTTCACGTACCGGTCGGCCGACACGGACATGCTCGGCTGGGTGTGCGAGCGCGCAGCCGGCAGGCGCATGGCTGACCTCGTCTCGCGGCTGCTCTGGATCCCGATGGGAGCCGAGCACGACGCCGACATCACCTGCGACCAGCTCGGTTCGGCCGTTCACGACGGCGGGATGAGCGCCGTCGCCCGAGACCTGGCCCGGTTCGGTCAGCTGCTCCTCGACGAGGGCCGAGTCAACGGCCGGGAGGTCGTGCCGAGCAGCTGGATCAGAGACGCATGGCAGCCGCCAGCCGACGTTCGTCACGCTTTCGCGGTGACCGACAACAACGAGGTCCTCCCGAACGGGTGGTACCGCAACCAGTTCTGGTTCGTCCCGCACCACCACGGCACGGCGCTCGTCTGCCTCGGCATTCACGGGCAGATGATCCACGTCGACCCGGCCACCCGAACCGTCGGCGTGAAGCTGTCAAGCTGGCCGACGGCTCAGAACACGTCGTACCTCGTCGACACGCTCCGAGCCTTCGGCGCCATCGGTCGTTCCTGATGGTCGGGAAATCCAGGTGAGTTCTCACCCCTCGAAGCCGTGGTGGACCATCACGTGCTTGATCCGGGTGTAGTCCTCGAACCCGTACATCGACAGGTCCTTTCCGTACCCGGAGTGCTTGAAGCCACCGTGCGGCATCTCCGCGACGAGGGGGATGTGGGTATTGACCCAGACGCAGCCCGCGTCGATCCGCATCGCCATACGGTTGGCCCGCCCCACGTCCTGGGTCCACACCGAGGAGGCGAGACCGTACTGGCTGCCGTTGGCAAAGGCGACGGCCTCGTCCTCGTCGGTGAACCTCTGCACCGTGAGCACCGGCCCGAAGATCTCTGTGGTGATCAGCTCGTCGTCCTGGCGTAGATCGGCGACGACCGTCGGCTCGTAGAAGAAGCCCGCACCTCCGGCCCGGCGGCCGCCAGTGGTCACCTTGGCGTGGTCCGGGGCGCGCTCGACCAGGCCTGAGACGTGCGCAAGCTGGTTGGGGTTGTTGATCGGGCCGTAGAGAATGTCCTCGTCCTCGGCGTCGTAACCCGTCTTGGTGTTCTTGGCGGCCTCCGTCAGCGCGCTGACGAAGTCGTCATAGACCCCCTTCTCGGCAAGCACCCGGGTGGCTGCCGTGCAGTCCTGCCCGGCATTGAACAGACCGGCGACCGAGATCCCGTCGACGGCCTGCTCGAGGTCCGCGTCGTCGAAGACCACGACGGGTGCCTTGCCGCCCAGCTCGAGGTGGGCGCGCTTGAGGTCGGCGGCGGCCGCGGTCGCGACGGCGATCCCCGCCCGGGTGGAGCCCGTGATGGACACGAGCTGCGGGATCGGGTGCGCGGTGAGGGCCGCTCCGGTGTCGCGGTCGCCGCAGATGAGGTTGCAGACGCCGGGCGGGAAGATCTCCTGCATCTTGGAGACCATCCAGTACGACGAGGCAGGCGTCGTGTCGGATGGCTTCAGCACGACCGTGTTGCCGGCGGCAAGTGCAGGTGCGAACTTCCAGACCGACATCATCATCGGGTAGTTCCACGGGGCCACCTGGCCCACCGGACCGACCGGCTCGCGCCGGATCGAGGATGTGAAGCCGCGCATATACTCGCCGGTCGACCTGCCCTCGAGCACGCGGGCCGCCCCGGCGAAGAAGCGGATCTGGTCGACCATCGGGGGAATCTCCTCCGAGCGAGTTAGTGCCACCGGCTTGCCGGTGTTCTCGCTCTCGATCGCGACGAGCTCGTCGGCGTTCTCCTCGATGACGTCGGCAAGCTTGAGCAGGGCTCTCTGTCGCTCCGAGGGCGTCGTCCAGCGCCATGTCTCGAAGGCCTTGCTGGCCGCCCTGAAGGCGAGGTCCACGTCCGCCTCGTCTGAGCGAGGTGCAGATGCGTACACCCCGCCCGTCGAGGGATTGACAATATCCATCATCGCGCCCGAGGCGCTCGTCTGGACCTCCCCATTGATGATGTTGTGAAAGACCATCTTGTCCGACATTTCCGTGCCTCCTCGACCGGCGTTGTGGGCACATTCACGCTAGCCCTGATAGACGGGATTTCGACAGACCGGATTCTGACAGTGGCCGTCGTTCGTGCCTGGTGGTTTGATGGCAGGCAATCACGGGGTGCACGGAGGAGGCGGGGACATGGCGCAGCATCCGCTCGAGCCGCTCGGAGCCGACGAGTTCCGGAAGACAGCGCAGGTCCTGCGACGGGAGCAGCGGGTGACTGATGCCTGGCGGTTCGCGTCCATCGAGCTGGTCGAGCCCACGAAGGCCGAGGTGATGGCCTGGAGACCGGGCGACCACCTTCCACGGCAGACGCAAGCGGTCGTGTGGAACCGCGAGGACAACCAGACCTATGAGGCGGTCGTCGACCTCGATCAGGACTCGGTCGTGTCGTGGACGCACGTTCCAGGTGTGGTGCCGAACTTCACGGTCGACGAGCTGTACGAGTGCGACGAGACGATGCGAAAGCATCCCGAGGTGATCGCCGCGCTGGCGAAGCGCGGGATCACCGACCTGTCCCTCGTCCTGGTCGACGTCTGGACCTACGGTCGGCAGCTGATTCCTGAGCAGTGGCGGGACCGTCGCGTGGGCTGGTGCGACCTGTGGATCCGGGAGACACCGGACGGAAACCCCTTCGCCCACCCCGTCTCCGGACTGAAGCTCATCGTCGACGTGAACACCATGGAGCTGCTCGAGATCGAGGAGGAGACCGACCACGGCAGACCAGAGGTGCAGGGCGAGTACGTTCCGGGACTGTGGACCGGCGTGCAGCGCACCGACCTCAAGCCGTTGTTCGTCACGCAGCCCGAGGGAGTGTCGTTCACCATCGACGGCACGGAGCTGAAGTGGCAGAACTGGTCCATGCGGCTGGGGTTCAACCACCGCGAGGGTCCGGTCATCTTCCTGGTGACGTACGACGACCACGGCGTGACCCGTGACATCGCCTACCGGATGTCGCTCGCCGAGATGGTGGTGCCCTACCGTGATTCGTCGTTCGACCACTACCGGCGCACCGCCTACGACATCGGCGAGTGGGGGCTCGGCTTCCTCGTCACGTCGCTGGAGCTTGGCTGTGACTGCCTCGGCGAGATCGTGTACGTCGACGCTGTCATGCACGACAGCAAGGCCGAGCCCTACGACATCCCGAACGCAATCTGCATCCACGAGGAGGACAACGCCGTCCTGTGGAAGCACGTCGACGGTCACACGGGGGCCGAGGTCCGACGCATGCGCCGGCTCGTCGTGTCCTGTCACGCCACCGTGGCGAACTACGAGTACCTCATCTACTGGCGCTTCTACCAGGACGGGAACATCGAGTGCGAGGTGCGTGCCACCGGCATTATGGTCACCACGCCGTTCGGTGACGGCGAGGATGCCCCTCGGACAGGCACCGTCGTGGACCGGCGAACCTACGCACCGTTCCACCAGCACTTCATCGTCGCCCGGCTCGACCTCGACATCGACGGCGGGGAGAACACCGTCATGGAGGTGGACTCGGAGGCATTGCCCATCTCCGCCGACAACCCCTACGGTCTGGACCTGGTGACCGTGTCCACCGCAGTCAAGTCCGAGGCCGAGGCAGCGCGCGACTACAGCTGGGAACGTCAGCGGTCCTGGAAGGTGGTGAATCCCAACCGCACCAACAAGCACGGGACCAACACGGCATACAAGCTGGTGCCGGGCGGTGCGTTCCCGGCGATGCTGGACCCCACCAGCGCACAGTACCTGCGAGCTCCGGTCATCGGCCACACACTGTGGGTGACCCGGCACCATGACGAGGAGCGCTGGCCTGCGGGTGCCTACCCGACGCAGTCCGAGCACGACACCGGCATGACGAGATGGGTCGCGGACGACGAACCGCTCGAGAACACCGACGTCGTGCTGTGGTACGTCTTCGGCCTCCACCACATCACGCGCGTCGAGGAGTGGCCGATCATGCCCGCGGACATCATTTCGTTCTGGCTCAAGCCGTTCGGATTCTTCGACCAGAACCCGGCCATCGACGTCGCGCAGTCGGAGAAGGCACCTGACGGTGACCACTGCCACACCGCCTACGACTACCAGCACCACCTGCACCACTGACACCACTGACACCACTGACACCACTGCCAGGCACTCCGCCACCATCATGAGCGTCGGCGATGACGGCCGCGTCGGTCTGATGACGTAGCAGTTCGGATCGTCGCACCTCGCCGAATGTCGTTTCCTAAGTCGACGAGCGGCCGAGGTCGGGCTCGTGTCGTTCTCCGAACGACGAGGCACCCATTCCGAAAAGGGAATCGGCGCCATTAACCGGTCAAACCGCAGATCGCTGCGTATTCCAGGCCCGCCACCGGCGGAAGAACCATTGTCCCGGACCGGGTGGCAACGGTATTTTCATTCGTTTACAGAGATGCGTGGCAGAGGAGGAGCCATGACGTCAGATACAGCACCCGAGTATGCTCCTGCGGCCGACGAGTCCGACCTCGCCGCGCTGGGATATGGAGGGGACTTCCACCGCTCGATGAACCTCTGGTCCAATATCGCGTTGGGCTTCACATACCTGTCTCCCCTGGTCGGGGTCTATTCGCTGTTCGCCTACAGTCTGTCCCTGGGCGGTCCGCCGGCGGTGTGGTGGGTGGTGATCGTGGGGTGCGGGCAGATGCTCGTCGCGCTCGTCTTCGGAGAGGTCGTGTCGCAATACCCCCTGGCCGGGGGCATCTACCCCTGGTGCCGGCGACTGTGGGGCCGACGGTACGCCTGGATCATTTCATGGGTGTATGTGTGGGCCGTTATTGTGACCGTCACCGCGGTCGCGGAGTTCGGCGGCGGGTTCGTCGCCTCCCTTTTCGGCGTTGAGGCGACGCCCATGGTGAGCCTCGTCACCGCCGTCGGTTTGCTTCTGCTAGCGCTGGCGTTCAACTTCTCCGGAACCCACATGCTCGCCCGGATCGCCAGGATCGGCTTGGCCGCGGAGCTCATCGGCGTGATCGCGCTCGGCATATATCTGCTCCTGTTCCATCGGGAGCAGCCGTTCTCCGTCTTCTTCGACTCGTTCGGAGCGGGCGGTAGCGACGCCTACCTGGTCACATTCCTGGGCGCGTCGCTGGCCGGGCTCTTCCTGTTCTACGGGTTCGAGGCGTGCGGCAGCGTCGCCGAGGAGGTCAACGACCCCACACGACGGATCCCTCGGGCCATGATCCTCACCATCACGATCGGCGGCGTCTCCGCCCTCTTCTCGTACGTGGGCTACGTTCTGGCCGCCCCGAACCTACAGGACATCGTGAGCGGGAAGGACCCAGACCCCATCCCGTCGATCCTGGAGGACGCCCTGGGCACTGTCGGCTCGAAACTGTTCCTGCTGGTCGCGATCACCGCGTTCATCTCCTGCGTGCTCTCACTTCAGGCAGCGGCCAGCCGGCTGCTCTACGGCTCGGCGCGCGACCGGATGCTGCCGGCCAGCAGCTGGCTCGCGCACATGTCAGAACGCCACGCCGTGCCCACCAACGCACTCCTGGTCGCCTGCGTGGTGCCGATCCTGATCTGCCTGTTCGTCTACTGGCGGCCCGACTCCCTTGCACGGGTCACTGCCTTCGCCGTGACGGGGATCTACATCGCCTTCCAGGGGGTTGTCCTGGCCGCCTTGCGTCAGCGGGTCCGTGGCTGGCGGCCGGCAGGGCGATGGAACCTCGGGGGGCTGGGAATGCTGGTCAACGTCGCGGCGCTGGCGTACGGCGTGTTCGCCATGATCCTTCTCGTCCGGCCGGTCACGGCGGACACCTTCCTCGACCGCTGGATCGTCCTGATCGGCGTCGCCATCGTGATGGGGAGCGGCCTTCTGTACATGACGCTGGCCAAGCCGTACAACGGGTCCGAGGGTATCCCGGAGGGCGATGCCATCGAGGTCGCCGAAAGGTTGCGACAGGTACGCGCATCCGAACCGTCGACCTGACCGCGAATGAGACCGACCCAGTCCGATGCGGCCACAACTTCGCCTAGCGATTTCTTGGCTAGATGCGCTGTGCAGGCCCGACGCAGCGCACCCAGCCTGCACAGCGGCGCTTCAGAGGCGCGTGTGGCCTGAAGAGGCGTCAGTTCTTGCCGAGGAACTTCTCGAAGCCCTTGGGGAGGTTCGAGGGGTCGAAGTCGGCCATCGGGTCCCCCTTGCCGTCCGCACCATCCGGCGCACCGAAGGCGCTCGCCGCCGCATTGGCACGCCCGGTGGCGGCACGCTCGGCGGCAGCTCGCTCCTCCGCGGCCCGCTTGGCGGGGTTGCCGCTCTTGCTCTTGCGGCGCTGCGGCTGCTGCTGACGACCGCGCTTGCCGGTCCCGGGGATGCCCGGCATACCCGGCAGTCCGCCACCACCTCCGCGCGCGAGCGACTTCATCATCTTCTGCGCCTGTCCGAACCGCTCGAGGAGCTGGTTGACGTCGGTCACGGTCACCCCCGAGCCCTTGGCGATACGCAGCCGGCGGGAGCCGTTGATCTGCTTCGGGCGGGTGCGCTCGAACGGCGTCATCGACCGGACCATCGCCTCGATGCGGTCGAACTCGCGGTCGTCGAAGGCGTCGAGCTGCTCACGCATCCCCTGCATGCCCGGCATCATCTTGAGCATCGACTTCAGCGAGCCCATGCGCTTGATGGCGTTCATCTGCTGGAGGAAGTCCTCGAAGGTGAAGTCCTCCTCGGCGAGGAACTTGCGCGCCATCTCGTCGGCCTGGCGCTTGTCGAACGCCTTCTCGGCCTGCTCGATGAGGGTGAGCACGTCGCCCATGTCGAGGATGCGGCTGGCCATGCGGTCCGGGTGGAAGACCTCGACATCGGTGACCTTCTCACCGACCGACGCGAACATGATCGGCTCGCCGGTGATCTCGGCGACCGAGAGCGCCGCACCACCGCGAGCGTCGCCGTCGAGCTTGGAGAGCACCACACCGGTGAAGGCGACGCCCTCGTGGAACGCCTGGGCGGTCTCGACCGCGGCCTGGCCGATCATCGCGTCGATGACGAACAGGACCTCATCGGGCTGGATCGCGGCACGGATGTCCGCCGCCTGCTGCATGAGGTCCGCGTCGACGGCGAGGCGACCCGCGGTGTCGACGATGACGACGTCGTACTGCTTGGCGCGAGCCTGCTCGATACCCATCCGCGAGACCGCGACCGGGTCGCCGAACGACCGCGTCCCCTCCCCTGACTCCAGCACGGCGTCGTGGCCGCCCATGTTGCCCCGCTCGGGAGCGAAGACGGGCACCCTGGCGCGCTCACCGGTCACCTCGAGCTGCGAGACGGCGTTGGGCCGCTGCAGGTCCGCGGCGACGAGCAGCGGGGTGTGGCCCTGGTCCTTGAGCCAACGGCCGAGCTTGCCGGCGAAGGTCGTCTTGCCGGAGCCCTGCAGGCCCGCGAGCATGATGACGGTCGGCGCGGTCTTGGCGAAGCGGATGGTGCGCGTCTGCCCGCCGAGGATGCCGACAAGCTCCTCGTTCACGATCTTGACGACCTGCTGGGCCGGGTTGAGCGCCTGGCTGACCTCGGCGCCGAGCGCGCGCTCGCGCACGGCGGCGGTGAACCGCTTGACGACGGGCAGGGCCACGTCCGCGTCGAGCATCGCGAGCCGGATGTCACGGATCGTCGCGTTGACGTCGTGCTCCGACAGGCGGCCCTTGCCGCGAAGATTCTTGAAAGTGGCGGTCAGCCGATCAGACAGGGATGCGAACACCCGGCAACTTTATCCGCTTGGCGCGCAACCACCGATTCGACGCCCATCACCCGCCGTCGCAGGTGTCGATGATCATGGCCACCGCCTGCGCCGCGCGCGCCGGCGCGAGCAGCCCGCCGCCGAATTCCGTCACATAGAACGTGTCCAGGGTCTGGCCGGCATACGTGGCGATATGGGCCGAGCGCACCGACAGGGAGGCGCGGGCCAGCGTGATGCCGATGTCCTGGAGCAGGCCGGGGCGGTCGGTCGCCCGCACCTCGATCACGGTCGCGCTGTCCGACGCGCTGCTGATCACCATCGCACGCGTCGAGTCGGGCGAGCCCGACCCGGGGCTGCGAAGGCCGGTGGAGGACTTGCGACGCTGCAGCTTGCCAAGTGGTGCCCTGTCCCCAGCGGCGACCCGGACGAGGTCGCGGGCGAGGATCTCGGGCAGGGGCGTCTCGCCGCCGGGCGAGTCGACCCACCATTCGTTGACGGCGAGCCCGTCGAGGGTCCGGACGATGGCGGAGCGCACGACGAACCCGTGCGCTGCCAGCAGACCGGCGGTGTCGGCGAAGAGGCCGGCGCGGTCCCGGTCGATGATGTCGACGCGGTGGGCTCCCCCGAGGGAGGACACCGTCACGTATGGCTCGCCGGACGCGACGCGCTCGAGCGCCTCGTCCGAGATCGGCAGGGACTCGATCGGCTCCACGACGATTGGGCCCTCTCCGTGCGTCTGAGCGGTGAGTGCCATCCGGCAGGCGGTGTAGAGCCGCATGACGAGCCCGGCTCGCCAGTCGCTCCAGGCCTTCGGGCCGGCGGCTGACGCGTCCGCCTCGGTGAGGGCGCGCAGGAGGTCGAGGGTGGTGACCGAGCCCTCGACGGCGGCCGTGAGCGCCGCGATGGTCGAGCGATCCTCGGGGTCGCGGCGGGTGGCGAGGTCCACGAGGGTGAGGTGCTCGCGGACGAGCCGGACGACGACCGCCCGGTCGGCAGCGGGAACACCCATGCGCTCGAGCGCCGTCTCGGCGAGAGCGGCACCGGTGGCGGAGTGGTCCTGCGTGCCGGGCACCTTGCCGATGTCGTGCAGGACGGCAGCGAGCATGAGCAGGTCGGGGCGGGCGACGTCGCGGACCATCCCGCTCGCCGCGACGACGGTCTCGATGAGGTGCCGGTCGACCGTGTGTCGGTGCACGGCGTTGCGCTGTGGGCGGCTGCGGACCGCCTTCCACTCCGGGATCCAGCGCTCGACGACACCGGCGAGGTCGAGCCCTTCCCACACGGTCACCAGCCCGGGCCCCGCGGCGAGCAGGTCCGCGAAGAGGTTGCGGGCAACCTCCGGCCACGGCTCGGGAAGTGGGGGTGCTTGTGCCGCAAGGTTCTTCAGCGTGGCCGGAGACAGAGGTATGCCGCCGCGCGCAGCGACGACGGCCGCGCGCAGTGGGATGATCGGATCCGACGACAGGTCGGCCGATGGGCCGAGCACCGCTTCACCGTCGTGCCGGTAGAGCCCGTAGCCGAGCGGGGAGAGCTGGGGCCGTCGAGGGCCCACCCGCAGGGTCCTGGCACGCTGGGACTGCATCGCTCGCCGCAGAGTCCCGTCGACGGCATACGCGATCGTGCGCGCCGAGGTGGACAGGTCGGTGAGCAGGTCGTCGGCGTCCGTGTAGCCCAGCAGCGCCGCGCTTGCATCCTGGTCGTCCCTCGTGAGGCGGTCGCGACCGCGCCCGGTCACGACGTGGATCGCATCGCGCACGTCGAGGATCCGCTCGTATGCCGCGTCGACCTCGCCGTGCGGGCGGTCCGTGAGCCAGGCCGCGGTGAGCGCGCGGAGCACCGCCATGTCCCGGAGCCCACCGTGGGCCTCCTTGAGGTCCGGCTCGATGAGGTGGGCGAGGTCGCCCTGGCGCGCGTGCCGGCTCACCACCGACTCGTGCATCTCGCCGAGCCTGATCCGGGCGTTGGCGCGCCAGTCGTGCGCCACCGTCGAGCGGGCGGCGTTGACGACGTCCGCGTCGCCGGCCACGTGGGTCAGGTCGAGCAGGCCCACGGCCGCCGAGAGATCCTCGGACGCGACGGCCCGGCAGTCGGCGACGGTGCGGACGCTGTGGTCGAGCCGGACCCCCGCGTCCCAGATCGGGTACCAGAGCTTGTCGGCAAAGGCGCCGACCTCCTTGCCCGACAGCCCTCGTGGGTGGTGCACGAGGACGAGGTCGTAGTCGCTGAGCGGCCCGCCGTCACCCCGCGCGAGCGAGCCGACTGCGGCAAGGGCCACGCCCTCGTGCCGGCGGCCGGCGCACGCGTCGCGCCAGAGCTCCTGGAGCCACCCGAACCCGAACTCCGCGAGCGCCCGGCGGCGGGTCTGCCCCGCCCCGGGCGTCGCGAAGGTCCGGGTGCCGGCGAGGTCCAGACGTCGTGAGGTCACATCCGTCATGGGGTTCCTCGCCGCCCCTTCTAGAGTGCGTCCACGCCGCGCTCGCCGGTGCGGACCCGCACCACCTCGTCGACGGGAACCGACCAGATCTTGCCGTCCCCGATCCGACCGGTCTGCGCAGCCTTGAGGATGACCTCGAGGACATCGCCCGCGTCGACGTCGTCGACGAGGACCTCGAGGCGCACCTTCGGCACGAAGTCGACGGTGTACTCGGCGCCGCGGTAGACCTCGCTGTGGCCGCGCTGGCGGCCGTAGCCGCTGGCCTCGCTGATGGTCATGCCGGCGACTCCGAAGGCCTCGAGAGCCTCCTTCACCTCGTCGAGCTGGTGGGGCTTGATGATCGCGGTGATGAGCTTCATGCGGATGCCTCCTCCTTGGCAGCGCTCTCGGCGGACGGAGCGGATGCAGGTGACGGGGTCGTCGCGGACGTGTGGCCGGCCAGGACGCCGGTGCGCGTGCCGCCGATCGAGCCGAAGTCGTACGCGGTCTCCGCGTGCTCCGCGAGGTCGACGCCGCTGGACTCCTCTTCCGGAGTCACCCGGAAGCCGATGGTCTTGTGGAGCAGGAGCCCCAGCAGGTAGGTGACCACGAACGAGAAGATCATGACGGCAAACGCCCCTTCGAGCTGGGCGAGCAGCTGCGATGCTCCACCACCGTAGAAGACACCCTCGTTGACGTCGATGCCGGCGGCGCCGGTGGGGCTGCCCTTGGTGGCGAGGAAGCCGATGAGGATCGTGCCGATGAGGCCGCCGACGAGGTGGACGCCCACGACGTCGAGGCTGTCGTCGAAGCCGAACCTGAACTTCAGGCCGACGGCGAGGGCACAGCCGACGCCGGCGAGCAGGCCGACGATGAGCGCACCGACCGGCGAGACGGTCGCACAGGCGGGAGTGATTGCGACCAGGCCGGCAACGACACCGGATGCCGCACCGAGGGAGGTCGCGTGGCCGTCCCGAACCTTCTCGACCACCAGCCAGCCGAGCATCGCCGTGGCCGTCGCGGCGAGGGTGTTGACCCAGACGCCGGCTGCCTGGGCCCCGGCACCGAGCGCCGATCCGGCGTTGAACCCGAACCAGCCGAACCACAGGATGCCGGCACCGATCATCACCAGCGTGAGGTTGTGCGGGCGCATGGGATCGCGCTTGAAGCCGAGCCGCTTGCCGAGGACGAGGGCCAGCGCCAGGCCGGCCGCACCGGCGTTGATGTGGATCGCCGTGCCGCCCGCGAAGTCGTAGGCACCGACGCCGCCGAGGAACATGCCCTCAGCCTTGTTGGCGATCCAGCCACCGGTCTCCGCGGCGTAGCCGCTGAAGGCGAAGACCCAATGGGCCGCCGGGAAGTAGACGAACGTGGCCCAGAGGACGGTGAAGATCGTCCACGTGCTGAACTTCGCCCGGTCGGCGATAGCGCCCGAGACGAGGGCGACCGCGATGATGGCGAAGACGACCTGGAACGCGACGAACGCCATGCCGGGGATACCGCCCGAGGCGGCGGTACCGGTCGCGGCGTCCGCCGGGACGTACCCGTAGATCTTCTCGAGCACGCCGCTCAGGCCGAACTCGGCGAACGGGTTGCCGAGGAGACCGCCACCGATGTCGGGGCCGAACGCCTCGCTGTATCCCCAGAGGATCCACACCGTGCCGACCGTTCCCATGGTGATGAACGACATCATCATCATGTTGAGGACGCTCTTGGTGCGGACCATGCCGCCGTAGAAGAGGGCAAGGCCCGGGGTCATGAACAGGACCAAGGCGGCCGCCGCCAGCACCCAGGCAGTGTTGCCGCTGTCGATGAACGGCGTGTCCGCCGTCACGAAGGTAAGAGGGCTCATGGCCACGACGATGGACCGCACGCGTGTCACCCGATGTCACCGTTTGTTACAGCGGTGTCAACAACGGCCGGTCGGTGTTAGCGGGTGGTTTCGGCAGGAGGGGCCGTCCGGGATGTGGACGTGCTGTTGGGCTCGCTCCGCTCGCCGGGTCCGGCGCGCCTTGACGTCGCGCCTTCCCTCCTCGGCTCGCTCGCTGGCGCTCGCTTCGCTCGTCAGTCCAGGCGCGACGCGCGCCGAACCATCACATGACTATGGCGTCGACGAAGGCTGCTGGGTCGAAGGGGGCGAGGTCGTCGGGGCCCTCGCCGAGTCCGACGAGCTTGACCGGGACGCCGAGCTGTCGCTGGACCGCGACGACGATGCCGCCCTTGGCGGTGCCGTCGAGCTTGGTCAGCACGATGCCGGTGACGTCGACTGCCTCGGCGAAGACCTTCGCCTGCTGGAGGCCGTTCTGGCCCGTGGTCGCGTCGAGGACGAGGAGCACCTCGTCGATCTCGCTCTGCTTCTCGATGACGCGCTTGACCTTGCCGAGCTCGTTCATGAGGTCGACCTTGTTGTGCAGGCGGCCAGCGGTGTCGATGATGACGACGTCGACCTCCTGCTCGATGCCGGCCTTGACGGCGTCGAAGGCGACCGCCGCCGGGTCGGCGCCGTCGCGGTCGGAGCGCACCGTCGGCACGCCCACGCGCGCGCCCCAGGTCTCCAGCTGGTCGGCGGCCGCCGCGCGGAAGGTGTCAGCGGCGCCGAGCAGCACGTCACGGTCCTCCGCGACGAGCACCCGGGCGAGCTTGCCGACGGTGGTCGTCTTGCCGGTGCCGTTGACGCCGACGACGAGGATGACGGCCGGACGGTCGCCGACCCTTCGTGACGCGATGCGACGGTCCATCTCCGGCTGCACGAGGGTGAGCAGGTCGTCGCGGAGCCAGCCACGCACGGTCGCCTCGTCCGTCTCGCCGTCGACCTTGACGCGGGTACGCAGCGAGTCGACCAGCTCGGTCGTCGCGTCGACGCCGAGGTCGGCGCCGATGAGGGTGTCCTCGACCTCCTCCCACGCTTCTTCGTCGAGCTTGCCGCGGGAGAGCAGAGCGAGCAGGCCCTTGCCGATCGAGGTGTTGGAGCGCGCGAGGCGGGCCCTCAGGCGCTGCAGGCGACCCCGGGCGGACTCGGGCCGCTCGATGGCGGGCGCGGTCGGCTCCGGGGGTGCCTCGACCTCGGGCGCCTCCGGGGCGGCGGTCGGGGCGCCTGGTGGCGCCGCGACCTCGGTGGACTCCGGCGGTGGGCGCCGGTCAAGATCCTCACCGGGCAGACCCGGCTTCGCCGGCGGCGCCTTCCGCTCGATGGTCGGCGCGCCACCGCGGTCGCGACCGCGCATCAGGTTGACGCCGAACGCGATGATCCCCGCGAGGATGACGACGCCGATGATGACGTAGATCAGGGCTGTGTCCACGCCAGCCATCCAACCACGGGCACCGGACCTCCTCCCGGGTCGTTCAGCGGTATGCCGCTCGCCAGGTGCCCTGTCAGTGGGTGCGTGCGCGAGTGCCGACCTTTGCGAACCGCCGTCGCACCGACAGCGCGACGTCGAGTCCTCTCTGGGTGAGCAGGCCGCGGCCGCCCCGATGCGCAGGCACCGCGACGTAGCCGACGACCGCAACCCCGAGAACGGTGGCAGTCAGCATCGCGAGGACCAGGAGGAGCATGTGACCAGAGTGACACATGTGACTGGTGTGACGACGTGGACTCGCCGGGACCCGCCCAACCGCGGCCCAGCTCAGGCCGAGCGCTGGTCCGCGACGTCGCGCAGGCGCTGCGAGACCACGGTGGTCACGCCGTCGCCGCGCATGCTCACGCCGTAGAGGGCGTCGGCGATCTCCATCGTCTTCTTCTGGTGCGTGATGACGATGAGCTGGGAGCTGTCGCGCAGCTCCTCGAACAGCGTGATGAGGCGGCCGAGGTTGGCGTCGTCGAGTGCGGCCTCGACCTCGTCCATGATGTAGAACGGCGATGGGCGGGCCTTGAAGATGGCAACGAGCAGCGCCACGGCGACCAGGGACCGCTCTCCACCGGACAGCAGCGAGAGGCGCTTGATCTTCTTGCCGGGTGGACGGGCCTCGACCTCGAGACCGGTCGTCAGCATGTTGGACGGGTCGGTGAGCACGAGCCGACCCTCGCCACCGGGAAAGAGCCGCTGGAAGACCCGCTCGAACTGCACCGCGGTGTCCTCGAAGGCCTCGGCGAACACCCGCTCGACGCGCTCGTCGACCTCCTTGACGATGTCGAGCAGGTCGCGCTTCGAGCTCTTGAGGTCCTCGAGCTGCTCCGTGAGGAACTTGTGTCGCTCCTCCAGCGCCGAGAACTCTTCCAGCGCAAGGGGGTTGATCCTCCCGAGGGCGTTCAGCCGGCGCTCGGCAGCCCGGAGCCGCTTCTCCTGGACCTCCCGCACGAACGGCACCGGGTCGGGCAGCGGGGCATCGGGATCGGCGTCCGGGTCGGGCACGAGCGGCACTGGACGGTGCGGGCCGTACTCGTCGACCAGCGCCTCGGGCGAGATGCCGAGCTCCTCAACGGCCCTGGTCTCGAGCTGCTCGATCCGGAGGCGCTGCTGGGCGCGGGCCACCTCGTCGCGATGCACCGAGTCGGTGAGCTCGCGCAGCTCGGCCTGCAGGGTCGCGATGTCACGCCGGACCACGGCCAGCTCGGCGTCGCGCTCGGTGCGGGCCTGCTCACCGGCAGCCCGCGCGCGGCCGGCCTGCTCCGCGGACTCGACGAGCAGAGCGTGCGCCCAGCCCGCGGCGGTGCCGACGGCGGCCGCGACCGCAGCCTCGCGCTGGCGCCGCTCGCGCCGGGCCGCGAGTCGTTCGCGGGCCTGCTCCTCGTGCAGGGCCGAGCGCTCGAGGGCCTCGGCGCGGTCCTTCAACGCCCGGGCCCGTTCCTCGCGGGTGCGCAGCGCCAGCCGCAGCTCGGTCTCCGCCGCCCGTGCCTCGCGGGCGACCTCGTCGAGGCGCTCGCGCTCCTCGGTCGACGGGTCGGTGTCGTCCACGCCCTCGGCACTGGCCGCGTCGAGGCGCTCCAGCAGGGCCGCGTGCTCCAGCTGGTCGCTCTCGAGGGCGGCGGTGGCGTCGGAGATCGCGTGCTCGGTGCGGTCGACCTCGGCCCGCGCTGCGCGCAGCGTCTGCCCGAGCGTGCCGAGCTTCTCGGCCACCGCGGCCATTCGGGCATCGCTCTCGTTGAGCTTCTCGAGCGCCGCCTCGACGTCGTCGTTCAGGTCGCGGAGGGCGGCCTGGGCTCCGGCGACCCGGAACCTCGCCTCCTCACCGTCACGGGTGGCTGCCGCGACGACCGACTGGGCGTCCTCGAGAGCCGCCTGGAGCTCGATGAGGCTGGGCGCGGACTGGCTCCCGCCGCGCACGGTGCCCGGTGCGTAGACGTCGCCGTCGCGGGTCACCGCCGTCACGCCGGGGTGCAGGCGGACCAGGCGCGTCGCGGCGCTGGGGTCGGCCACGAGGGCCACACGCTCGAGCACCTGCTCGACGGCGGGTCGCACCGAGTCGGGGCAGGTGACGACGTCGCGGGCCCAGCGGCCGTCGCCCTCGAGGCGTGGCCATGCCGCCGGGTCGACCCGGGTCGCGGACTCGGCGACGAGCATGCTCGCGCGGCCGGAGTCGGACGCGCGGAGCGCATCGAGCGCGGTCGCTGCGGCGTCGAGGGACCCGACGACGAGCGCCTCCGCTGCCGACCCGAGCGCTGCCGCCACGGCGTTCTCCAGGCCCGGCTGGACGGTGACGAGCGAGGCGACGGAGCCGACGATGGCGTGGGCCTCGTCGGCGGCAGCGAGCAGCGCTGCGGCTCCGTCCTTGCGACTCAGGCTGAGCTCCAGTGCCTCGACCTTGGCCGATGCGGCCGTACGGGCCCGGTCGGCGGCCGTCTCGGCGTCCTTCCAGCGGGCGAGCTCTGCCTCCGCGGCCTCGAGCCGCGCCGCCGCCTCCTCGTATGCCGTGTCGAGCCCCTGCTCGCCCTCCTCGTCCTGGGCGACGGTCGCCTCGAGGCGGGCGAACTCGTGCTCGGCCTCCGCGGCGCGGGCGAGCCCCTGCTCCACGGTGGCGCGCAAGCGTCCGAGCTCGGCCTCCCGTGCCTCGACGCGCGAGGCCCGGGCGCCGACCTGGCCGCCGAGCTTGGCGAGGCCTTCGCGCCGGTCCGCTGCGGCACGGGTGGCCCGCGCGAGGCGCGAGGTCTCCTCGGCGACATCGCGCTCGGCCGCGGTGCGCAGCAGCACCGCCTCCTCCAGTGACTCGCGCGCCTCGGCGATCTCGGCGAGCAGCTCGGCCTCCTGCTCGCGGACCCTCGCGGCCTGCTCGCGCAGCTGCTCGGGGTCGCGTGCCTGCGCGCCCGCCTCGGGCTCGTCGTCCTCGCTGAGCAGGCGGACGCGCTCGGCCGCCAGCGAGCGGGTGGAGGCCATCCGCTCGACCAGCCGTCCGAGCGAGACGTACTCGTCCTGCGCCTGCGCCAGGGCCGGCCGGGACCGCTCGGCCGCGGTCTCGAGCTCGCCCAGCCGGGTGGAGAAGCCCGACATCGCCGCTTCGACCTCGGTGCGACGCTCGATGAGGGCCGACTCGTCGGCAACCTCCTGCTCGAGCGTCGAGGTGAGCTGGACCAAGTCGTCTGCGACGAGCCGGAGCCGGGCGTCGCGGGCGTCCGTCTGGATGACCGCGGCCTTGCGGGCAGTCTCCGCCTGCCGGCCGAGCGGTCCCAGCTGGCGGCGGATCTCGGCTGTGAGGTCCTGCACGCGGGTGAGGTTGGCCTCCATCGTCTCGAGCTTGCGCAGCGCCCGCTCCTTGCGCTTGCGGTGCTTGAGGACGCCCGCGGCCTCCTCGATGAAGCCCCGGCGCTCCTCAGGGGTGGCCCGCAGCACGGTGTCGAGCTGGCCCTGGCCGACGATGACGTGCATCTCGCGGCCGATGCCGCTGTCGGAGAGCAGCTCCTGGATGTCGAGCAGCCGGCACGGCGTGCCGTTGATGGAGTAGTCGGACCCGCCGTTGCGGAACATCGTGCGGGCGATCGTCACCTCGGTGTAGTCGATCGGCAGCGCACCGTCGGAGTTGTCGATCGTCAGCGCGACCTCGGCCCGGCCGAGCGGGGCCCGCCCGGCGGTGCCGGCGAAGATGACGTCCTCCATCTTGCCGCCGCGCAGCGACTTCGCGCCCTGCTCACCCATCACCCACGCGAGCGCGTCGACGACATTGGACTTGCCGGAGCCGTTGGGCCCCACGATGCAGGTGATCCCTTGCTCGAGGCGCAGGTGGGTCGCCGAGGCGAAGGACTTGAAGCCCTTCAGGGTGAGGCTCTTGACGTACACGAACCCGAGTTTCCTTTGTCCAGCCAGCGACGATCCCGGTCAGCGTACTAGCCGCGGCCCGGCACCTCCGGGACGTCCGCGGACGCCGGGCGAGGCGGAAGGGGCGGCCGACCGCACGAGGTGTGCTCACGGCATACCGTGTACGGGTGACCCGAACGACCCCCTCAGCAGACCCCCACGCCGTGACGAGCCTCGAGCGTCTGCTCGAGGTCTACCCCACGGCACCGGCGGTCAACTCGATCGCCAAGGAGTCCCGGACGATCACCCCGGGGCAGGCCAGGATCATCGAGGCGTCACCGTTCGTCGTCGTGGCGACGGTGGGCGCGGGCGGTCTGGACCAGTCGCCGAGGGGCGACCACCCGGGCTTCGTGGTGGTCCGCGACGAGCGCACGCTCGTCATTCCCGACCGGCGGGGCAACAACCGCCTCGACACTCTGCGCAACATCGTGGCAGACCCTCGCGTCGGCCTGATCTTCCTCGTCCCGGGACTGGGCGAGGAGCTGCGCGTCCGCGGCACCGCGATCCTCTCGACCGACCCTGAAGAGCTCGCCCGGCACGAGGTGCAGGGCAAGCGCCCCGCGTCTGTCATCGTCGTCACCGTCGAGCGCTGCTACTTCCAGTGCGCGCGTGCCATCAAGCGGAGTCGGTTGTGGGACAACGAGGCCCACGTCGACCGCGGCTCCCTGCCGACTGCCGGGCAGCTCACCCGCGAGGCGGGCGGCTTCACCTCAGACCAGGACGCAGCGGCATACGACGCCGCCCTGGACGCGAGGCAGGACGCCACGCTCTACTGAGCGCCGCTGGGTCGCGCGTCACTCCTCGCCGTTGGCGAGGCGCTCGTGGTGGTGGATGACCTCGGCGATGATGAAGTTGAGGAACTTCTCCGCGAAGACCGGGTCGAGACCCGCCTCGTCCGCGAGCGCCCGGAGCCGGGCGATCTGCCGCTCCTCGCGGGCGGGGTCCGCGGCCGGCAGGTGCTGCTCGGCCTTGAGCCGGCCGACCTGCTGGGTGCACTTGAACCGCTCGGCGAGCAGGTGCACGAGCGCGGCGTCGATGTTGTCGATGCTGCTGCGCAGCCGCAGCAGCTCGGCCGGGACATCGGGCGGCTCGCTCATCCGGTCAGCCTAGGTGGGTCACCGTTCGTCGAATCCGCGGATTCCGTCCTTCGGGACGCCGGGCTGCACGACGACGCTTTCCACGTGACCGGGCCGTCGGGTGGTCGACGGCTGCTCCCGGAGCAGCTCCTCGAGGCGCGCCACGCAGTCTCGGTCCCCCTGCGCGACGATCTCGACGCGCCCGTCGGGCATGTTGCGGGCGTGCCCGGCGAGACCGAGCTCCAGCGCCGTCGCGCGCGCCCACCACCGGAAGCCGACTCCCTGCACCCAGCCCCGCACGAAGATCGTCACGCGCACCGGGTCCGGGGTCGCGGGCGGGTCGGGGCACATGCCCACACCGTATGCCGCTCGCGAGCCTCCCTGGGATGACGTGGCTGCCCCTCGGGCCCCCGCGTGCCTCCGCAACCCGAGCCCCAACCGTAACTATGCTCACTCCAGGCACCGTGGTGACTCCACCCACCCTGGGCCCAAGGAGGGAGCGACGTGACGACGTCGGCCATTTCTCGGGCGGAAGGTTCCGGACACTCCGCCGACGCAGCCGCGGCAACCAGCCAGCGGCCCGAGGGGCGTGCGCGTCCCGGGCGGATCGAGGGCCTCGACGGGCTGCGAGCGCTGGCCATCGTCGGGGTGCTGGTCTACCACCTCAACGCGTCCTGGCTGCCCGGGGGCTTCCTCGGTGTCGACGTCTTCTTCGTCGTGTCCGGCTTCCTCATCACGACCCTGCTGGTCCGGGAGCATCGCCGCACCGGCCGGGTCGCGCTCTCGAGCTTCTGGGTGCGCCGCGCCCGCCGGCTGGTGCCCGCGCTGGTGCTCTGCGTGCTGGTCAGCGTCCTCATGGCGCGCCTCGTGAGCCAGGACCTCCTCGTCTCGATCGAGCGGCAGGTCCTCGGCGCCCTGACCTTCTCGACGAACTGGGTCGAGATCACCGCGGGGTCCAGCTACTTCGACCAGACTGCGCCGCAGCTGTTCATGAACTTCTGGTCGCTGGCCGTCGAGGAGCAGTTCTACCTCCTGTGGCCGTTCGTCACCATCGTGCTGCTCGCCACGGCCGGACGGGTCCGTGTCGGCGTGGCGGTGGTCGCGGGTGCGGCCTCGGCGTTGCTGATGGCCCTGCAGTTCGTGCCGGGCAGCGACGCCACGCGGGTCTACTACGGCACCGACACCCACCTCGTGGGTCTCATGGTCGGCGTAGCGGTGGCCTTCGCCTGGGCGAGCCCGCGCCTGTCCCAGCGAGTCCTGCCGTCACGGTGGGGACGTTTCGGGCCGTATGCCGTCCCGCTGGCTGCCGCCGCGCTGCTGGCCGAGATGGTCCTGCTCGACGAGGAGTCGACACTGACGTTCCGTGGCGGGATCGCGCTCGCCTCGGTCGCGACCGCAGTCCTTGTCATGGGGGTCCTCGACCGGCGTCCCGGCCGGCTCACTCTCTGGCAGCGCATGGTGAGTCATCCGGCGCCGACGTGGGTGGGGGCCAGGTCATACTCGATCTACCTGTGGCACTGGCCGGTGATCCTGCTCGTCGCGCTGGACAACCCGGCGGCGCCGGGCACGACGAGCTTCTGGCTGACCCGGCTCTGGTGCGTCGTCGTCACGCTGGCGCTCGCCGACCTGACCTTCCGTCTGGTCGAGAGCCCGTTCCGCACCCGCGGCTTCCGCGGGGTGGCCGCGATGGGGCGCACCCGGATCGGTGGGCTGGGCCGGCGAGCGAAGCAAGCCGTCGCGGTGGGCGCCGCGGTGCTCGCCGTGACCACCGCGGTCGTGCTCGCCACAGCCCCCGACATGAGCGAGACCGCCCGCATGCTGGCCGCGAACGAGGCCGATGCGCAGCCGGACTCCCCCGCCGGCTCGACGACGGCCGCCCCTCGCACCGGCACTGCGCCCAGCACTGCACCCAGCGCCGCGCCAAGCACGGCGCCGATCGCCAGGAACGCCTCGTTCACGATGCCGGCGGGGCCGGAGATCGACGCCTACGGCGACTCGATCATGGTCGGCAGCCTGCAGGCGTTGCGCTACTACTTCCCCGGCATCCGCATCGACGCGAAGTCCAACCGGCGGTGGTCCGACGCGGTC
Source organism: Intrasporangium mesophilum (assembly GCF_054783095.1). NCBI lineage: Bacteria > Bacillati > Actinomycetota > Actinomycetes > Micrococcales > Intrasporangiaceae > Intrasporangium > Intrasporangium mesophilum. The sequence goes on along the minus strand of NZ_BAAGRF010000010.1, from coordinate 125,085 downwards.
ACGCAGGTCACCGAGCGTGGGGCCGACAACCGGCGGGCCGTCATCCTGGCGTTCGGCACCAACGCCGGGGTGGACGAGGACGAGGCGGACAAGGTGCTCGACCTCCTGGGACCGAACCGCATGGTCGTTCTCGTCAACATCATGGGTCCCTTCTCCCGCATCGACACCGACAACACGACGCTCGACCTCATCGCGCGCGACCGGCCCAATGTCATCGTCGCCGACTGGGCTTCGGCCGTGCGCGCGCACCCCGAGCAGGTCCAGTCCGACCGCGTTCACCCGACGATCAAGGGCGCACACCTGTTCTCGAAGACCGTTCGCCAGGCCCTGGCCGACCTGTCCGAGCGCCACACCGGCAAGCAGGTGGTCCTCAAGGAGCTCCCGATCCCGTGATCGTGGCGAACTCCGGTGTCCACAGGCCGCGGATGCAGTAGGACGGACCCATGGACCTACGCGCGGGCTCTCGACCGAGCCGTGAAGCCCTCGTCGCCGCTGCCGCGCGGCTTCGCGGCAGCCTGATGCCTCGGTCACCGCACGGGACTCCACGCCGCTTCACGCGGCCCTCGACGACGCTCGCCGAACGGTGGACCACGATCGACGGCGTCCGCGTCTTCTTCCGGGAGACACCGCAGCCCGACCCGGGATCCAGGGTCATGGTTCACCTGCACGGGTTCGGGCTCTCCGGCCGTTACCTGCTGCCCACCGCGGAGCGGCTCTCCGGTGAGTTCCGCACGCTCGTGCCCGACCTCCCCGGCTTCGGCCGCAGCGGCAACGCCGCCGACCCTCTCGACGTCACCGGGCTCGCCCGCGCGGCCGCTGCGTTCCTCGACGCACTCGGCATCGAACGGGCCAGCTTCGTCGGCAACTCCATGGGGTGCGCGGTGATCTGCGAGCTCGCCTACCACTTTCCCGAGCGGATCGAGCGTGCCATCCTCGTGGCCCCGGCCGGCGGGCTGCACAACCAGCCACTCGGGCGCGCGGTCACGCAGCTCGCACGAGACGGCATACGGGAGCCGGCGCGGCTCATCGGTGTCGCCGCGCCCGACTACCTCCGGTTCGGGCTGCCCAGCACGTTGCGACTCTTCCAGGCGCTGACCCGCTTCCCTGCCCTGGACCGCCTGCTGGCCATGGACGTGCCGACGATGGCGGTGATCGGCTCACGCGACCCGCTCATGCCGCTGCCGCCGAGGCTGCGGGAGGTCGCCGGAAGGACCGAGAGCCACGCGCTGCTCGTCGTCATCGAGGGCGCCGCGCACGCCATCAACTTCAGCCACCCGGGCGAGCTCGCGAACGTCATCCGCCAGTTCATGGACGACCAGGCGATCGTCGACGACCCCGACTCCCCCGGCCAGGCCCGCGCGTACGAGCTGCACCGCGGCCACGTACCAGAAGCGCCATCGAGCCCAGCGAGCGAAGCGGAGGAAGGCAAGGCCTAACGGGCGCCGCGGCACGCGCCGCAGCGAAGCGAGGCGCCAAAGGTATGGCACCTCGTCTATGCAGGAGCAGCGGCCGCGTCGATCTCGCCCGCCAGGGCCTTCTCGTCGGCCTTGAGCTCCTTCTTCTCGACCTTCTCGGCCCGCTTCAGCTCCGCCTCGACCCGTCGCTCGAGGTCGGTCGCGGCGACGACGACGAGCCCGCTCTGGCCCCGGTCGAGCAGCTCGCCGAGCTCCTTGAGGTCCGAGCGGCTCATGCCTGCGGCAACGTGCCCGGCGAGCGCGCCGAGGCCGGCCCCGGTGGCGCCGCCCCAGAGCAGCCCGGCACCGAGGGCGACCGCCGGGAAGAGCGCCACGACGGCGCCGCCGACCAGGCCGATGCCGAGGCCTCCCCACGCTCCCTGCCGGGTGGGCTGCTCGTGCTTCTCGACGATCTTGACCTTGCCGTCCGCGCCGCGGGTCAGGACCGCCGCGTCGTAGGTGTCGATGAGCCCGGACTCCTTGTAGAGCTCACGCACCGCCTCGAAGTCGGCGACGGCAGCCTCCTCCGACTCGTAGGACGCCGCCAGCACCATGTACGTGTCGAAAGCCATCTGGATCCCCTTGGATTCGTCGGTTCGCGGCCCGCGGGCATCACAGGGCGCTCACCGATCGTCCGTTGCCAGGACGCCGCGCCGCGTCACACGCAGCGGGTGAGATGCACACCACCTCCGCAACACACCCGGTAACCGTCAAGGCACCACAGTTGCAACTGGGTCGCGTTGACGGTTACCGGGTGTGTTGCGGGTGAGCAGGTCAGGTGGGGACGACGGTGTCGCCGACCCGCAGGTGCGCGCCGGCAGCCAGCGGGAGCACGGGTGTGAGCCGGATGCCGAACCACGTCGCGCCGTCCCACTTGCGGTGGCGCGCCAGGGTGCGGATCGGCTCTTTCGTCGTATGCAGCTCGACGCGGTCGATCGTCGTCATGACACACCGGTCGACGACCATCGTCGCCCGGAACGGCACGTCGCCGATGCGCACGACCGACCACGAGTCCTCCGCGAAGGGCTCGTCCCCGTCAACGACGACGTTGGGCCGGAACCGCTCCTGGCGCAGCGGCTCGGCAGGCTCCTCGCCCCGTTCGAGGGCTGTCTCGAGCACCCAGTCGTTGAGGCGCGTCAGGGACGCCTCCGACGTCAGGTGGACGGGCGCTGCGTCGGCGAACGAGTTGCGGTCGCCCGGCTGCCCCCCGAGGTCGGGCCGGATCGGCCGGACCATGTCCTCGTCCTGCCAGACCAGCCGCAGCGACCGCCCGACCCGTTCCGAGAGCCATTCGGAGACCTCGAGGGATCCCGGCACGGCGCTCGCCTGTCCCCAGAAGCCCACCGGCACGGGGGCACCGTCGCGGGGCGGGACTGCGACAACGGCCTCCGCGCCCGGGGCGCACAGCCGCACGGCACCATCTGCCAGCGGCTCGGCGCGCACCCCCAGCAGCCGGTGCTCCTCGCGCGCCGTGACCTTGGCGCCGTCGGGTGCGACGACGGCCCAGCGACGGTCGCCGACCAGGCCGCGCGCGTCGACCGCTGCCGCCTGTGGTGCGACGCCCGCGAGCGACTTGACCGGGTAGACGTTGAGACCCGTGACGCGCAGCGTGCTCACGCGACCCTGCTCACTCGGCGAGCCACGCGGCATACGCGTCGAAGGTGTACGGCCTCCCGAGGAAGTCCTCGACGAGGTCGGCGGCGTCCCGTCGTCCGCCGGGAGCCAGCACCTTGTCCCGGTACGCCCCGGCGACCTCCGGGTCGAACAGGTCGCTGCGGTCGAACGCCGAGAACATGTCCTTGGCGATGACGAGCGACCACATGTACGTGTAGTAGGCCGAGCTGTAGCCGTCGAGGTGCCCGAAGTGGCAGTGCATGTGGGTGCCGGCGAGGTACGGGAAGACGGAGTACGTCGCCATGAGGTCGCGCAGCCTGGCCGTGAGGTCGTCGGTCGGGTTGACGTGGAAGTCGTAGGACAGCGCGGCGTAGAACATCTGCGTGCGCGCGTCGTAGCCCTTGCCGAAGTCGTCGGCCCGGCGCATGGCCTCGACGAGCTCGGGCGGGATGGTCTCACCGTCAGCGTTGCGCGCGAAGGTCGCGAGCACCGTTGCGTCCCAAGCCCATTCCTCGAGCATCTGGCTCGGCGCCTCGACGAAGTCCCACTCGGTCGCGACCCCGGAGAAGCGCACCCACTGCTGGCGCCCGGCCAGGACGTGGTGCACGAGGTGCCCGAACTCGTGGAACAGGGTCACCACCTCGTCGTGCTCCATGAGCCCGCGGTTGAAGTTGCAGACGAGCACGCCCTCGGCGAGCTGGACGTCGGTGACGCCGCGCACGAGGTCGAACTGGGCGGCGTGCTTGTACTTGCCGTCGCGAGGGTGCAGGTCGAGGTGGATCCGGCCGATCCGCTCCCCGCCGAACGACACGTCGTAGGTCGCGACCTCGTCGTGCCACGTGCCGGCGTCGGCGACGGGTGCCCACTCGACCCCGAAGAGGCGCCCGGTCACGTCCAGCAGTCCCTGGCGCACGGCCTCGAACGGGAAGTAGGTGCGGACGCGCTGTGCGTCGACCGCGAGCTGCTCCTTGCGGACCAGCTCGCCGTAGTAGAAGATGTCGGCCCCGTCGATGTCGGTGGCGTCGGGTCGGTCCTGCCGGAGCCGCTCGAGCAGGACGGCCTTGTCACGCTCGGCGCTCGACGTGGACAGCTCGGTGATGCGCTCGATGAACTCCCCGATCGCCTTCCCGTTGCCGATCATCTTGACCTCGGCGTCGTAGTCGGCCCATGTGTCGTAGCCGAGCAGCGTGGCGTGCTCGCGACGGACGGCGAAGATGTCCTGCAGCACCTGGTCGTTGTCCGGCCAGGCGATGGTGAGGAACTCGGTGACGAGGTCGCGCCGCGCCTGCGCGTCGTGCGCGAAGGTGCGGAAGGGGACGACGTCGGGGTAGTCGGTGGTAACGGTGACGAGGCCGTCCTCGGCGGCCGGGTGAGCCTCGACCCAGTCCTGCGGCATACCGACGAGGCGCTCGGGCTCGATGCGAATGCTGCGGACGTTCTCGCGGATGTTCTTGCTGAAGTCCTGGCTGAGCAGGATCGCGCGCTCGCTCAGCTCGCGCAGGCGCTCCCGCGTGGCCTCGTCGCGGTCGACACCGGAGCGCCGGAAGTCCCGGAGAGTCCGCTCGAGCACTCGCGCCGCGTCGGCATCGAGGCCCCCGGCGTCGAGCCCGGCGAACACGGCATACAGCTCCTGGTCGAGCCCGAGGTCGGTGTCGAGCTTCTGGACCTCCTGGGCAACCGCCTCGGCGCGGTCGCGCACCTCCTTGTCGGGGTGCACCTCGGAGAACAGTGAGGCCACCGACGCGGCGTTCGACAGCGCGACCTGCGCGTCGTTCCACGTGCGGAGCACCTCCAGCGGGTCGCGCGGCGGGTCGGCCTTGAGCGCGTCGACGAGCGCTCGGGCGCGGGCGAGCTGGTCGTCGCCGCGGGCTCCCACCCACTCGAGCCAGTCTCGGTCGGCGGGCATGGTCAGGTGCGTGGCCTCGGTCGTCACAGACGGCACTGTATGCCGCCGGAGCGACGCCGCGTCGACCGATTACTCCCAGAGCCGAAGCGACCGCGTGACGATGCTGGTCAGGTCGTCCGCCCCGACCGGCTTCGGGCTGGTCGCAAGCAGCCGCTGCTGCTTCAGTGCCCCTTCGACGAGCGCCCCCACATCGGACTCCTCATAGCCCACGGCCGCCAAGCCGTTGGGCATCCCGATGTCGCGCATGAGGCCGACGATCACGGCGGGAAGGACTCCGGACGGGTCGCCCGGGTCGACCTTCGGTGGCTCGTCCGGAGCGAGCAGCCGGGCAGCGGCCAGGTGACGCTCGGGTGCTGCGTCGAACGTCCATCGGAACGCCTCGGGTGCCGTCAGGGCCACCGCCATGCCGTGTGGCACGAGGGATTCGCCGGGCGGATAGCCGTCGGGGTGGAAGTCGCGGACCCGGCCGGCGACCGGGTATGCGTTCGCGTGCGGGATGTGGACTCCGGCGTTGCCGAACCCGAGCCCCGCGAACGTTGCCGCGAGCGCCATCTCACCCCGAGCGGCCTCGTCCTCCCCGTCACGAACCGCTCTGCGGAAAGCGTTGCCCAGCAAGGCCATCGAGCGCTCGGCCCAGAGATCGGAGATGGGGTTGCTGCCGCAGTACGGCACCCGCTCCCCGGGCTGTTTGCGCTCGAAAGAGGTGTACGGACGGGCGGTCCAGCTCTCCAGTGCGTGGCAGAGGATGTCCATCCCGGCCGACGCGGTCACCCCCGAGGGCTGGCTCGTCGTGAGCCTCGGGTCGACGACGGCGAGCGTCGGCCTCAGGCGCACGTGACTGATGCCGGTCTTGACCTTGAGGGCCAGCACGTCGAGCACGCAGATCGTCGTGCTCTCGGCGCCGGTGCCGGTCGTGGTCGGCACCGCCACGAGTGGGGCCAGCGGCGACATCGGCGCGCGGCCGGCCCCGACGGGAACGTTGACGTAGTCCATCAGCGACCCGCCGTTGGTCAGGATCAGGTCGACCGCCTTGGCCGTGTCGATGGACGACCCCCCGCCGACCGCGACGAACGCGTCGAACGGCCCGTCCGCACGGGCCCGCTCGACCGCCGCCTCCAGGCTCGCGTCAGTGGGCTCCACGTGGGCCGAGTCGTGCACGACGGCCACGACGCCGTAGGCCGCCATCCGCCCGGCGACGCGCTCCGGCATCCCGGTCTCGCGCAGCCCGGGGTCCGTGACGAGCAGCACCCGTCGGGCGCCGAGCGCGGCGAGGTCGTGGCCGATCTCGTCCGCGGCGCCCGGACCGAACTTGAGCATGGGCGCGCCGTAGGTGAACACGGACTCGGGCCTGGCTGCCGTCCACGTCATGATGCGGACCCTACGCTGGGAGGCATGTCAGCCGAGCGGACCGGGACTCTCGTCGTCGGAGCCGGCCAGTCCGGCATCTCACTCGTCACTGCGCTGCGCGAGCTCGGCGACACCGAGCCCGTCATGCTCGTCGGCGACGAGGCCGAGCCGCCCTACGACCGCCCGCCGCTGTCCAAGACCTACCTGCGCGGCGAGCACGACCGCGAGTCACTGGTCTTCCACGGCCCGCAATGGTTCGCCGAGCACGGGATCGCCCTCGTCACCGGTGACCCGGTCGCGCAGATCGCCCGCGACCGCGCGGGCGGCCGGGCGACGACGCGCGCAGGCCGCGAGGTCGAGTTCGCCCGCCTTGCTCTGACCACGGGCGCGGCCAACCGGGCCCTGCCGGTCGACGGCGCCGACGCGGACGGCGTCCTGTCCGTGCGCACCCTCGCCGACGCCGACCGGCTCGCACCCGCTCTCCGGGATGCCCGCGAGGTCATTGTCGTCGGGGGTGGCTTCATCGGGCTGGAGGTTGCGGCAGGCGCCCGCCTGCTCGGCGCGAACGTCACCGTCGTCGAGGCGACCGACCGGCTCCTCGGGCGCTCGGTCACCCCCCTGCTGTCCGACTTCTACCTCGCCGCGCACGAGCGCCGCGGCACGCGAGTTCTCCTCAACGCCAATGTTGTTCGTGTCACTACCCGGGACGGCCGGGCTTCCGGCGTCCAGCTCGAGGACGGCCGCACGCTCACGGCCGACCTCGTCGTGGTCGGCATCGGGGTCGCCCCGCGCACCGAGCTCGCGGAGCAGCTCGGCCTCGTCGTCGAGCGGCGCGGGGTGGTCGTCGACGAGTATGCCCTCACCTCCGACGGCGTGACCGTGGCCGCCGGCGACTGCGCGGTCGGCCCCAACCCCTTCATCCGGGGCCTGCCCGGGCCGACTCGCCTCGAGAGCGTGCCCCACGCGACGGACCAGGCGCGCGCCGCAGCGGCGACGCTGGTGGGACGCCCCGCGGCATACCGGCAGGTGCCGTGGTTCTGGAGCGACCAGGGCCAGCTGCGCCTCCAGATCGCCGGGCTCCCTCACGGCGCCGACCACGTCGTGGTGCGCGGCGACCTCGGCGCCGAGGCGTTCTCCATCCTCAGCTACCGCGACGGGCTGCTCATCGCGACCGAGTCCGTCGGGTCCTCGGCCGACTACCTCACTGTCAAGCGAGCCCTGGAGAAGGGTATGAGTATCCCGGCCGATGCGGCCGCCGACGTGACCGTCCCCCTCAAGCGACTCCTCACGAGCGTCGACGACGCCACGGTGTGATGACGCGCCAGGCGCGGGCCCCTGCGCTAGCGTGACAAAACGTCGCAAAACGAAGGGACTGATCGCATGCAGTCAGTGGCAGGCCTGTCCACGGCGGGCACTCTCCTTAGCGTCAACGCCGTCGACTACGTCATCATCGCGCTCTACTTCGTCTTCGTTCTCGGCATCGGGTTGCTGGCCAGGCGGTCCGTGTCCGACTCCATCGACTTCTTCCTCTCGGGCCGCTCGCTGCCTGCCTGGGTCACCGGCCTGGCGTTCATCTCCGCCAACCTCGGTGCCGTCGAGATCATGGGCATGTCGGCCAACGGCGCCGAGATCGGGATCTCCACCGTGCACTACTTCTGGGTCGGCGCGATCCCCGCGATGCTGTTCCTCGGCGTCGTGATGATGCCCTTCTACTACGGCTCCAAGGTCCGATCGGTGCCGGAGTTCATGTTCCGCCGTTTCGGCACGGGCGCGCACCTGGTCAACGCGATCAGCTTCGCCATCGCGCAGCTGCTCATCGCGGGTGTCAACCTCTACCTGCTGGGCTCGATCGTCCACGCCCTGCTCGGCTGGCCGCTGTGGGTCGCACTGCTCATCGCTGCCGTGATCGTGCTGTCCTACATCACGCTCGGCGGCCTTTCCGCGGCGATCTACAACGAGGTGCTCCAGTTCTTCGTCATCGTCGCCGCGCTGCTGCCGCTGACCCTGATCGGCCTGCACCGGCTCGGCGGCTGGCAGGGCCTCAAGGACCGGATCACCGAGTTCGCCGACCGGGCTCCGGCCGCCGCCGGCGTCCCGCCCGCCGACCAGCAGCTCCACTCCTGGCCCGGTGAGGCGCTCTCCGGGTTCTCCTCGCCGTTCTGGTCGGTCGTCGGCATCGTCTTCGGGCTCGGCTTCGTGCTGTCCTTCGGCTACTGGACGACCAACTTCGTCGAGGTCCAGAGAGCGATGGCCTCGAACTCGCTGTCCGCGGCGCGACGGACCCCCATCATCGGCGCCTTCCCCAAGATGTTCGTGCCGTTCCTGGTCATCGTCCCAGGCATGATCGCCGCGGTCATGGTGCCCGAGATCGGCCAGCTCAAGAACGGCGGCTCCCCGCCGGGAGGAGCGTCGGGCGAGGGCGTCAAGTACAACGACTCCCTCCTGCTGCTCATGCGCGACATCCTGCCCAACGGCCTGCTCGGCGTGGCGATCGCCGGACTGCTGGCCGCGTTCATGGCCGGCATGGCCGCGAACATCTCGGCGTTCAACACCGTCTTCAGCTACGACCTGTGGCAGCGCTACATCCGCAAGGACCACTCGGACGACTACTACCTGCGGATCGGCCGCCTCGCGACGGTCGCGGCGACGGTCATCGCGATCTTCACCGCCATCGTCGCCAGCTCCTTCTCCAACGTCATGGACTATCTCCAGACGCTCTTCGGCTTCTTCAACGCACCGCTGTTCGCGACCTTCATCGTCGGCATGTTCTGGAAGCGGATGACACCGACGGCCGGCTGGGTGGGCCTCGTGAGCGGCACCCTCGCCGCGGTCCTGGTCGCGTTCCTGAGCAAGGACGCCTTCGGCAGCCTGAGCCGCGGCGTCCTGCCGATCGAGGGACAGGGCGCGGCCTTCCTCGCGGCCTCGGCGGCGTTCATCGTCGACGTCGCGGTGAGCGTGTTCGTGTCCTTCCGGACCCAGCCCAAACCCGCCTCCGAGCTGCGCGGTCTCGTCTACTCCGAGACCCCGCGCGAGGATCTCATCGACCCGCACGAGGCACGGGCGCCGTGGTACCAGCGCACGCTGCCGCTCGCCGGGGTCGCGCTCGCGATGGTCATCGTCCTCAACATCGCCTTCTGAGAGGAGCTGCGACATGACGGAACAGCCCGATGACCTGAGCCTTCCGACGACGCCCGACGACTCGAGGTCGAAGCGGCATACGGCCGGAGCCTTCGACATCCGCAACTTCATCGGCGGGCTCATCGGCATCTACGGCCTGATCCTCACCCTGATGGGCATCTTCGGCGACAAGGCCTACGCCCGCACGGGGGGAGTCAACGCCAACCTCTGGGCCGGCATCATCATGCTCGTCGGCGCGGCGTGCTTCATGCTGTGGGCACGGCTGCGGCCGATCGTCGTGCCCGACCACGTCGATCCGGTCCAGGACGACCCGACGCGGCCGGCTCCGCGAAGGCACTAGCAGAGGCGCCGGGCGCGCCGTCGGGGGGCGATGTCAGCCGCGGCGGCGCGGTCGCGGCTGGCACACGGGACAGGAGAACGAAGAGCGGTTCATGAACTGCTCGCGTCGCATGATCGCGCCACACCGGTCGCACGGGGTGCCCGCCCGGCCGTACGCGTGCAGCGACCGGTCGAAGTACCCGCTCGCGCCATTGACGTTGACGTAGAGGGCATCGAAGCTCGTGCCGCCCTGCCCGAGGGCCTCGGCCATGACATCGTGGGCGTGGTCGAGGACGCGGGCGAGAGCCGGCTTGGTCAGGGCCGAGCAGATCCGCTCGCCGTGGATCTTGGCCCGCCAGAGCGCCTCGTCGGCGTAGATGTTCCCGATCCCGGACACGAGCCCCTGGTCGAGCAGGGCGCGCTTCACCGCGCTGTCCCGCTGTTTCATCCGGGCCACGACGGAGCGCTGGTCGTAGGCGGGCTCGAACGGGTCGGGCGCGATGTGCGCGACGGACTCGGGTATGCCGTCCGCACCCAGGGGTGACAGCGACAGTCCCCCGAAGGTGCGCTGGTCGACGAACCGCAGCTGCGGCCCCTCGTCGGCGAAGTCGAACCGGGCATGGCAGTGCCTCTCGAGCGGCGCGTCCGCGGGCTCGACGAGCATCTGGCCGCTCATGCCGAGATGCACCACCAGTGCGTCCTCGTCGCCGAGGGCGAGCCAGAGGTACTTGCCGCGGCGCGCCGCGGCGGTGACGGTGACGTCGTGCAGGCGAGCCGCGAGGTCGCCCGCGCCCGCGTCGTGGCGGCGCGCGACCCGCACCCCGGTGATCCGGGCTCTGGTGATGTGGCGGCCGACGACGTGGTCCTCGAGGCCGCGCCGCACGACCTCGACCTCGGGCAGCTCGGGCACCGGCCCTCAGCCCTGCGGCAGGCTGGCGTCCGCGTCGGTGCGGCGGCGTTCGAGCGTGTGCCAGGCCTGCTTGGCGGCCTTCTGCTCGGCTTCCTTCTTGCTCCTGCCGCGCCCTTCGCCCAGGACCTCCTCGCCGACGACGACGCGGGCGTGGAACTCCTTCTCGTGGTCCGGTCCCTGCTCGCCGACGTGGTACTCCGGAGACCCGAGCGACGCGCCAGCGGCCATCTCCTGCAGGCTCGTCTTCCAGTCGAGGCCCGCGCCGAGCGTGGCGGCCTCCTCGATGATGCCGTCGAAGTGGTGATGCACGAACGTGGCCGCGTGGTCGATGTCGGTGGACAGGAACACGGTCCCGATGAGGGCCTCGAGCGTGTCGGCCAGGATCGAGGCCTTGTCACGGCCGCCCGTGGCCTCCTCGCCCTTGCCGAGCATGACGTACTCGCCGAGGTCGAAGGTGCGGGCGACGTCGGCCAGGGCGCGCATGTTGACGACCGCCGCGCGCAGCTTGGCCAGCTGGCCCTCAGGCAGGTCGGGGTGCTCGCGGTAGAGCGTCTCGGTCACGACGAGGCCGAGCACCGAGTCGCCGAGGAACTCCAGGCGCTCGTTGTTGGGCAGGCCGCCGTTCTCGTAGGCGTAGGACCGATGGGTCAGGGCGCGCAGAAGCAGCGGCTCGTCGATGTCCTGGCCGACCACCTCATTAAGGTGGCTGACCAGCGCATCGACGGGCCGCTGCGGCACCGTCGGAACATCCCCTGACGCAAGGTCGCTCACGGGGCTGCCCACCGGATGCTCAGGCCTGGTGCTCGGTGCGCTCGGCGGCGGCGTAGTGACGGCCCTTGTAGGTGCCACAGGACGGGCACGCGATGTGCGGCTGGGTCGCCGCACCGCACTGGGGGCACGTGGTCAGCGTGGTCGCCGTCGCCTTCCAGTTCGCACGACGCGAACGGGTGTTGGAGCGCGACATCTTCCGCTTCGGGACAGCCACGTCAGTTCCTCTTCTCTTGCGGGTCGTTGCCCAGCAGCCCGCTGAGCGCCGACCATCGGGGGTCGATCACTTCATGATGGTGGTCCGGGTCGTCCGCGAGGCGCATTCCGCACTCGGAACACAACCCCGGGCAGTCGTCCCGGCACACCGGTTGGAACGGCAGCGTCGGCACGATGGCGTCCCTGAGCACGGGCTCGAGGTCGATGAGGTCACCGACCAGCTCGTGCACGTCGTCCTCGTCGTGGTCGGCTGCCACCTCGTGGTGGTGCGCCGCCCGATCGGCGTAGGCGAACAGCTCCTGGAAGGTCCCCTCGACATCGATCTCGACGGGATCCAGGCACCGCACGCAGGCGCCGGTCGCCGTGCCGCTGACCGAACCCGTCACGAGGACGCCCTCCACGACGGACTCGAGCCGCACCTCGACCTCCACCGGCATGCCGGCCTTGATCGAGATGACGTCCGTGCCGAGGTCGTCGGGAAACGTCACGGTGCGCCTGAGCTCGTGCATCGTCCCCGGTCGCCTGTTCAGCTCTCTGGTGTCGAGCACCAGCGGCGAACGGGGATCGGGGCGGTCCATGACTCCTGCGCACAGTAGATGGTTCGGCCCGCGCCAAGACGGACGTGGACCGACGTCCAAGGCTACCGGAGGCGTCCCCAGTGCCCAAATCAGGCGAGGCGCTCCTTGAGCGCGGCCAGGACCGCGTCCGGGACGAGACCGGTGACGTCGCCGCCGTAGCGCACGACCTCCTTGATGAGCGAGCTCGAGACGTGCTGCAGGGCCGGGTCCGCGGCGATGAAGAGGGTCTCGACGCCGGTGAGGTGCCGGTTCATGTGTGCCATCGGCAGCTCGTAGGCGAAGTCCGTGCCCCCACGCAGCCCCTTGACCATGGCCTGGGCCCCGACCTCGCGGCATACGTCGACGACGAGGGTGTCCGCCCAGGCGGCCACCCTGACGTTGGGCAGGTGGCCCAGCGACTGCTCGAGCAGAGCGCTGCGCTCGGGCACCGTGAAGGTGCCCTGTTTGCCCGGGTTGTGCAGGATCGCGACGACGACCTCGTCGAACAGCCGGCTGGCGCGCGAGACGACGTCGACGTGCCCGTTGGTGACCGGGTCGTAGGAGCCGGGGCACACGCACCGGCGGATCTCGTGGCTCGTCACGGCCCCAACCTACCGGGGAGCGCGCCGGGCCGGCTCGGGCAGCTCTAGCCGGCTCAGACCCGCTCAGACCCGCTCAGACCCGCTCAGGCCAGCTCAGCCAGCTCAGACCCGTTCAGGCCACGACGTCGCTCGGCGGGGGCTCGGCGAACCACATCGTCGTCTCGCCGTAGCGCTTCTCCCCCGACAGCTCGAGCCCCTCGGGCCATCGTGGCTGGGGCGATCGGCTGGACCGCTCGACGACGACGAAGGCGTCGCGTGCGAGCCAGGCCCGCTCGACGAGGCTCGCGAGGACGCCGGCGAGCGCGTCCTCGGACAGGTCGTAGGGCGGGTCGATGAGCACGAGGTCCATCCGTATGCCGCCCGGCGGGCCCCCGTCGAGCGCTCGCTCGACCGTGTCGGCCAGCAGCCGCACCCCGGGGCGGCCCACCTGCTTGATGTTGGCGCGGATCACCTTGGCCGCCGCCTTGCCCGACTCGACGAGCAGCACGAGGACGGCGCCGCGGCTCGCGGCCTCGAGACCGAGGGCGCCGGAGCCGGCATACAGATCGAGCACGTTGGTGCCCTCGAGGAGGCCGCGGTGCTCGAGGCGGCTGAACAGCGCCTCACGGACCCGGTCCGAGGTGGGGCGCGTGGTCGGGCCGGACGGCGTCTGCAGGCGACGGCCTCCGGCGCTGCCGCTGATGATGCGGGTCATGCTCAGCCCCGTTCCAGCCAGACGGCCTCGCGCTCGTCGAGCCGCATCGCGACGGCCGCGGCCAGGGCCGGGTGGGCCCGCAGGTCCGGGTCGTCGTCGACGAGGGCGAAAGCGTCCTCGCGGGCGTCGGCGATGATCTGCTCGTCCTCGGCGCGGCCGAGGCGTAGGTGGCGCACGGAGCTGCCTCGGCCGCTCTGGCGCGCACCGAGCACGTCGCCCTCGCGCCTGAACATCAGGTCGGCGCGGGCGAGCTCGAAGCCGTCGTTGGTCGCCGCGACCTGCTCGAGGCGCTCCATCGCCCGCTCGCCGGGGCCCTGGGTCATGAGCAGGCACAGGCCCGGCACCGAGCCGCGACCGACGCGGCCTCGCAGCTGGTGTAGCTGCGAGATTCCGAACCTGTCGGCATCGACGACGACCATGACCGAGGCGTTGGGGACGTCGACCCCGACCTCGATGACGGTCGTCGCGACGAGCACGTCGACCTCCCCGGCCGTGAACGCGCGCATCGTGGCGTCCTTGGTGTCGGCGTCGAGGCGTCCGTGCAGCACAGCCTTCCGCACGCCGTCGAGCGCGGGGTTGGCACGCAGCGTCGCGAGCATGGCGTAGACCCCGGTGAGCTCGCGCTCCGGGCCCGGTTCGTCGGCCGCGCCGGCGGAGTCGTCGTCCCAGTCGCCGACGTCCCAGTCGGTGGCCTCCTCGTCGGAGGTGTCGGTCGACAGCGCGCCCGCCTCGTCGTCGACGTCGCCGATGCGGGGGCATACGACGTAGACCTGGTGACCCTTGGCGACCTCCTCGGCGACCCGCTGCCAGGTGCGCTCGACCCACCCGGGACGCTCAGCGTCGACGACATGCGTGGCGATCGGCGATCGGCCCTCGGGCAGCTCGCGCAGGGTGGAGGTCTCCATGTCACCGAACACGGTCATGGCGACGGTGCGAGGGATGGGCGTCGCCGTCATGACCAGGACGTGTGGTGGTCGGTGGCCCTTCTCCCGCAAGGCATCGCGCTGCTCCACCCCGAAGCGGTGCTGCTCGTCGACGACGACGAGCCCCAGGTCGGCGAACTGCACGTGCTTCTGGATCAGGGCATGGGTCCCGACGACGATCCCGGCCTCGCCGGACGCGGCGTCGAGAAGGGCCTTGCGGCGTGCACCCGCACTCTGGCTCCCGGTGAGCAGGGTGACGGTGGTGCCGAACTCGGACCCGCCGAGCATGCCGCCCTGCGCGAGGTCGCCGAGCATCGTGGAGATGGACCGGTGGTGCTGAGCCGCCAGCACCTCCGTGGGCGCGAGCAGCGCGGCCTGGCCGCCGGCGTCGATCGCGGCGAGCATCGCTCGCAGCGCCACGATGGTCTTGCCCGAGCCCACCTCGCCTTGGAGCAGGCGGTGCATCGGCCGCTCCGAGGCCAGCTCCTGCGCGAGGGTCTCGCCCACCTCCCGCTGGCCCTGGGTCAGCTCGAAGGGCAGCCGGGCGTCGAAGGCGGCGAGCAGACCTCCAGGTCGGGGCGGACGCGGTGTGGCGAGGTCGGCCTCGGCGGCCTTCCGCCGCTGGGCCAGGATCGTCTGGAGCACGAATGCCTCGTCGTACTTGAGCCGGTGCAGCCCGCGCGAGGCGTTCTCGGTGAGCAGGGGACGGTGCACGAGCTCGAGCGCGGTCCGTCGGTCGGGCAGCCCGCGGGCCTCGCGCACATCCTCGGGCACCGGCTCGCGCACCCGGTCGACGGTGTCGAGTGCCTGGTGCAGGAGCTTGCGCATGCGGAAGGAGTTGAGCTTCCCGGTCGTGGAGTACACCGGCACCCAGTGCGTCCGGTAGTACTCGACCTGCGCCTCTCCCTCGTCGTCGTCGATCAGCTCGTAGTCCGGGTGGGTCAGCTGGAGTCGGCGGCCGTAGGTGCCGACGGTGCCGACGAAGAAGCCCCGGCGGCCCGGGACGAGCTTGCGCTCGTGCCCGAAGGCGTTGAAGAACGTGATGTCGAGGTGGCCGCCCCGCTCGTCGGTGAGCACCACGGTGAGCATCTTGCCGCGGCGGTTGCGCATCGGGCGGGTCGTGGCCGCGGCCACCTCGGCGACGACGAGGACGTCCTCGCCCACGCGCAGCCGCGACAGGTCGGTCAGCTCGCTCGGCTGCACATAGCGCCGCGGGACCAGCTCGAAGAGCTCCCCGACGTTCTCGATGCCCTTGTTGCGTGCCATCGCCTCGGCGTCGGGCTTCTTGAGGGCCAGCTTGGTCAGAGGCGACTCCTCGGTGAGCACCGCCATCCTCACTCCACCCCCAGCAGGACGGTGTACACCGCCTGGCCGCCGTCGATGAGCGACACCTCGATGCCGTGGTGGGCCCGCCTCGCCTCGCTCGTCACCGCGTCGAGCAGGCCGTCCGGCGCGTCGATCCCGGCGACCACCGTGACGAGCTCCCCGCCGCTGGCGAGCAGGCGCTGCACGACCTCGCGGGCGACGTCGAGCTGGTCGGAGCCGACGATGACGACGTCGCCGTCGACCACCCCGAGGGCGTCGCCCGCCTGGCACGGGCCGCCGCTCGTCAGCGCAGCCCGGTTGGCGACCGTCACCGCGCCGTGGCGAGTCGCGGAGGCGGCCGCCTGCATCGCGAGGACGTTGGCGGAAGCCGGTGCGGACGGCTCGAAGACGGCGACGGCGGCGATGCCCTGGACCGCGGTGCGGACGTGGACGACGTGCGACTCGATGCCGTCGTCGGCCGTCGCTCGCGCCGCGGCCTCGGCGGCGAGCAGCGTGTCGCCGTCGTTGGGGAGCACGACGACGCCGGCTGCCCCGCGGACGTGCTGCTCACGGATCGCCGCGATGAGACCGCCGGTCGATGCGCGGCGGCCGGGACCCGAGGCGACGACGACGGCACCGGCGGTCTCGAAGAGGGCCTCGAGCCCGGCACCAGCAGCGCACGCCACCACGCCGGAGGCGACCCGCTCGGCCGGCTGGACCTCCCCAGCCGCTGCGGCCTGGCGGAGGTGCTGGTCCTCGACCAGGTGCGTGATGCGGATCCGGTGCGGACGACCCGCCTCGACCCCCGCCTCGACGGCGGCGCCCGCGTCGTCGACGTGGGCGTGGACGTTCCACTCCTCCTCGCCGCCGACGACGAGCACGGAGTCGCCCAGCTCGACGAGCCGGTCGCGCAGCACCGCGACGGCCTGCTCGTCGGAGTCGCGCAGGAGGTACATGACCTCGAACTCGGGACTGCCGGACTCGCCCGGCCCGTCGCCGCGCCCGCTCCCGCCCGCAGCGTGCGCCGCTCCCTGGGCTGCCGACAGTGCCGCACTCTGCGGGCTCGGACGGAAACGGGAGCGACGGTCCGAGTCGCCGAGGTCGGAACGCGCCCGCTGGCCCGCGCAGACGCGCTCCAGCGACTCGAGGAGCACCACGAGCCCCGCGCCTCCGGCATCGACGACCCCGGCGCGGGCGAGCACCTCCAGCTGCTCGGGCGTGCGCTCGAGCGCCGCCCGTGACGCATCGAGCGCGGCGACCGAGACGGCATACACGCTGGATATGCCGTCGCCCGCCTCGCGCGCTGCCTGGTCGGTCGCCGTGGCCGCCTCGGCCATGGCCCGCGCGACCGTCAGGATCGTGCCCTCCTTGGGGTCGGTCACGGCTTCGCGGGCACGCTGTTCCGCGCGCCGGAGCCCGGCGGCGAGCATGCGCCCGTCGATCTCGTCGGCGCCCGCGCAGCCCTCGGCGAGCCCGCGAGCGAGCTGGCTGAGAATGACGCCGGAGTTGCCGCGTGCGGTCCACAACAGGTGCCGCGCGAAGGTCGCGAGCAGCGTGTCGGCGGTCGCAGCGCCGCCCTCGGCGAGGGTGCGCTCGACGGCGCCGTCGAAGGTGAGGTAGAGGTTCGTGCCGGTGTCGCCGTCGGGCACGGGAAAGACGTTGAGGGCGTCGATCTCGGCGCGGCGGGCCGCGAAGAGCGACCGGGTGAGCACGGCCCAGCGACGCACTGCGACGAGGTCGAGGCGCGTGAGCGCCCCCTCGGGCAACGGCGCTGCGCCGGGCATCGGACCTCCTGCGTCGTGCTGTGCGTACGGGCTGGCCGACGCTCGGCAAGGCTAGCGCCTCCCCCAGACGGTCGCATGCACCGCGCGCCGGGCGTCGTGCCCGGCTACGTTGGAGCTGTGTCGAGCTCCGCCACGGCCGTTCATCGAAAGTCCTGGGCAGGGGCACCTCCCGGCTTCTTCGCGGTCGAGGCGGCCGGGCTGCGCTGGCTCGCTGAGGCGATCTCACACGGCGGTGCGCGCGTGGTGGACGTGAAGGCGGAGGCCGACGACCACCTCGACCTGGCCGTGCTGCACCCCTCGCGTCCGACCCTCGAGGCGGCCGAGTCGCTGGGCCGGGGCCTGGCTGTCACCCATCGCATGGGTGCGCCGGCCTTCGGGGCTCCGCCGCCAGGCTGGACGGGCGCTGCCTGGATCGGTCGGCAGAGCCAGTCCAACGAGCCGACCGCCGCCTGGGGCCTGTTCTACGCGGAGCAGCGCGTGCGGCCCTTCGTGCGGCGGGCCGTCGAGCGAGGCCATCTCGACGTGTCCGGGGCCCGGATCGTCGAGCGGGTCTGCGACCGCCTCGCCGCCGGAGACTTCGACGACGACCGCCCTCCCGCCCGGATCCACGGCGACCTGTGGTCCGGCAACGTCGTCTTCACGACCGAAGGCGCAGTGCTCATCGACCCCGCCGCGCACGGCGGCCACGGCCTCACCGACCTCGCCATGCTCGCGCTTTTCGGCTGCCCGGGGCTCGACCGGATCGGGGCCGCGTACGAGGAGGCCGCCGAGCTCGCGCCGGGATGGCGTGCCCTCATCGAGCTGCACCAGCTGCACCCGCTCGCGACCCATGCCTCGTCCCACGGCCCCGCGTATGCCGCGCAGCTCGTCGAGGCCGCGAGGACCTTTCTCTGACCGGCCCCACCGCGTGGAGCTGGAGCCGGGGCTCCGCGCCGGAGTGCCGTTTTGTCGTCCGGACACCATGTCGGCTACTCTTGACCGGTTCCCCTCGTGCATCACGGGGTGAGGCGTGCTCGCATGTGCGCCCACCTTCGCCCGAGGCGGAGCACCAGCACTTCGTCAACATCGATCATTCAGGAGCTATCCGTGGCTGCCAACTGCGACGTCTGCGGCAAGGGGCCGGGTTTCGGCCACAACATCTCGCACTCGCACCGCCGTACCAAGCGCCGCTGGAACCCCAACATCCAGCGGGTCCGCACGCTGGTCGACGGTGTGACGCCGAAGCGGCTCAACGTCTGCACCTCCTGCCTCAAGGCGGGCAAGGTCGTTCGCTGAGCGTCCCGCACCAACGCTGAAGGCCGGTCCCCCTCGGGGGTGCCGGCCTTTGTCGTGCCCCGGCGTGGTCCCTTGCGGCCCGGACCCCCTACCCGACCGCCCAGCCGATCCCCCAGCCCTTCTCCGCGCAACACACCGAGCAGTCGCAAACTTCGACGGTAATAACCGCAGAAGTTTGCGACTGCTCGGTGTGCTGCCGGGGTTGTCGGCGCGGTCAGTGGCTTGGGAAGGTGCTCCGGAAGGTCAGGGACTGCGGGCTAGGTCGTGCGGAAGTGGTCCCAACCCAGATGGGTGACCTCCCGGCCCCCGACGACGATCCCGGGCAGTTCCCCGGGCGCCACCGCACGCACGCGACCGATCGGTCGCCAGCCACGCGGCATTCCGGCGCGGAGCGCCGGCTCCAGTCCCGGAGGGAAGGTGGCCAGCAGCGAGTGCTCCTCGCCGCCCGCGAGCACGCAGTCGAGCGCGACCTCGGCGCCGAGCACGCCGGCGAGCTCGGCCACGTCCGAGGCGATCTGGGACGGGTCGATGTCGATGACGACACCGCTGGCGCGGGCGATCCGGCGCCCGTCGCGCAGCAGACCGTCGCTGAGGTCGAGCATGGCCGAGGCCCCGGCCGCAGCGGCCTCGGGACCTGCTGACAGGGGCGGTCGGGGACGGCGCTGCCGCTCCACGGCGGCGGGATGCCGTTCGGCCTGGTCCGCCTGGAGCAGGCGCAGGCCCGCGTCGGCGAGCCCGAGAGAGCCGTTGACCGCGAGCATGTCACCGTGCCGCGCCCCCGACCGCAGCACCGGCTGGCCGTCGAGCCGCCCGAGCGCGGTCACCGAGACCATGACGACGCCGGGGGGCGCAGACGACAGGTCCCCGCCGAGCACCGACACGCCCGCGTTGACGCAGGCGTCGGCAATCCCCCGGGACAGGTCCAGCGCCCACTCCAGGGACAGCGCCGGATCCGCGACGAGCGTGACGAGCACCCCCGTGGAGCGGCCTCCCATGGCGGCGACGTCGGCGAGGTTCTGGGCGACGACCTTGTGGCCGATGTCGGCTCCCGAGGACCACGCGTCGAGCCAGTCGCGGCCGAGCACGACAGTGTCGGTCGTCGCTATCGTCCGGTCCGTCGTGCGGAGCACGGCAGCGTCGTCGCCGGGGGCGACGTCGACGCCCTCAGCCTGCGGGAAGAGCGGCAGGATGGCTGCGAGCATCTGCTCCTCGTCGAGCTCGCGCAGCGGCGTGCCCTCGGTCATCATCGGTCCCCGCGACGCCCTGCTTCGGTTCGGCACCGATCAGTTCCTTTCATCGAGCGCGCGACTGGCTTGCTGGCGCCACAAGGCAGCCGAACGGCCACGTGTCCCGGGGACGAGAGGTCCCATGGCAAGGTAGCGTCAGGGCACGGTCGCAGTCACACTGGGTCCAGCCGGTCAACGCCGGCGTCCCTGGGCTGCCGGTCCCGTCAGCGCTCGTCAGATCCGTACAGTCGATCGTCCAACACAGTGAGGTGACACGTGGTTCAGGCCTACATCCTGATTCAGACCGAAGTCGGCAAGGCCGCCAGCGTGGCGGAGCAGATCGCAGGGATCTCGGGCGTGACTCTGGCCGAGGACGTGACCGGGCCCTACGACGTCATTGCGCGGGTCGAGGCCGCGAATGTCGACGACCTCGGTCGCCTCGTCATCGCCAAGCTCCAGGACGTCCCGGGCATCACCCGGACCCTCACCTGCACGGTCGTGCACGTCTGAGGCTGTCCTGACCACACGATCTCGCTCGACGGCGGCGCTCACTGGCGCCGCCGTCGCGCTGTCCGCAGCGCTCACCGCGTGCAGCCATCCGCCGGAGGTCGCGCTCGCGCCGCAGGCCTCCGCACCCTTGTGCATGTCCGTGGCCTGGCCTGCCCACGTCAGCGGCCACGCGCGCGTGGACACCCAGCCCGAGTCACCGTCGGTGGCGGCCTGGGGCGACCCGGCGATCATCGCGCGGTGCGGCCTGGAGCCGCTCGGCCCGACGACCGAGGAGTGCGTCACGGTCGACGGGGTCGACTGGGTGGTCCGCCGGCTGACCGACGGCTCCGCGGCTACGACGTTCGGACGGGATCCCGCCATCGAAGTGCTCGCTCCGGGCGCGTACGGTCCGGTGCCGCTGCTGCTGCCGGCCTTCAGCCAGGTCGCGGGAGCCTTGCCCAAGAACGGCCACCGCTGCTCCTGACCCCGCTCCCCGGCAACACACCCGGAAGCCGGCTGCTCGCCATAGTTGCAACTATGACGAGCTGTCGGTCCGGCGCAGAGCGCCGGCTCCATCCGGGTGTGTTGCGGTCTGGGGCGGGGGGTCAGCGCAGGCCGGTGCGGCGCTCCAGCGCCAGCGAGATCAGCTCGTCGATGAGGTCGGGATACGCCAGGCCTGTGGCCGCCCACATCCTGGGGTACATCGAGTGCGGCGTGAAGCCCGGCATGGTGTTGATCTCGTTGATGACGACGCGGCCGTCGTCGGTGTAGAAGCAGTCGACCCGAGCCAGCCCCTCGCAGCCGAGCGCCTCGAACGCCTCGGCGGCCAGCCGGCGCACCTCCTTGCCGATCTCCTCGGGCACGTCGGCGGGGCAGCTGAGGTCGACGTCGGCCTCGGCAAGGTACTTGGCCTCGAAGTCGTAGAAGGCGTGGTTGGCGTGCACCGCCACCTCGCCGACGTGCGAGGTGCGTGGGCTCGCCGTGCCGTGTCCCTGGAGCACGGCGCACTCGAGCTCACGCCCGGTGATCCCCTCCTCGACGAGGACCTTCGGGTCGTGCTCGCGAGCCGTCTCGACGGCCGCCTCGAGGTCGTCGGGGTGATCCACCTTGGTGATGCCCATCGACGACCCGGCCCGCGCGGGCTTGACGAAGAGCGGGTAGGTCAGGCCTGCACATGCGTCCATGGCGGCGACGCGGTCGGTGCGCCACGCGCGGTCGGTGATGACGGCATACGGCCCGACGGGCAGGCCGTGGCCCGCGAAGACCACCTTCATGTAGTGCTTGTCCATGCCTGCCGCAGAGGCGAACACGCCCGACCCGACGTAGCGCACGTCGGACAGGTCGAGGAAGCCCTGGAGGGTGCCGTCCTCGCCGAAGGGGCCGTGCAGCAGCGGGAAGACGACGTCGACCTCCCCGAGCTCCTCCGGCGGACGGCCGGCCTCGAGCACGGTCAGCGAGGACTCACGCGTCGACAGCGGGAGCACGACCTGCGAGCGCCCGGCCTCGACCTCCGGGGTGCGGCCGGCGGTGAGCTCGAAACGCGACGGGTCGTCGGCCACGAGCACCCACTGGCCGTCACGGGAGATCCCGACGGGGACGATGTCGTACTTTGTCCGGTCGATGGCGCGCAGCACCCCGGCGGCGGTGGCGCAGGAGACGGCGTGCTCGGAGGAGCGTCCTCCGAAGACGATGGCGACGCGCGGGCGGCGGCTCGGCTGGTCGGGCAGGGGCTGGTCCGTGGTCATCAGACGAGACTCTATCCCGAGCCCACAGGCCCGCTCGTACGCTGGCGAGGTGGGTACCGAAGCAGAAGCAGGCCGGCTCCACGTCGACACCTTCCTCGTCGCGGCGGGCCGTCCCGAGCGCGCGCCCGGCGCGTCGGTGAACGTCCCGGTGGAGCTGACGTCGACGTATGCCGCTGACGGCGCGGTGAGCTATGCCCGTTCGGGCAACCCGACGTGGCACGCGTTCGAGGCGGCGCTCGGTGGTCTCGAGGGCGGACGCGCCCTGGTTCATGCCTCCGGCATGGGCGCGATCTCGGCCGCGATGTCGCTCGTCGACGCCCGGGGCACCATCGTGGTCCCCGACCAGACCTACAACGGGACGGGCGACCTGCTCGCCGCCTTCGAGAAGGCCGGCGGCACGGTCGTCCGGCTCCACGCGTCGGACACCGCGGGCTTCCTCCACGCGCTCGAGTCGGCCGACCTGCTGTGGCTCGAGTCGCCCACCAACCCACTCTTGGACGTCATCGACCTGGACGTCGTGCTCACGCGGTCGCGCGAGCTCGGCGTGACGAGCGTCGTCGACAACACCCTGTCGACGCCGCTGCTCTGCCGGCCGCTCGAGCTCGGCGCTGACGTCGTGGTCCACTCCGTCACGAAGTACCTCTCCGGCCACTCCGACGTCGTGCTCGGCGCGACGGTCGTGGCCGATACCGGCCGCGGCCGAGCCTTCGGCGAGCAGCTGTTGCGCCACCGCACGTTGCATGGCGCCATCGCGGGCCCGCTGGAGGTCTACCTCGCGCTGCGCGGTCTGCGCACCCTCGGCGTCCGGTTCGAGCGCGCCTGCGCGAACGCCGCCGAGCTGGCCCGGCGGCTCGCGGCCCACCCCGGCGTCGCACGCGTCCGCTACCCCGGCAGCGGCGCGATCCTGTCCATCGACGTCGCCGGAGACCTCGAGGCGGCCGAGCGCGTGTGCGACGCGACCCGGCTCTGGCTGCACTCGACGAGCCTCGGCGGGGTCGAGTCACAGATCGAGCGCCGGCGGCGCCACCCGAGCGAGTCCGAGCACGTCCCGGACAACCTGCTGCGACTCTCCGTGGGCATCGAGCACGTCGAGGACCTCTGGGCCGACCTCGACCAAGCCCTGGGCGCCGTCTGACGCCCTGACCCACGGGGTAGCCGGGCCGCCCGGAGGCTCAGCGCTTCTCGGCCTTGAGGTCGCGCGACATCAGCCGCGGCCCGACCTCGGTGGCCGGGTGGCCGTCTCGGATCACCGCCACGACCTGCTCGCAGATCGGCATGTCCACGTCGTGCTGGCCGGCCAGCGTGAGGATCGACTCGCACGACTTGACCCCCTCGGTCGTCGTGCGCAGCTCGGCGGTCGCCTCGGCGACCGACATCCCCCGTCCGAGGCGCACCCCGAAGGAGTGGTTGCGCGACAGCGGTGACATGCACGTCGCGATGAGGTCGCCGACCCCGGCCAGGCCCATGAAGGTCTGCGGGTGCGCGCCGAGCGCGAGGCCGAGCCGCGTGGTCTCCGCCAGCCCGCGGGTGATGATCGTGGCCTTGGTGTTGTCGCCGAAGCCCATCCCTTCGGCCATGCCCGAGGCCAGCGCCACGACGTTCTTGGTCGCGCCGCAGACCTCCGCACCGATGACGTCGTTGTCGGTGTAGGGCCGGAAGTAGGGCGTCGCGCAGGCCGCGGCGACCCGTTCGGCGGTCGCCATGTCGCGGCACGCCACGACCGCGGCAGCCGGTTGGCGCCGGGCGATCTCGGGTGCGAGGTTCGGGCCGGACACGACGACGACCCGGTCGTCCTCGACTCCCCCTGCCTCGGCGATGACCTCGCTCATCCGCATCGTCGTGCCGAGCTCGACGCCCTTCATCAGCGACACCACCGGCGCCTCCGACGGGATGGCCGCGCCCCACTGGATCAGGTTGTCGCGCAACGTCTGCGACGGCACCACAAGCACCACGAGGTCTGCCTCGGAGACGGCCTCCCGCGGGTCCGTCGTCGCGCGGATCGAGGGCGGCAGCTCCAGCTCGGGAAGGTAGAACTCGTTGCGGCCGGCGTTGATGCTCGCCACCTGCTCGGGCTGGCGACCCCACATCGTCACAGTGCACCCGGCATCGGCGAGGATCGCGGCGAAGGCCGTGCCCCAGTTGCCGCTGCCCATGACGGCGACGTGCGTCATGATCGCCCCCTCCTGTGGATCCTCGACTTCGTCTCGCGGCCGATGTCCTCGTGCTTCACCGGGACGCCGATCTCGGCCACCCCGTGCGTGCGCGGGTCGAACCGGTCCGGCGGAGCCTTCTCGTCGCGGATCTGCTCGAGCAGGCCGGTGATCCGGTCCATGAGCCGGTCGGTCGCCTCGCGGAGCACCTTCGCGTCGATGGGCCGGCCGTAGAGATCGTGCAGGTCGACAGGCGGGCCGGCGATCATGTGCATCGTCTTGCGCGGGAAGAGCGAGGGCCGGTGGCCGTAGGGCGACAGGATCTCCTGAGGGCCCCACTGGGCGACCGGGATGAGCGGGCACTGCGTCTCGAGGGCGACCCGTGCGGCACCGGTCTTGCCGCGCATCGGCCACAGGTCGGGGTCGCGGGTGATGGTGCCCTCCGGGAAGATCGCGACGGCCTTGCCGGCTCTGACGGCCTCGACCGCCGCACGGTAGGCGCTCGCCGCCGCTGCCGAGTTGCGGTAGACGGGGATCTGCCCGGAGCGGCGCACCACCCAGCCGACCACAGGAATCGTGAAGAGGCTGTCCTTGGCGAGGAAGTAGGGCGCGTGGTCGTTGTCGTAGAGGAAGTGCGCGAACGGGATCGGGTCGGCGTACGAGATGTGGTTGGGCGAGACGACGAAGCCGCCCTCGGCGGGGAAGTTCTCGGCACCGCGCCAGTCGCGCTTGGTCAGGACCATGAACAGCGGGCGCAGCAGGAAGGCGGCGAGCCGGTAGGCACCGGGGAGTCGTCTCCGGCGGGCACCCGTCACGTTGTCACGTCCTCTTCGTCGTGCACACGCCCGTCGACGTGGCTGGGCTTCATCTTGTCCACCTCGCGGCGCGGTGTCGAGCACGCCCGATCCGAGTGGGACGATTGCGCAAGCATGTCGACTCCCCCTTCCGTCCCGTCGAGCGCGGCCGCGCGCTCGAGCGCATCCTCTCCCACCTCGCCCGAGCGATCCTCGCCGGGTGCAGCCGACGGCCCTGGCCAGGGCTGGCACGTCGTCGTCCCGGTCAAGGACACGCGCCACGGCAAGTCGCGGCTGGCACGAGCCGTCGGGAGGGACCGTGCCGATCTGAGCCATGCGATCGCGACGGACACCCTCGAGGCCGTGGTCTCCGCCGTGGGTGCGCCGCAGGTCATCCTCGTGACGGCCGACACGGCACTGGACCGGGAGTGGCGCGAGCGCGGAGTACTCGTCGTGCCTGAGCCGGGCACCGGGCTCAACGGCGCCATCACCGCAGGTATGCGGCAGGCCGGGCAGGGAGCCCGCGTGGCCGCGCTGCTCGGCGACCTTCCGGCGCTCGACGCCTGGTCGCTGCGCACGGCGCTGGTCGTTGCGGGTCGGCACGACGAGGCTTTCGTGCCGGACGCCGACGGCACCGGCACCGTCCTGCGATCCGGGACCGGGTTCACCCCGAGGTTCGGGCATCTCAGCGCAGCCCAGCACGAGCGTGACGGGGCATCCCGCCTCGACCTGGCCCTGCCGCGGCTGCGCACCGACGTCGACGACGCGAGGAGCCTCGCCGCAGCCAACGCGCTCGGCCTGGGTCGGGCGACGCTGTCGGTCCTGCAGGACCGCGCATCTGGTTGGATCAGACCCATGCAGGCGACCGTCCACCGCTTCGACCCCGAGACGCGTTCCGGCAGCGTGCTGCGCGACGACGGCGTCGAGCTGCACTTCTCGGCACCGGCTTTCGAGTCGAGCGGCCTGCGCCACCTCCGCGTCGGCCAGCGCCTCACCGTCGACGTCGTCGACGACCTCGTCGTCGCCATGCGCATCGTCGGGATCGGCACAGGGCAGGCGATCCGCTAGAGCGCCCGGAGTCACGGGCCGGCATCGCTGCCCGGCCCGTGACCCTTCGACCCAGCGGGCGGCGCTCAGCGAGCCGCGGTCTTCTTGGCGGTCGTCTTCCTCGCGGTCGTGGTCTTCTTCGCCGCGGCCGCGGTGCGGGCCGGGGCGGCCTTGGTCGCCGTCGTCTTCTTCGCCGTCGACTTCGCGGCAGTCTTGGCGGGCGCGGCCTTGGTTGCCGTCGTCTTCTTCGCCGCGGCTGCGGTGCGGGCCGGGGCGGCCTTGGTCGCCGTCGTCTTCTTCGCTGCCGCTGCAGTGCGGGCCGGGGCGGCCTTGGTCGCCGTCGTCTTCTTCGCTGCCGCCGCGGTGCGGGCCGGGGCGGCCTTGGTCGCCGTCGTCTTCTTCGCTGCCGCTGCGGTGCGGGCCGGGGCGGCCTTGGTGGTCGTCTTGCGCGCGGCCGTCTTCGTGGCTGCAGCGGTTGCGGTTGCGGTTGCGGTCCCGGCCGAGGCGCGCGACGCCGCGGACTCGGTCTTCGACAGCTTCTTGCTGCCGGCGACGATGTCCTTGAAGTTCGTGCCCGAGCGGAACTTCGGGACACGGGTCTTCTTGATCCTCACCGTGGCACCGGTCTTGGGGTTGCGCCCGGTCCGGGCGGCACGGTCGGCGCGTTCGAAGGTGCCGAAGCCGGTGATCCCGACCTTGCCACCCTTGGCCACCTCGCGGATCACGACGTCGAGGAACGCCTCGAGGGCGTCGGACGCCACCTTCTTGCTACCGAGCTTGGCCTCAAGGGCGTCGATCAGCTCTGCCTTGTTCACGTCTTCCCCTCCAGAGGACTGTCGGTGTCAGGCGACCCGACGATGTGTCCGGAACGAGTCCGGCTAACTCACGACGTTAGGCCGCTGACGTGGGCGCGTCCATCACCTCGGGAGGGGTTTTTCATTGTGTCGCAAGGACTTTGACCCCTTGAGGGCCGCCCCTCAGACGTCGGTCAGACAGTCTCCGACCGGCATCTGGCAGCACAACGAACAACGGATCCCGTTGCGGTGCAACGGGATCCGTTGAGTCAGGCCAAACCAGGCGTTGTCCGGCGGACGGCTCTCAGGCGGGCGTCGTCACCGGCTTGTGGCTCGGGCGACGCGACTCGAAATCTGCGACCTCGTCCTCGTGTCGCAGGGTCAGTCCGATGTCGTCGAGGCCCTCCAGCAGACGCCAGCGGGTGTAGTCGTCGATCTCGAACGGGGCCACGATCTCACCGGCGCGAACCGTCCGGCTGACGAGGTCGACGGCGATCTCCGCACCCGGGTTGTTCTCCAGGTACTTCCAGATCAGCTCGACGTCGTCCTGGGCGACCACGGCGGTGAGCAGGCCCTGCTTGCCGCTGTTTCCACGGAAGATGTCCGCGAAGCGCGAGCTGATGACGACCCGGAAGCCGAAGTCCATCAGCGCCCAGACCGCGTGCTCCCGGCTCGACCCCGTGCCGAAGTCCGGCCCGGCCACGAGAACCGACCCATCGGCATACACCGGGCTGTTGAGGATGAACGACTCGTCCTTGCGCCAGGCGGCGAACAGGCCGTCCTCGAAGCCCGTGCGCGTGACGCGCTTGAGATACTCGGCCGGGATGATCTGGTCGGTGTCGACGTTGCTGCGTCGCAGGGGCACCCCGACGCCGGTGTGCGTCTCGAACCTCTCCATGGCTCAGGCCTCTCCGGTCGTGGCGGACGCCAGCGAAGCGTCGGCGGTGTGCAGGTCGGCGGGGCTGGACAGCGTGCCGCGGAGTGCGGTGGCGGCGGCGACGAGGGGGCTGACGAGATGGGTCCGACCGCCCTTGCCCTGGCGGCCCTCGAAGTTGCGGTTGGACGTCGAGGCGCTGCGCTCGCCCGGCGCGAGGGTGTCGGGGTTCATCCCGAGACACATCGAGCAGCCCGGAAGACGCCACTCCGCTCCGGCAGCCGTGAACACCTTGTCGAGTCCCTCGGCCTCGGCCTGGAGCCGGACCTTGGCGGAGCCGGGGACCACGAGCATGCGCACGCCGTCGGCGACCGTGCGGCCCTTGACGACTGCGGCTGCGGCGCGGAGGTCCTCGATGCGACCGTTGGTGCACGAGCCGACGAAGACGGTGTCGACCTTGATGTCGCGCAGCGGTGTGCCCGGCTCGAGACCCATGTAGGCCAAAGCGTTCTCGGCCGCGAGGCGGTCGGACTCGTCGGCGAACGTCTCGGGGTCCGGCACGGACTCGGACAGCGGGAGGCCCTGGCCCGGGTTGGTCCCCCACGTCACGAACGGCGTCAGCGCCGACGCGTCGATCTCGACCTCGGCGTCGAAGACGGCGTCGTCATCGGTGCGCAGCGCGGTCCACTCGGCGACTGCGGCATCCCAGTCGGCCCCGGACGGCGCGTGCGGACGGCCCTCGAGGTAGTCGAACGTCGTCTGGTCCGGCGCGATCATGCCGGCGCGGGCGCCGGCCTCGATCGACATGTTGCAGACGGTCATCCGGGCCTCCATCGAGAGCGCCTCGATGGCCTCGCCGCGGTACTCGATGACATAGCCCTGGCCGCCGCCCGTGCCGATCTTGGCGATCACGGCGAGGATGATGTCCTTGGCCGTCACACCGTCGGCAAGGTGACCGCGGACGTTGACGGCAAGGGTGCGGAACGGCTTGAGCGGCAGGGTCTGCGTCGCGAGGACGTGCTCGACCTCCGAGGTGCCGATGCCGAACGCGAGGGCACCGAAGGCGCCGTGGGTCGAGGTGTGGCTGTCGCCGCAGACCACCGTCATCCCGGGCTGGGTGAGCCCGAGCTGCGGGCCGACGACGTGGACGATGCCCTGTTCCGCGTCGCCCATCGGGTAGAGGCGGACGCCGAACTCCTCGCAGTTGCGGCGCAGGGTCTCGACCTGGACCTTCGACACCGGGTCGGTGATCGGGCCGGGCGTGGTCGGGACGTTGTGGTCCTCGGTGGCGAGGGTCAGGTCGGGGCGACGCACCGGGCGGCCGGCGAGCCGCAGCCCGTCGAAGGCCTGCGGACTGGTCACCTCGTGGAGCAGGTGCAGATCGATGTAGAGCAGGTCGGGCTCCCCATCGGCGCGACGGACGACGTGCGCGTCCCAGACCTTTTCGGCCAGTGTCCCTGACATCTCTTCCCTCCGCCGTGACTGTCTCTCGGGCGAGCGCGCGCGGCATCGAGGACCTGGTCGCGACATCGCTCATCCGCAAGCGTGGACCCTTTGTGGGCCCAGTGGATTGACGTCTCAGTGCCTGAGACGTCAATATCAGTGCATGGACAACTCTTCTGGGGTCGGCGTACTCGACAAGGCGGCCACGGTGCTGGGCGCCCTCGAGGCAGGCCCAGCCACCCTCGCCCAGCTCGTCGGGGCCACCGGACTGGCGCGTCCCACGGCGCACCGCCTGGCCGTGGCCCTCGAGCACCACCGGCTCGTCTCCCGTGACATGCAGGGCCGCTTCGTCCTCGGCCCACGTCTCGGCGAGCTCGCGTCGGCGGCCGGCGAGGACCGGCTGCTGGCAGCGGCCGGCCCGGTGCTCGGCGCCCTGCGGGACCACACCAACGAGAGCGCGCAGCTGTTCCGGCGCCAGGGCGACCAGCGCATCTGCGTCGCCGCCGCCGAGCGCCCGGTGGGCCTGCGCGACTCGATCCCCGTGGGTGCCACGCTGTCCATGCTGGCCGGCTCGGCCGCCCAGGTGCTGCTCGCGTGGGAGGAGCCCGACCGGCTCCACCGTGGCCTGCAGGGTGCGGCCTTCTCGGCGACGACGCTGTCCGCGGTCCGTCGGCGTGGCTGGGCCCAGAGCGTGGCCGAGCGCGAGGCCGGAGTCGCATCGGTGTCGGCCCCGGTGCGCGGGCCCTCCGGACGGGTCGTCGCAGCCGTGTCCATCTCGGGCCCGATCGAGCGCCTGTCGCGCCAGCCTGGACGCCTGCACGCGGCGACCGTCGTCGCCGGGGCGAACAAGCTCACGGAGGTGCTGCGCCGCCACCACGCGCAGCAGCAACAGCAGCAGCAGCAGCAGAACGCCTGACCCAGCCAGGCAACGGATCGGTCACGATCGTCACCCCGTCCGCCGCGTATGACAACCCTTTGTGCCCCCACCGCGTCACTCTCGATGTCACGATCAGACTTCAGGTGTCGCGTTCAGATGGGGGACGAGGATGCAGACAGCGTTCAGGCGTGCCGTTGTGGTGACCGGCGCGCTCGCAGTGATCGCGGCCTCTGCGGCGTGCACCGCCGACGGCGGCTCTCAGGCGGTCGCGACGCAGGTCCGCCACGGGTCGGTGACCACGAGCCCACCCGGGGAGCCGAGCAGTATGCCGCCCGCCCCGCCCAGCAGCACGCCGCCGGCCCCGCCGAGCACGACCCCACCACCGTCCCCGCCGCCGACCAAGCCGCCCTCGGCCACGCCGACGCCGCCGCCCGTGGTGCTCCTCGCCCGGGGCGACTCCGGCCCCAAGGTGCGCTCGCTCCAGGCTCGGCTGCGCCAGATCGGCTGGTTCGAGGGCGACGTCTCGAACAGGTACGGCACGCGGACGGTCGCCGCCGTCCGGGGTTTCCAGGCCAAGCGTGGCTACGAGGCCACGGGACAGCTTGACGAGAAGACGTACGACAAGCTGGTGTCGATGACCCACCGTCCGACGGCGGACGAGCTGGCGAACGTCAAGCCCAAGCCGAAGCCGAGCGCCGGCCCGACCTCGTGGGACATCGACCCGAGGTGCCTCGTCGGCCGGGTCATGTGCATCAGCAAGAGCACCCGCCGGCTCACGTGGGTCATCGACGGGGTGCCGCAGTACGGCTTCGCCGTGAGGTTCGGCAGTGACGAGCTGCCCACCCGCGAGGGCGTCTTCCACGTCTACAAGAAGAAGGTCGACGTGATCTCGAACCTCTACCACACGCCGATGCCCTACAGCATGTTCTTCTCCGGCGGCCAGGCGGTGCACTACTCCTCCAACTTCGCCCGGCTGGGCTACACGGGAGCGTCGCACGGGTGCGTCAACGTCCGAGACTGGGACGGCATCGTGCGCCTCTACAACGAGAGCCGGATCGGGGACGCGGTCGTCATCCACTGGTGATGCCGGTCGTAGGCTGACGGGGTCCGCTCCCCCACTGCGACAAGGAGCTCCCCGTGCTCAAGGTTGGTTGGAAGGCGTCGGCCGAGCAGTTCGGCGCTCGTGAGCTCGTCACGTACTCAGCGCAGGCCGAGCGGGTCGGGCTCGACTCCGTCTTCATCTCCGACCACTTCCAGCCGTGGCGCCACCACGGTGGCCACGCGCCGTTCGCCCTGTCCTGGCTCGCGGCGGTCGGCGAGCGCACCGAGCGGGTGATGCTCGGCACCTCCGTCATGACGCCGACGTTCCGCTACAACCCTGCCGTCGTCGCACAGGCCTTCGGCACTCTCGGCGCCCTGAACCCAGGCCGTGTAGTGCTCGGCATCGGCACCGGCGAGGCCCTCAACGAGGTCGCGGTCGGCGCGTCCGGGTCGCCGTGGCCGGAGTTCAAGGAGCGTTTCGCCCGGCTGCGCGAGGCCGTCACGCTGATGCGTCGGCTGTGGACCGAGGAGCGGGTCGACTTCGAGGGCGACTACTACCGCACCCACGCGGCCACGGTCTATGACCGGCCGGCCGATCCGGTCCCGGTGTACGTCGCCGCGGGCGGTCCTCTGGTCGCGCGGTATGCCGGCCGGTCGGGAGACGGGTTCATCTGCACGTCCGGCAAGGGCCGGGAGCTCTACGAGGACAAGCTGCTACCCGCGGTCGACGAGGGCCTGGAGAAGTCCGGGCGCACTCGCGAGGACATCGACCGGATGATCGAGATCAAGCTGTCCTACGACCGCGACCCGGACCAGGCCCTGCACAACGTGCGGTTCTGGGCACCGCTCTCGCTCTCGGCCGAGCAGAAGCACGGGGTCGAGGACCCGGTCGAGATGGAGCGACTCGCCGACGAGCTGAGCGACGAGCAGAT
Organism: Intrasporangium mesophilum; assembly: GCF_054783095.1. Taxonomy (NCBI): domain Bacteria; kingdom Bacillati; phylum Actinomycetota; class Actinomycetes; order Micrococcales; family Intrasporangiaceae; genus Intrasporangium; species Intrasporangium mesophilum. The sequence continues at coordinate 92,862 of NZ_BAAGRF010000010.1, read as the reverse complement.
CGCCAAGCGCTGGATCGTCACGAGCGACCCCGCCGAGGCGGTCGCCCAGGTGCGGCAGTACGTCGACTGGGGTTTCAACCATGTGGTCTTCCACGCGCCCGGGCACGACCAGGCACGGTTCCTCGACCAGTTCGCCGCCGACGTGCTGCCGGGTCTGCGCGAGCTCGGATGAGCTGAGCTTTTGGCGCCTCGCTTCGCTGCGGCGCGTGCCGCAGCCCCCGGTAGGCGTTGCCTTCCTCCGCTCCGCTCGCTCGTTCCTCACTCGCTGCGCTGCGTCCAGGCAACGCCGGCGCCGCGGCTGTGCTGGTGGCGCCTCGCTCGGCTGCGGCGCGAGCTGGGTCAGGCGGCGGCCTTCTGCAGCCGGGCGTGCCGGCGACGGGAGCGGTCGTCGGTGAGCCCGAACGCCTTGCCCAGCCCGGTGGGCGGCATCGCGACGTAGAGGCTCTCGTGTGCACCGGCAGGGACGGCATACGTCTCGTGCCAGATTCCGACGGCGCCGGAGGCCTTGCGGCCGCGCCGGTAGAACGCCGACCACGCCGGGCGGTGGCGCCGCTCGGGGTCGTTGGCATAGGCGTAGATGTCCTCGACGCTGCGCCAGTACTGCACGACGGTGGGCCCGCGCATCCCGACGAGCGTCCGGGCCTCGAGGAAGCCGAGGTCGGGCCCCTCGCCGCGCGCGTGGGCTGCCTTTGCGGCATACAGCTCGGCGATCATGCCGGGCATCGCCGCAACGACCGGCCCCCAGAGGTCGGGTCGCCGCAGGTGGTTGATCCGCATCCCGATGAGGAAGACGGCAAGGTCGCCGTCGTGCGTGTGGCTGGTGTGGGTGAACGCCGACATGGCGGACTCCTTCGATAGTGTGACTATCCAATCTTGGACAGCGATACTATCCAACGTCAAGAAGGAGGGCGGATGAGAATCTCCGAGCTGGCCGACCTGACCGGCGTGAGCATCCCGACGCTCAAGTACTACCTGCGCGAGGGCCTGCTCCCTGCCGGCGAGGCCCAGGGCGCGACGAGAGCCAGCTACGACGAGCGCCACGTCGAGCGGGTCCGCCTGATCCGCACCCTCGTCGACGTGGGCCGGCTGTCGATCGAGCGCGTCCGCGAGGTCGTCGCAGCACTCGACGACCCACCGGGGACGAGGCATGAGCTGCTCGGCACCGCCCACGCCGTGCTGCGGTCGACGACCGCCGCGCCGGAGGCGACCGAGCCGAGCGCCCAGGCCCTGGCCCAGGTGGACCGGCTCGGCCTCCCCCGCTGCGAGAGCTCGTCGGCATCGACTCAGCTGGCCCGCGCACTCACCGACGCGGAGGCCGCCGGCTGGCCTCTGTCCGACGCTTCGATCGACGCGTGGTATGCCGCGATGCTGCAGATCGCGCAGAGCGACGTCGTGCCCGAGCTCGCCGACATGAGCCCTGGCGACGCGCTGCGCTATGTCGTCGTCGGCAACGTGCTGACCGACCCTGTCGTCATCGCGCTGCGCCGAGCGGCTCAGGAGATCATCAGCAGCCAGAGGCTCGATCGCCACTAGGCTGACGCCGACGGCTTCTACGTGGCCAGGGGGTGGCGTGGCGATCGACGCGGCAGCGGAGGGCGACGTCGACCGGACGGCCGGCGCCAGCCGTCTCGCGCGCCTCGCCCGGCTCCTCCGGCGTGTCCCGTTCACGGTCACGGTCGCGACGATCATGTTCGTCCTCGGTGTCGCAACCCAGTCGCTGTGGTCGCCGCTCAACGACCGTCCGCTGCTCGACGACGTGGCCTACGGCCTGCCCAGCCTGCAGGCCGGGCTGTGGTGGACGCCCGTCACCGGCGCGTTCTTCGCGCTGATCCCCGCGCAGTACCTCCCGGTGCTCGGTGGCGCCGCCCTGCTCATCGGCTGGTCCGAGCTGCGGCTCGGCACCCGCCGCGTGGCCGTCGCCGCGGTCGGCTGCCACCTCGTCGGGGTGCTCGGGTCGTCGCTGCTGCTCCTGCTGTGGTCACGAGGCACGTGGGACTGGGCGGACCGCCTGGCCCAGGTCGTGGACGTCGGCTTCAGCGCCGGCGCTCTGGGCGCAGTCGCCGCCGCCTCCGCGACCCTGACGCCGCCCTGGCGTGGCCGGCTGCGCACGCTGCTGCTCCTGTATGCCGTCCTGTCCCTGCTCTACATCGGCGTCCTCTGGGACCTCGAGCACTTCCTCGCGGTCCTGACCGGGCTGCTCCTCGGCCCGGTCCTGATCGGGCGCCGTCCGAACCCGCCCGGACTGCGCCTCACCCGGCACGAGTGGCGCATCACGGCCTTCACCCTGTTCGTCGTCAGCGCCCTCGTGCGCGTCGTGCTCTACTTCACGCCATCCGACGGCCCGCTCGGCGCGACGACCGACGACACCGACGCGACGGCTGTCCTGTTCGGCGCGGCCATCTCGCTGCTCCTGGCGAACGGGCTGCGCAAGGGGTCCCGTCGGGTCTGGCACCTCGCCGGCATGCTCACAACCCTCTCGCTCGTCTCCGGCACCCTGCTGCTGCTCCTCGAGGTCTACGCCCCCGATCGGCTCAACGGCGCCGGCCAGATCGCGTCCTCGGTCCCGCAGCTCGCCGTCGACGTCCTGCTCTGGGCCGTGCAGCTCTGGGTCATCGTGGCGGGCCGCTCGGCCTTCCGGGCCCGACCCAGCCGCCGCGGGCGTGCGCAGTCGCTGGCGGGGATGACTGACCGCGACGCGGCGGTGGAGCTGCTCAAGACCCACGGCGGGACGACGATGTCGTGGATGGGCACGTGGCCGGACAACAACTGGTTCATCCGCCGCGACCAGGCGGGCGTCCCCACGGGCTACCTCGCGTTCCAGACGCACCGGGGCGTCGCCATCGGGCTGGGCGACCCCGTTGCCACCGACGCGGCCGCTCGAGCCGCGGTCCTGGGCGCCTTCGCCGACGACCGCGAGGCCGCCGGCGAGCTGAGCTGCTTCTTCTCCGTCACCGACGAGGTCCTCGACTGGGGCCGCGCGAGCGGCCGTCGCGACGTCCTCGTCGCCGAGGAGGCGATCATCGACCTGCCCACGCTCGAGTTCCGGGGCAAGAAGTGGCAGGACGTGCGGACGGCGCTCAACCGGGCCGCCAAGGAGGGCATCACCTACCGCGAGGGCCACCTCGCCTCGATGCCGCGCGGCATCATCACCCAGGTCAGGGCGATCTCCGAGGTGTGGGTGGGTGACAAGGGTCTGCCCGAGATGGGCTTCACGCTCGGCGGCGTGGACGAGGCGCTCGACCCGGACACCCTCGTCGGGCTCGCCGTCGACGCGGACTCGACGGTGCACGGCATCACGTCCTGGCTCCCGGTCTACTCGCCTGGAGGTCACGTGCGCGGCTGGACGCTGGATGTCATGCGCCGGCTCCCCGACGGCTTCCGCCCGGTCACCGAGTTCCTCATCGCGAGCGCCTGCCTGTCCTTCAAGGACCGAGGCGCCGAGGTCGTCTCGCTCTCGGGTGCACCGCTGGCCCACGCCGGGGCGGGCGGCGCCGACAGCGAGCCGCTCGACCGGCTGCTCGGCACGCTCGGCGAGGCCCTCGAGCCCCTCTACGGCTTCCGCTCCCTCGAGAGCTTCAAGCAGAAGTTCTCACCGCGCAGCGAGCCGGTCCATCTCGTGTTTCCCGACGAGGCGGCGCTGCCACGGATCGGCCTGGCGCTGACCGCGGCATACCTGCCGGGCGCGTCGATGCGCGAGCTCGCCATGGCCGGAATCCGGGCCCGCCGGCATACAGAAGCTCCCCGGACCCTAGGGGGATCCGGGGAGCTCTGACACGTAGCCCCGACGGGATTCGAACCCGCGCTACCGCCTTGAGAGGGCGGCGTGCTAGGCCGCTACACAACGGGGCCGTGAGCGGTGCCGAGCAGACTCGGCACAGGAGAGAACCTTACCGTGGCGGCTTGATTTCTCCGAATCGGCCCACCTGGCGTGGACCGGAGCTGGGGTACCAGGACTCGAACCTAGAATGACGGAACCAGAATCCGTAGTGTTGCCAATTACACCATACCCCAAGGGGTTTCACTCCCCAGCGCGCCCGAGGGCCATTCTGCGGGGTGAACCGAAGAGGAATACTACCGGTCGACGGGCGGTCTCCCAAATCGGTCGGTGAGCGCGGCCGCGACCTCGTCGAGTGAGCGCACGGTCGCCACGTCCGCCACGTCCGCCACCGTGCCGGCGCCGGCGCGGTCCAGCCACAGCCCGCGCAGCCCGGCTGCCTGCGCCCCGAGGACGTCCCACTCGAGGTTGTCGCCGATACAGACGACCTCCTCGGGCGCCAGGTCCAGCAGCCGGCAGGCCTCGAGGTAGACCCGCGGGTCCGGCTTGCCGAAGCCGAGCGTGTCGGTCGTCACGACGATGTCGAACCGCTCGTGCAGGCCGACTGCCTCGAGCTTGACTCGGGTCGGCGCCTCCGCGGAGTTGGTGAGCAGGGCGACCGGCAGCCCGGCGGTCTCGGCCGCCGTGAGCAGGCCCGGAGTGTCAGGAAACAGCCGTTGTGCGAGGCGGAAGGCCGGCGCGTAGGCGTCCTCGTAGGCCAGGTGCGCACCGTCCGGCAGCTCGACCCCGTAGGCCCGGGCGACCTCGCGCAGCCGCCCCTCCCGCATCGCGTCGAACGCGAGGTCGCCGGCGGCATACCGCGCGAACCACCGCTCGGGGTCGTTGTAGTACCGCTGCGCCATGGCGCGATGGTCGGAACGCTCCGGCCAGATCGCCGCGGCCGCGTCGGTGCCTGCGACCACCATGGCCTGCTGGGTGTCGACGATGGTGTCGTCGAGGTCGAGCAGCAGCCCCTTGGACCCGTCGAGGACCCCGTCCAGCGTGTGGGCCGTCATCGCCCAGCCTCCATCCCGAAGAGCGGCAGGGCGGCCCCCACCCCGTCGAGGTCGTCGGGCAGGGGCGCCCGGACGGTCAGCAGGTCTGCCTCGACCATGACGCGTAGGTCCAGACCGGTCCCACGCACGCGTATGCCGTGCAACGGCCAGACGGGGTCGCTCACACCAGTCTCGACATCACAGCGAGTCGCGAAGCGCGCGAAGACGGCTCAGTGTCGAGGTCTTGCCGAGGATCTCCATCGACTCGAACAGCGGCGGCGAGATCCGTGCCCCGGAGACGGCGGTGCGCAGGGGGCCGAAGGCGGATCGCGGCTTGATGCCGAGACCGTCGACGATCGCTGCTCGCAGGGCTCCCTCGATGGTCGGGGCGTTCCAGGCGCTGCCGGTGCCGAGCACGGCGCGGCCGTGGTCGTCGATGTCGCCGAGCACGTGCAGGGCGGCGTCGAGGACCTGCGCCGAGTCGTCCTTGAGCGTCGCCCGGGCGTCGTCCGCGATCTCGAGCTGGTCGTCGGCCACGAAGAAGGGGCTGACGAGAGCGGACGCCTCGGTGAGCAGGGCCATCCGTGGCTGGATCAGCTCGGCGACGGCCTTGAGCCGCCCCAGCTCGCCGAGGGACGGGTTGTCGCCGAGGATGCCGGCGTCCTGGAGGTAAGGCAGGAGGCGGCCGGCGAAGTCCCCGATGTCGAGGGAGCGGATGTAGACGCCGTTGAGCCACTCGAGCTTCTTGAGGTCGAAGATCGGGCCGATGGGGTTGACCTTCGCCCAGTCGAACGTGCGGCTGAACTCGTCGAACGTGAACACCTCGACGTCGTTGCCCTCGACGTCCTGCTGTGGCGGATAGGCAAGCAGTGCAAGGAAGTTCACCAGGGCTTCGGGCAGGTAGCCCTGCTCGCGGAACCAGGTCAGGCGGGCTGCGGGGTTCTTGCGCTTGGAGATCTTGGACTTGTCGGTGTTGCGGAGCAGGGGCATGTGCGCGAACTTCGGCGGCTCGAGCCCGAGCCACCGGTACAGCAGAATGTGCTTCGGCGTCGAGCTGATCCACTCCTCGCCGCGCACGACATGGGTGATGCCCATCTCGTGGTCGTCGACGACGACCGCGAGGTGGTAGGTGGGGAAGCCGTCGGCCTTGAGGATCACCTGGTCGTCGGGCGTCGGGGCGGAGACCTTGCCCCGGATGACGTCGTCGAAGGCGAGCGGCACGTCGTCGGGGATGAGCATCCGCACGACCGGCGTCTCGGTGAAGCCAGGCAGGGCGGCACGCTCCTCGCGGGTCTTGCCGAGACAGAGCCGGTCGTAGCCGGTCGGCTGCTTCGTCTTCTGCTGGACCTCGCGCATCTGGTCGAGGCGCTCCTTGGAGCACCAGCAGTAGTAGGCGTTGCCGGACTCGACGAGCCTGTCGACGTAGGGACGGTACGTCTCCAGCCGCTCCGACTGGCGGTAGGGAGCGAAGGGGCCGCCGATGTCGGGCCCCTCGTCCCAGTGGAGGCCGAGCCAGGCCAGGGTGTCGTACAGCTGGGCCTCGCTGTCCTCGCGGAAGCGGGCGCGGTCGGTGTCCTCGACCCGCAGCACGAACTGCCCGCCCTGCTGGCGGGTGAAGGCGAGGTTGAACAGCGACATGTATGCCGTGCCGACGTGGGGGTCGCCCGTCGGGCTCGGGGCCACCCGGGTGCGGACCGGGCCCCGGCCGTCGGACGTGCTCCGGCGCGGCTCTGGAGCGGGCCGCACCTCGACCTGGCTCGCGTCGGGAAGGGAACTGCTCGGCATACCTGCTGTGTCCTCGCTCATGGTGCGACCAGCCTAGTGGCCGTCGAGAGGGCCACCGTGGGGGTCACAGAGGGGGTCACAGAGGGGGTCACAGAGGGGGTCACAGAGGGGGTCACAGAGGGGGTCACAGAGGGGGTCACAGAGGGGGTCACAGAGAGAGCTACCGACGCACGAAGGTGTTGGTCAGCGACCCGATGCCCTCGATCTCCACGGTGACCTGCTGGCCGGCCTCGACGAGGCCGACTCCGGCCGGTGTGCCGGTGAGGATGACGTCGCCCGGCAGCAGCGTGAAGGCCGCCGATGCGTGCTCGATGATGGCGCCGATGCCATGCACCATGTCCGCGGTCGTGCCGTCCTGGCGCACCTCGCCGGCGAGGGTCGTGGTGATGTGCAGGTCGGCGGGGTCCAGCTCGGTCTCGATCCACGGGCCGAGCGGGCAGCTCGTGTCGAAACCCTTCGCGCGGGCCCATTGCCCGTCGCTGCGCTGCCAGTCGCGGGCGGTCACGTCGTTGGCGATGGTGTAGCCGTAGATGCACTCGGCGGCGTTCTCGGCCTTGACGCCCTTGGTGATCGTCTTGATGACGACGGCGAGCTCACCCTCGTAGGAGACCTCGCTGCTCCCCGCTGGCAGCACGACCGGGTCGAACGGGCCGACGACCGAGGTGTTGGGCTTGAAGAACATCATCGGCTCGGCCGGTGCCTCGCCGCCCATCTCGGCGGCGTGGTCGGCGTAGTTCTTGCCGATCGCCACGACTTTCGACCGCGGGATCACCGGCGCCAGCAGGCGGACGTCCTCGAGCAGGACAGGACCGGCGCCGCTGGGCTGCAGGCCGACGTACAGCGGGTCTCCGGCCAGCGGCGTGATCACCTCACTACCGGGGTCGCCCTGGACGATGCCGTATGCCGGGTCGTCCCCGGTCGTGTACCTCGCGATGCGCACGGGCCCCAGCCTACGACCGAGTCACCGCGGCTCGACGATGGTCACCCGTGTCGGCGCACCCGGTGTCCCTGCGCGACCCGACCGGTACTCCCCGAAGCCGACACAGGTCCACAGCAGGCAGGCGAGGTCGTCACCGAGGCCCTGCGGCCCGTCCTCGCCGAGGAGCGCGGGGACTGCCGAGTCGATGAAGGTCATGCCGCTCGCGGCGGCGCCGAGCGCCCCGGCGACGAGGTGGAGCCGCCCCTCCACCAGGCCGCTGGCGAGCTGCACCTCACGGTACGCATGGTCATCGAGCTTCTTGAGGTCGACCGCCGAGATCGCCACGTACGCAGCGTCTTTCGCGAGTCCCTGCTCGAGGGCGGCGACGTAGAGCTCGTGGCGCATCGTGGTCTCGTCGACACTCCTGACGGCGTTGCGCAAGTCGGGCCACCGGTACACGCCGGAGGCGACGTCGTCGACCGCGTTGACCGCCACCCAGTGTGGGACGTCGATGCCACGCATCGCGACGGCCATGGTGTCTGCCAGCAATGCCTCGGGGATCGACCGACTGGGGTCCAGCCTGCGGATCGAGCCGCGCCCGAGCACGATGTCGTCGATGGTGCGGTCGCGGTCGGCGGCGGGGACCGCGGCGGCGACTCGGACCGGCTCGCCCCGTCCGAGCTCCGGGCCCCACGCCTCGCGGTCGCCGGCACGCTGGGCGCTGGTCACGAGCGGGAACACGTGACCGTCGGCGTCGAGGTCGCCGTCGTCAGCCGGGCCGGCCGGCGTCGATGCGGGGACGCCCTCGCCGAGTGCCACCACAGCCACCGGGAACTCGTCGGTGCCGTCCGCCCCGACGAGGTCGGCGAGCTCGCGGTCCGGGAAGTCCAGGTGCAGCCCGGCAGCGAGGCCCGCCGAGTCGGCCACGGCGAGCAGCTGGGAGAGCATCGTCCCCGCGTCCCAGTAGATGTGCCTGAACCCGCGCTCGCGGTAGCGCCATCCGGTGCGCCACGGGATCCCGGTGACGACGACCGATGGCGTGTCGCCCGACGGTGGGGGGCCCGTCGTCACGAGCGCGTGCTCGGCCGGGTCATACCAGTGCACTCCGGGTGGCAGGGGCTCGGTCGTGTCCTGCGGGACGACGACGTAGAGCTCGAGTGGGAATCGGGCTCCCGCGGAGCCGGCGGCGCGGTACACCATCGGGTTGCCGTGGTACTCCGAGGTGCGCGTCACGCCTGCCGAGAGGAAGAGCAGCCGCGCGAGCGAGTGCAGGTCGGCCGGCTGCCGCGACACGGCGACCGAGCCGGACAGGACGTCCAGCGCAGGCGTGGGCGCGGGTCGGAGGTCCCGCGGAAGGGCCACGCGCGGCAGGTTCTCGTCGTAGTGCTTGTAGTGGCGGGGACGGTGCGCGCGGTCGTTCGGCTCGAATCCCCGCACGACCCGCTCGTCCGGATGGGGCGCCGTCCAGTCATTGTCCGTGTAGGTCGTCAGGCGGTGGACCAGCTGCGTTGGTGTCTCCTCGGCCATGCACCCATCATCCCGACCGTCAGACCCAGCCGCCGTCGACGCGCAGGGTCTGACCGGTCACGTACGACGCGTCCTCGCCCGCGAGGAACAGCACCGGCCCGACCATCTCACCGACCAAGCCCGGGCGCCGGAGCGAGGTGTGGGCGTCGATCCAGGCCCGCTGGTCGCCGTCTTCGAGGAAGCCGTTCATCCGCGTCGGGAACCATCCGGGTGACACGGCATTCACCCGAATGCCGCGCGGGCCCCATTGGTACGCAAGCTCCCTCGTCAGCGCGACGAGTCCGGCCTTGCTGGCCGTGTAGGAAGCGAGGCCGTACCGGTCCATCACTGCGAACGCCGAGACCGACGCGACGTTGACGATGCTGCCGGCCCCGCTGTCGGCCATGTGCTCGGCTGCGAGCTGGCACAGGTGCATCGCGCCGACGAGGTTGGTCTCCACGGTCCGAGCGATGCCGTCGAGCGGTTCGTTCTCGGCGGGGCCGGCCTGGGCGTAGCCGGCGTTGTTCACGAGGACGTCGATGCGGCCATGGCGTGCGACGACTTCCGCCACGAGCCGCTCCCGGTCCTCGGACACACCCACGTCGGCCCGCACCTCGGTGTGGTCGTCCGTCGCATCCTCGACGTGTCGCGCCGAGACGACGAGCTCTGCGTGGGCGTCCCGGAACGCCTCCGCGAGAGCTGCCCCGATCCCCATGGTCCCGCCTGTGAGCAGGACGACCTTGCCCTCGACACCGGTCATGGGTCGATGGTGACCCCTGAGGGCGGCTCGCGTCTTCACTTCGCCTGGATGAAAGACGTTGCGGGACCGGACGATCCGTTGCTCGGCTCGGGGAGTTTGGGTCGGTTGCCGCCGCACGCCTACGCTCGACGGGTGCAGATCCTGACCCAGACCGAGTGGCGCGAGCGCGCGGCAGCCCATGCGGCCCGCGTCGACGAAGCCACGTCTGCGCACCTCGCGCGGCGGCAGGACCACCGCAAGCACCCGGTCGAGGACTTCCTGTTCACGTACTACTCCTTCAAGCCGGCCCAGCTCCGCCGGTGGCACCCCGGCGCAGGTGTGGCCCTCGAGGCCGCTCATCGCGCTCCGCATCGCGACTGGCGGTTCTACCGAACCATCGGGGACGTCGTGGGGGTCGATGTCGAGGCCTTTGTCGCCGACCGCGGTGAGACGCTCCGGTTCGTGCGTGAGCTCGTCTCGAGGACCGCTGCACGGCAGGGACGCTTCGGGTGCTTCGGCATGCACGAGTGGGCGATGGTCTACCGCCTCGACCAGTCGGACGTCCGGCACTCGGACTGGCCGCTGCGCCTGGGCCAGGACGGCACCGACGCCGTCGTCGAGAACCATCAGATCGCCTGCTCGCACTACGACGCCTACCGCTTCTTCACCGAGGCCGCAGCTCCACGAAACTCGTTGTCGCCCACGCGAGCCGACCAGACGGCATACGAACAGCCTGGCTGCCTCCATGCCGGGATGGACCTCTACAAGTGGGCGCACAAGCTCGTGCCGGCCATGCCGAGCGACCTCGTCATGGACTGCTTCGAGCTCGCGCGGGACATCCGCGGGCTCGACATGCGCGCGGCGCCGTACGACCTGCGCGAGATCGGCTACGAGCCCGTGCTCATCGAGACGGCCGAGGGCAAGGCGCAGTATGCCGCCGAGCAGCGCGCCTTCGCCGCGCGCGGCCAGGCGCTGCGCGAGCGCTTGGTCGCCGCCTGTGACGGCATCCTGCTCAGCTCGCCGAGCCGACCCGAGTGAGTCCTGGCACACGCCGCTCTGTACTGTCAGGACAAGGGCAGCAGGGCGTGACAGGCCTCGACGTTGTGGAGCTGGATGTCGTCCCGGCGTCGCTTCCCCCAGCCGTCTCTGGTGAGCCGCCACCGGTTGAGCAAGGCAGGCTCCCCTTGCCTGGTCGCCCAGTCGAACCCGTTGGGGTCGTAACCGAGTCCCCGCGAGATCGCGTTGGAGCCTGGGTTGTCGACGAAGGCGTCGCTGGATGCCTCCTTCGCCCCGAGGCCGTCGAAGGCGAGGTGCAGGACCGCCTCGCGCATCTCGCGTCCGATCCCCCGGCCGCGCTGGTCGACCGACAGCCAGGAGAAGGTGGTGACCGTCCCGAGGGTGGAGAAGCTCACCCCGGTCAGCGTCTGTTCGCCGACGGGCCGGCCGTCGACCATGACCACGAAGTAGAGCCGCCAGGCGTCCGGCTCGACCCTGCCGCGGCCACGCCAGATCGCCCGGAGCCAGTTGGCGACGCGTAGATCGGGGTCGGTCTCATAGAACGACATCGGGTCGTCGTACGGGGCCGGGTCGGCATGGGTCTTGCCCGAGCGCACGAGGTCGGCGAGCTGGTCCAGCAGCTCGTCCGTGGCGCTGCGCAGCTCCAGCGTCGGCGTGCTGACCCGCACGTCGAGGAGCGGATAGCTCATCACGTAGGGATCCAACCTCAGAAGGCAGCGACGATGCACCCGGTTTTGCATGGCCACGGTGTCGCCCGGTCATTCGCGCCGATCGCGCGGTCACGCGGCCCGGATCGAGCACCGGCTCGGTGAATACTGTCCTGACCGGACCCGGTCGGGAGGGTCCCGGACGTGAGGAGACGCACATGGCATCGGTACGCACGCACCTGTGGTTCGGAAACGACAAGGCCGTCGAGGCTGCCAACTTCTACGCCGATCACATCCCGAACTCGGCCGTCACGAGAGTGTTCACGGCCCGCGCCGAGCCCGACAGCTCCATCGCTGAGGTCGTGGAGTTCACCGTCGCCGGACACGAGGTGACCGGGCTCAACGCCGGACCGGAGTTCCAGCTCAACGAAGCGTTCTCCTTCTATCTGCGCGTCGACGGGCAGGACGAGGTGGACCGGTACTGGGAGATCCTCACCGCAGACGGCGGCGAGCCTGGTCCTTGTGGCTGGTGCAAGGACAAGTTCGGAGTCTCGTGGCAGGTCATCCCCCGCGAGCTCGAGGAGCTGTCGGGTGACTACACCACCGCGGCCAACCTGCGGGTCTGCCAGGCGATGCTGAAGATGGGCAAGATCGACGTCGCCGAGCTTCAGGCGGCCTACGACGGCGCCTGATCGCCCGACTCCGATGTCCGGACCGACATCTTCCGGTGCCACTGTGTCGGATTCGCGTGTCGCTGTTCGTGGAGTAGGTATGAACGCGGACCAACCCGGTCTGCCAGAGCAGAAGGAGCCGTTGTGACCGAGTACCTCCTCTACTTCAACCAGCAGTGGGTGGGCGACCACACCGAAGAGTGGTTCCGCGGTCGCGGACCGCTCGCCATGGCGGTCGTGAACGAGATGAAGGCTGCCGGCGTGTATGTCTTCGCCGGAGGACTGGAGGAGGAGGACGGCCCGGTCTACAGCGCGGACCCCACCAACGGCACCCCGTTGATCACTGACGGACCCTACGTCGAGACCAAGGAGTTCCTGGGCGGCTTCGCCGTCGTGGACGTGGCCGACGACGAGACCGCCACGATGTGGGCGGGAAAGATCGCGGAGGCGTGCGGCTGGCCCCACGAGGTTCGCCGGTTCAAGCCGCAGCCACAGACCGACTGACTCGGCGCTGGATTCGCTGCCGTGGGCGAGGCCTTGGACCTGGCATTTCCGTTCCGCGGACGGTGGCTGGTCCAGAACAGCCCCGCCAACCGTGTTCCCAGCCACGGCACCACGGCATTCGCCAGCTCGTACGCCATCGACTTCGTGCCCGTAGGCGACGACGGCAGGTCGGCCCCCGTGAGGCTCTCGACGCTCGTCCGGAGCGAGTCACCAGACCGCTTCCCGGGTTTCGGCCAGCCGGTGCTCGCCCCGGTCGAGGGATCCATCCTCACAGTGGACGACCGGGCGGAGGACCACCACGCCTTTCGGGGACTGCCGTCCGTCGGCTACGCACTCACGCAGCGCCGACGGGCGGCGGCGGGCTGGCCGGCTCTCGCCGGCAACCATGTGCTGATCGCCACGCGCTCCGGGGTCGTCGTGGCCCTGTGCCACCTCCAGCGGGACAGTGTGCGGGTCCAGCCTGGCCAGGCGCTGCACATCGGGCAGGTCATCGGAAGATGCGGCAACTCCGGCAACAGCACCGAACCCCACGTTCACGTGCAAGCCTTCGACGGGACGGACCCCGAGCACGCTCGACCGGTCCCCATCACCTTCGACCGCACGCTCCCGCGCAACGGCCAGGTCGTGCACATCGCGTGAGCTCAGTCGTCGACGTAGAGGCAGAACGGGTGCCCGGCCGGGTCGTAGCAGACCCGGACGTCGTGCTGGGGCTGGAACTCGGCCACCTGGGCGCCGACGCTCACGGCATACGCAGTGGCGTCATCGAGGTCGTCCACCTCGATGTCGAGATGGATCATCATCAGCGGCTCCCCGGGGCGGCTCGGCCACACGGGCCTGACGTAGTTCGGCTCGCGCTGGAAGGACAGGTTGTACCCGGACGTGTCGTCCGGGGCGAGCGTCGCCCACTCGGCGGAGTCCTTGTAGAGCGTCCAGCCGAGGAGCTGCTGGTAGAAGTGTGCGAGCTCCGACGCGTCGGGCGCGTCGAGGACGACGCCGAACCATGGGTGGGACCGGGTGAGAGGCATCCCTCACTCTGGCATCACGGACGTATCAGATCGGAGCCGACGCGCTCTGAAGGGTGTCGGCGAAGGTACAGGCACGCGCGTCGACGACATCCACTCCTTGCAGGGGGGTGGTGCTGGGCGGGGCCTGAGCCGCCCAGCACTTTCGCGCGTCTAGTGGGCCGTCAGGCCACGGACGATCACGCCCAGGCCGACCTCGAACGCCTTCAGCTCGCCTATCGTGTCGACCACGACAGCGTCCGGATCGACCTCGGCGGCCAGCGACCGGTTCTGTTGCGCCGCAACGGATCCCAGAATGTGGTTCAGCACGAGGCCAGCGACCGCGTCGCGCTCCCCAACGGGGACTCCAGCGCGTGCGACGAGCGTCGCCAGGTCACGCAACGGCCGCCCGGGCTCGACGGCATAGGCCAGGGCCACGACGTCGGCGCCGTCGGGGACCTGCACGAGCGCCTCCCGGATGGCGACCGCAAGGCTCGCCAGGGCCTCGCGCGGCGGCTGGTCCGGGCTCGGCTCGGGAATCCGGGCGAGCAGGACGTCGGCGACCTCGACCAGCAACTCCTGCTTGTTCGCCACGTGCCAGTAGATGGCTCCGGGCGCGACGCCGAGCTCGCGCGCGAGCCGGCGCATCGTGAGATCGGCGAGGCCATAGCGGCGCAGCAGGTCCACGGCGGTGCCGACGACCTGGTCCCGGCTCAGTGCCATGTCACCCCACCCCCTGCTCCCGTCGCGTTGACAGCCGAGCCTAGCCACCCGGCATACTGAACACTGTTCAAGTTGAACACCGTTCAACGCCGAGCGCAAGGAGCCCGCATGACCCGCCGTTTCGAGGACCTCGCCGACGCCGTGCTCGCCGGCACGCCCGCGACGCCTGACGACGCGCTCGACGTGCTCCGAGCCACCGACGACGAGCTCCTGGCACTGGTCGGGGCGGCAGCACGCCTGCGCCGCAAGCACTTCGGCAACACGGTCAAGGTCAACTACCTCGTCAACCTCAAGTCTGGTCTGTGCCCGGAGGACTGCCACTACTGCTCTCAGCGGCTCGGCTCGACGGCCGACATCCTCCGGTACACCTGGCTGCGCGCTGACGAGGCCGTCGCCCAGGCCGAGGCGGGCCTGCGTGGAGGCGCGACCCGGGTCTGCATGGTCTCCAGCGGGCGCGGCCCCACCGACCGTGACATCGAGCGGGTCGCCGGCATGGTCGGCGCCCTCAAGACCGAGCACCCACAGGTCGAGGTGTGTGCCTGCCTCGGCCTGCTCAAGGACGGCCAGGCGGAACGCCTCCGCGAGGCAGGCGTCGACGCCTACAACCACAACATCAACACGGCCGAGTCGCACCACGACGAGATCGTCTCGACCCACACGTACGCCGACCGCGTCGACACCGTGACCAAGGCCAAGGGCGCCGGCCTCTCCCCCTGCTCCGGCCTCATCGCCGGGCTCGGCGAGACCGACGAGCAGCTCGTCGAGGCGCTGTTCGCGCTCAAGGCGCTCGACTCCGACTCGATCCCCGTGAACTTCCTCATGCCCTTCGACGGGACGCCGCTCGAAGGCACCTGGGAGCTGACACCGTCGCGCTGCCTCAAGATCCTCACGATGGCGCGGTTCGTGTGCCCCGACAAGGAGATTCGCATCGCCGGCGGCCGCGAGATGCATCTCCGGTCGCTGCAGGCTCTTGCTCTGCACGTGGCCAACTCCATCTTCCTCGGCGACTACCTCACGTCCGAGGGCCAGGCTGCCGAGGCAGACCTCGAGCTGATCCGAGACAACGGCTTCGTCGTGCTGGGATCGAATGAGGACATCGGCCCCGGCGATGGCGTCGATCAGTCCGGCGGGCTCTCGAATACAGCGACCGACCACGACCCGGCCAAGCGACGACGTGGAGCCGGGACGGACCTGCTGCCCAATGCGTGACCCCCGGCCGGGGCCGGCCGCAACCCTCGCCCCTTCGGTCGTGCAGCGCGACCGAGGTCTCGTCTGGCACCCTTACGCCCCTCTCGACGGTCCCGAGCCGTATGCCGTCCGGTCGGCCAAAGGGGTCCGGCTCGGGCTCAGTGCGGCTGACGGAACGCGGTTCGAGGCCGTGGACGCGATGGCCTCCTGGTGGTGCGCGATCCACGGGTACCGCCACCCGGCGCTCGATGCCGCGGCGCACGCGCAGATCGAGCGCTTCAGCCATGTCATGTTCGGCGGTCTGACCCACGAGCCCGCAGTCGCCCTCGCCGAGCGCCTCGTGGCCTTGGCGCCGGGTCCGATGGCCCATGTCTTCTTCGCCGACTCGGGCTCGGTCTCCGTGGAGGTGGCCCTCAAGCTCAGCCTCCAGTACCAGGCCGCGACCGGCAGACCGCGCCGACAGCACTTCCTCACCGTCCGGGGCGGCTACCACGGCGACACCTTCGCCGCGATGAGCGTCTGCGACCCGGTGGACGGGATGCACTCGGCCTTTCCCGGTGCTCTCGCCAGGCAGGTCTTCGCACCGCGGCCACCAGCCGCCCGGTTCACCCACCGGTGGCAGGTGGACGAGCAGGCACAGACCGCCTGGGAGGCCGAGTTCCGCGACCTGGCGCGACGGCACACCGACGACCTGGCGGCGATCGTCGTCGAGCCGGTGCTGCAGGGCGCCGGAGGGATGCACGTCTACCACCCACACGCCCTTCGGGTCATGCGAGACGTCGCGGACGAGCACGGCCTGCTGTTGGTTGTCGACGAGATCGCGACCGGATTCGGCCGCACGGGAAGGCTCTTCGCGACCGAGTGGGCAGGAGTGGCACCTGACGTGATGTGCGTGGGCAAGGCGCTCACCGGCGGATACCTCACTCTCGCAGCGGTGCTCACATCAAGCGCGGTAGGTGCCGCGATCACGCGCTCGGAGTTCCGCGCGCTGCTGCACGGCCCGACGTTCATGGCGAACCCGCTCGCGTGTGCAGTCGCCGACGCCTCCCTCGACCTCGTCGAGTGCGGGTGGACGGACAACGTGTCACGCGTTGGTCGTGCCCTGAATGAGTTCCTTTCTCCTGCAACGGAACTGGACAGCGTGCGCGACGTCCGCACGCTCGGCGCCGTCGGTGTGGTCCAGCTCGACCGGCCCGTCGACGTGACCCGCGTGACCCGCGCTGCGCTCGAGCGCGGCGTGTGGGTACGACCGTTCCGCGACCTCGTCTACACCATGCCGCCTTACGTCTGCGGCGACGACGACGTCCGGACCATCGCCGATGCTCTCGTCGGCGCCATCGAGGAGGTGCACTCGTGACGTCGAGCGTGTGGGACGGCTGGCTGCGCGAGCGCGCGGCCCTGCGGACGCAGAGGGGGGTCGAGCGGCAGGACCCCGTCCTGCGGCTCGGTGGCCGCCTCGCTGGTGCGCACGACATCCTCGACCTCGCCTCGAACGACTACCTGGGGCTCTCCCAGGACGCACGGGTGGTCGCCGGAGCGCACGAGGCGCTCGAGCGGTACGGCGCCTCGGCCACGGCCAGCCGCCTCGTCACCGGCACGCTCCCGGTCCATCGCGAGCTGGAGGCGGCGCTCTGCCGCCTGACCGGCCAGCCGAGCGCCCTCGCCTTCTCCACTGGGTATGCAGCCAACCTCGGCGTGCTCACCGCGCTCAGCGGGCGCGGGGCGGAGATCCTGCTCGACGCACATGCACACGCCTCGCTGCACGATGCGGCGCGCATGTCGCGAGTGCCCTACGCGACCTTTGCTCACAACGACCCGGCGGCTCTCGACAGCCAGCTCCGGCTTCGCGCCGGAGCGCGCGTCGTCGTGGCCGTCGAGTCGATCTACTCGGTCCTCGGTGATGCGGCACCGCTCCTCGAGCTCGTCGAGGTCTGCCGTCGGCACGACGCCCTGCTCGTCGTCGACGAAGCCCACGGGATCGGCGTCGCCGGCCACGGGCGGGGCCTGGTCGACGAGCTCGGACTCGTCGGGAGCCCGAACGTCGTGCTCACCATCACGCTGTCCAAGGCGCTCGGGTCGCAGGGCGGTGCCGTGCTGGCCCCCGTAGCCGTCCGCGACCACCTCGTGAACACGGCGCGCACCTTCATCTTCGACACCGGCCTCGCTCCGGCTGCAGCGGGGGCAGCCCTGACGGCCGCAGACATCATCTCGGACGACCCGACGCTGTCCGCCGCCGTGCGGGCCAACGCGCGGACGATCGCCTCCATCTGTGGCATCGACCGCGCTGTCGGCGCCGTGCAGTCACTGCCGATGCCCAGCCCCGACGCGGCCGTGTCCGCGGCGCTCACCCTGCGACAGCACGGCGTGCTCGTCGGGTGCTTCCGCCCGCCCAGCGTCCCGGACGGCGTCTCCCGCCTGCGCATCACAGCTCGAGCGGACCTGTCGACGTCGGAGGTCGCCGAGGCCGCGGCCCTGGTCGCCACCGTCGCGAGCCCGGTCCCGGGCCGCGTCCTCGCCAACGGCGCGAGCACCCGCACACCCGGCTCGCTCCCCCGGTGACCGGCATGAGGCTGCCCACTGTGGTCGTCGTCACCGGGACCGATACCGAGGTCGGCAAGACCGTCGCAACGGCGGCGCTCGCGGCACTGCTGGTGTCCGTGGGACGCAGCGTGACGGCATACAAGCCCACCCAGACTGGCGTCGAGCCGGGCGAGCCCGGCGACATGGCCGAGGTGGCCCGACTGGCGGGTGTGTCCAGCCACGAGGGGGTGCGGCTCAGGGCACCGATGGCACCGCGCCCCGCCGCGGCACTCGAGGGCGCGGGCCTCCCCACGCTCGCAGAGCACCTCGCGACGGTCGCACAGCTCGCCGCGACACACGACCATGTGCTCGTGGAGGGTGCGGGCGGGCTGCTCGTCGAGCTCACCGAGGCGGCTGAGACGCTGGCGGACCTTGCGAAAGCGCTGCCGGGAGCGGGGATCGTCGTCGTGGCCCGCAGTGGGCTGGGCACACTGAACCACACGATGTTGACACGAGAGGCCCTGGCGCACAGGGGGATTGACTGCTCCGGCATTGTGCTGGGCGCTTGGCCGCAGGAGCCGAGCACGGTTGAGACGACGAATCGCGAGTACCTCGCATCGCTCCCCGAAGGCCTGCTCGGCGCGATCCCCGAGGGTGCGCCGAGCCGTGGTCCCGAGGCGTTCCGCGGCGAGGCGCCTGTCTGGCTGGCCGCCCTGGCTCAGCGGATGGGCACTCCCTGACGGAGCAGGCCGTGCACGATGCCGTCGGTCAGTGCCCGCCACGATGCGGCGAGGATCGAGCCCGCGACGCCGATGGTGTCCCACGACGTCTCGCCGTCCGACGTCTCGATGAGCACACGCGTGATCGCGTCGGTGCCGTGGGACGCGTCGAGGATGCGGACCTTGAAGTCGATGAGCTCGAGCTTCTCGATCTCGGGGTACGCACGGGTCAGGGCGTCGCGCAGTGCGTGGTCGAGCGCGTTGACCGGACCGTTGCCCTCGCCGGTGGCGATGAGGCGAGCCCCGTCGGCGCGGAGCTTCACCGTGGCCTCTGAGGTCGCGTCGCCGACGGCCAACGAGCCAGTGGAGTCGGTGATGACCCTCCAGGACTCGACCTCGAAGTAGTGAGTGCAGCCAGGCTGGAGCGCCTCACGGACCATGAGCTCGACCGTCGCGTCGGCCGCGTCGAACGTCCACCCGCGCAGCTCGAGGTCCTTGACCTCGGCGAGCACCTTGGCGACGACGTCCGGGCGGTCGGACAGGTCGAGCCCGGCCTCGCGGGCCTTGAGCTCGATGCTCGCCCGCCCGGCCATGTCCGAGACGAGCGTGCGCATGCCGTTGCCCACCTGGGCAGGGTCCATGTGCTGGTAGAGGTCGGGGTCGACCTTCAGCGCGCTGGCGTGCAGGCCCGCCTTGTGCGCGAAGGCGCTCGCACCGACGTACGGCTGACGGCTGTACGCGGGGACGTTGGTGACCTCGCTGATCGCGTGGGCGATGTGCATGGCCCGGCGGAACGACTCAGGCGCCATCGCGTCGAGGCCGAGCTTGAACTGGAGGTTCGCTGCGACCGTGATGAGGTCGGCGTTCCCGGTGCGCTCGCCGTAGCCGTTCACCGTGCCCTGGACGTGGGTCGCGCCGGCGCGGACGGCTGCGACCGAGTTCGCGGCCGCGCAGCCCGTGTCGTTGTGACAGTGCGCACCGATCCGGGCCCCGGTCGAGGCGATGACGTCGGTGACGACCTGCTCGACCTGGTGCGGCAGCATGCCGCCGTTGGTGTCGCAGAGCACGACGACCTCGGCGCCGGCATCGTGCGCCGTTCGGACCACCGACAGCGCGTAGTCGCGGTCGAGGTGCCAGCCGTCGAAGAAGTGCTCGGCGTCGAGGAAGACCCGGCGCCCTTGGCCGACGAGGTGGCTCACGGTGTCACGCACCATGGCGAGGTTCTCGTCGAGCGTCGTGCGCAGGGCTTCCTCGACGTGCCGGACGTGCGACTTCGCGACGAGGCAGACCACTGATGCGCCCGAGTCGACGAGCGCGCGGACCAGCGGGTCCTCTGCCGCCGTCCCACCGGCACGGCGGGTCGCCCCGAAGGCTGCGAGGGTCGCGTTGCGCAGGTGCAGCTCGGTCTTGGCGCGCTCGAAGAACTCGGTGTCCTTCGGGTTCGCTCCGGGCCAGCCACCCTCGACGAAGTCGACCCCGAGGTCGTCGAGCAGCTCGGCAATGGCCAGCTTGTCCGACACCGAGAGGTTGAGCCCCTCCTGTTGGGCGCCGTCGCGCAGGGTGGTGTCGTAGACGTGCAGGGCTTCCATGACCTTGATTGTCCTCGATCTCGGAGTGGTCGCCGACCACCTCTGGTGGCGGTCCGGCCTGTGCAGGTTGCTGCTGCGACTCGCGCTCTTCTCGTATGCCGTCCGGCCGGGTGTGGCCTCGCGACGTCTCCCTCATGGGTGGATCGGGAAACAAAAAGACCCCCCAAGGGTTGGGAGGTCTGCGCGACGAGGGTCTCTCGTCGCGCTATTCGATAATGAGCGTGCCGGTGGGCACGAGTCGCTTCATCACACGCTCAAGGTAGGGGTGCCCGCCCGTCGAGCGAAACGCCTGGTCCGGATACTGGACGGGGACCAGCCCGACGTGGCGTCTGGGAGACTCCGATGCGTGACCCACAACCGCTCATGCACCTTCAGACTCGCACTGCGGTCCCATCGGCGCGCGCCAAGGGTCGTCGCATGATCCTGCTGTTTCGCCGCTCCGTCCGATCGATGTGGTCATTCCTCGTCATCGGGCTTGGCCTCATGTTGGCCCTGCTGGGCGTCGTGGCGCTGACAGCGTCGGCCGAGCCGGGCGAGACGAAGGGCGCCTACGGGAGCGGTCTCGTGATCGGTGCCGGCTGTGTCGCACTCGGGATTGCCTTCACGTATGGAGGCGCACGCGTGGGCGTCTTCGCGCGCGGCGACGGAGTCATGGTCCGTCAAGCCTTCGGCCGGGGACGAACGTTCGGGGCGGACGAGATCGCGGGCTTCACTACGGGTGAGGAGGCACATCAGTCGATGCCACTCATGCTGATCTACCCGGTCATCCTCTCAACCGAGGGGTTCGACGTTGGTGTTACGTCGCTGGCGTCCTTGCGCGTGGTCCCGGGAGCTCGACGACAGGTCCAGTCGGCGATCCTGCGGATGAGCGAGTGGACGGGCAAGCCGGTACACCCGGACTGAAACCGTGAGCGTCGCGCGGTCGTTCTCGCCATGCGTAGCGCGTCAGGTGCTCGGCCTTGAACCTCAGGGGGGTGCGGGACCGATCCCGGTGTTGGTAATCGTCTTGGCGGGTCGCGCCGAGGATGCCGTCGACGCCGATACCGATGAGGTCGACGTGGCCGTCGGGCGGGTCTGCGGGGGTGGTGGCCGGTGCCAGGTGACTTCCCATGGGGTCACCTCAGCTGTGAGGCCGAGCTCGTGGACTCGGGTGTGGTGGCGGCCGCACAGCAGGGCCCCGTTGAGCAGGTCGGTCGGCCCGTCGTCGACCCAGTGGATGACATGGTGGGCGTCGCACCACTGCGCGGGAACCNGAGCCCGACCAGGGCCGCGTAGGACATCGTGATGACGACCTTGGCCCGCGGGGTCCGGGTCACGCCCATCGGGGCGGCCACCGCCCGAGCGACCAGCTCGAGCAGCGCGTCAGCACGCCGTGTCGCCGGCAGCCGCGGGTCGGCCACCGGCACGGCGCAGACCTCACACACCGGCCCGACAGAGCGCCCGTCCGGTAGCCCAGCGTGCGTATCCGGCTCTCCGGCTAGCCCTTGTTCGCCGGGCCGGCGATCAGGCCCGGAATCATCGACCCAGGTCCCCGGTTCGGGGATCAGGTGCCCACACACCGGGTGCCGATACGGCGCCGGACGCTCTGCCCAGTCCAGGTCTGGCCGCGGCCGGGCCAGTGGGTCGATCGCGGCATCAAGCACCGCCGCGCCCTCGGGATCCAGGCGCAGCCGATACTCGACCAGACCCGCCGAGCGACCCACTCGAGACAGCGACCGACCCGCCCGCATCCGGGCATCCTCGGCCTCCACCTGCTCGGCCGGCCGCAGCGAGACCCGCGCCCGAGCAACCACCCGACGCAGCTCTTTCGCCCCCAGCACCCCGGACTGCTCCACCATCGAGTCGACCACACCCTCGAGATGCTCGCGCTCGGCGTACGTCACCGCGTCCTGGTGGAACCGCACGATCACCGCGGCCCGGTCCACCGTCGTCGCCCCCGAACGCACCATCTCGGCCAGGGCCCGCCACCGCGGCTCGGCAAGCACCGCACCCACGGCCGTCAGCTCTGCCGCCCCGGCACCCTCCAGGCCCGGCGCATGAGCCGCGATCCAGTTGTTGCGCGAGAGCCCTTCTCGCATCCCCAGACCACGCGAGGTCACCTCGCCCGCCAACACGGCCGTCAGGGTGTGAGCGGCATCGCGCACCCGCTGCGCCTGCTCGATCGCGTCCCCCACCCCCGCCTCCGGCATGCACCACGTCGGGTACGACCGAGCGATCAGCCAGATCTCCTCCGAGATCGACGCCAGGCGGGCGGCGAGTCCAGGCAAACCCTGCAGAGCCTCCAGCTCCGCGCCCGCCCCCGGCTCAGCCGACGCCAGCAACGCCAGCTGGGTCACCGGGTCCATGACCTCACGTGGTTTTGCCGCCCCCTCGGGTCCCGCTGACGCACCTGAGTCCTGCACCGGCGAAGGGGCGCCCTCGTGCGGGCCCTCTCGGCGCTCCTGGTCGCGGACTGTCGTGCTCATGACTCAAACATATGTTCGACCACTGACAGTCGTCCGTCGCTACCCACAGCAAACCGATGCAAACAGCCGAGTTGTCCACAAGCCCGACCTCCAGCGGTACTAGGCCCGCGTCGTAGTGATCGACAGCACTTTGCGCGAGGGCTTGTTACGAAAGCCGTTTGAGCCAGTGATCGATGACCGCGACGTGAACGGGTCGCGGCGAAGCGGACGGCGAGCTAGTCGTACCGGGTGGCGAAGCCGCGGTGGTGTTTGAGGATCTTGATGCCGCACAAGACCGCGTGCGGTCTTTGTACCGCTCGGGGTCGAACCCCGGAGGCCCTCCACCGGTGGAGCCTCGGCGTCGGCGGTGGCCGGCTTGGTCGGCGGGATCGGGCCCGGATCCCGCGGGCGCAGTCAGACGCGGTTCGCGCGGGAGGCGTAGGCCTTGGAAGCCAGCACCTCATCGGGACGGGTGCGGGCACGACCGGGTTCGGAGCGGGGCGACCCGGATGGCGTCAAGGACCGGGATCATCTCGGGTGAGTCACCGACCTGGCCAGGGTGAGCCGGAACGGCAGACCGCCACAGCGGGTGTCGATCACGACGTGCATCTAGGTCGACCAGCCGCGACGAGAGCGGCCCAGCGCGTGGTGAGGCGGTTCTCCCACAACCAGATCCACGCTGTCCCGCCTCGAGCCCGCGGCGTGCGCGTGAGCCCGCGAGGTGCTCGAGTCCATTGACAGCCGCCAGGACAACGTGCCGACCACATCCGCCTGCGCAATCAACGTCGACTCGAGCCGTTCTCACGCCGACCACCTGCCAGCACGCGAACAGCGCGTGCACCCGCCACCACGGCCCGTGCCTCTGGGGCACATCCCGCCACGGGCACCCCGTCCGCGTGCGGTGCCGTACCCTGTCGATCAGACCCGAAGCGGACACTGCCGCGGCCGACCACACCCGGACGGCACCAGCAGCAATGGCTCCAACACGAACCACTGGGCGTCGTTCAGGTCATGGCGGGACGCGGCGGACATCGTGGACACGAGGCCTCCAGCAGTGGCTCGGATGATTCAACACCTGCTGCCTTACTGCGGAGGCCTCATCTCATGCCCGGCGACACGCCGACGTCACACCAGCCACTTTCGTAACAGGCCCTGGAGTGGCTCGCCACTCCGAAAAGTGCCGTGCTCCATATCGGCCAGTGTCTGCGGCAGATCCTCGATGAGCAGCCTTGCCAGGCCCATCAGGCGGCCTCCGCGATGTCGCGACACCGGGCCCGCCAAGGTGATCTGGGGGTCAACACCACGCCCGCGCTCCGACGCAACACTCCTCGGCTGGCCTGCTCCAGGCGCTGCGACAGGTCGAGTCGACCGAGATCCGAGCCTGCGCTGCCGCGTTACAGGGGGAAATGGCTGGCGCCGCCGAAGCCGAGATGGTGACCATTGCTGCGTGCACATCGACATCGAGGTGGCTGGTGGCGGCGTCCGTGGCGCGTCAGAAGCGGATCTCGCCGTCTTTCGCGGCATCCCGTACGCGCAGCTCCCAGTGCGGTTCGGCCGACCGGAGCCCGCCAAGGCCTGGGCCGGCATACGCGATGCGCTGACCTTCGGGCCCCCGCCTCCGCAGCCGGGTGTCTTCCGGATGGACGCCATGGCCGCAGACGACGACGGCGGCGCCGCAGACGGCGACGACGACGAGTGGCTGACGGTCAACGTGTGGTCTGCGGATCTCAACGCCCGGCTGCCCGTCATGGTGTGGATCCAGGGCGGGGCCTACACGTTCGGCATGTCCGGCCTTCCTGAGTACGACGGCAGCAACCTCGCGCGCGAGGGTGTCGTGCTGGTGACCTTCAACTACCGCGTGGGGCTGGAGGGCTTCGGGTACGTCGAAGGGCTGCCGCCCAACCGCGGCCTGCTCGACCAGGTCGCTGCGCTCGAGTGGGTGCAGGCCAACATCGGAGCATTCGGCGGAGACCCGGACCGCGTGACCGTTTTCGGCCAGTCCGCAGGAGGAGGCTCAGTCGCCGCCTTGCTCGCGATGCCGCGGGCGGCGGGCCTTTTCCACCGCGCCATCGCCCAAAGCGTGCCCGGCACCTTCTTCACCCCCAGGCTTGCCGCAGACATCACCCGAGCATGCGCCGCCGAGCTCGGCCTCGAGCCGGCCGACCTTCCCACCGTCGATCCCCGGCTGCTGCCCTCTGCCGGAGACGCCCTCATGGGCCACATGGCCGACCACGCCGGGCGGTGGGGCCGGGCGGCACACGCGCTCGTCCCGTTCGCCCCGGTCGTCGACGGCGACGTGCTGCCCGCGACTCCGTGGGCGGGACTCACAGGCCGGGTCGCGCTGATGGTCGGGCACACGCGTCACGAGCAGCGGCTGCTGACGCTCATCAGCGGACAGCTCGGCACCATCTCCGAAGCGGAGGCGACCGAGACCGCCGAGGTCTTCGCCCCGAACCCGCAGCGGTACCGCGAAGCCTTTCCCGACGCGCAGGAGCTGTACGAGGTCGTCCGCTCGGACTGGCTCTTCCGGATGCCGTCCCTGCACCTCGCCGAGGCACAGCTCGCGGCCGGCGGGCGCGCCCACCTCTACGAGCTGACCTGGCCCGCCCCCGGCATGGGCGGCGTGCTGGGCGCTTGCCACGGCCTGGACGTGCCACTGGTGTTCGGCAACCTCACCCTGGGTCAGCCGGCGATGCTCATCGGCGACCCGACCCCGGAGGCAGTGGCCCTGTCCGAGCAGATGCGGCACGCCTGGACGGAGTTCGCCAAGCACGGCGACCCGGGCTGGCCGGCATACGACACGGGCTCGACACGGCGGTTCGACGCCGAGCCCGCGGTCACGGCATACCCCGAGGAGGTGTCGCGCCAGATCTGGGGGGACCACCCCGCCGTGCTCGACCTCGTGCCGTCGGTCCCCGGTCGCTAGCTACGCGCTGGCCCCGAAGGACGCCATGAGGGCGTCCATGATGGTGGTCCGCTCCCTCAAGGCCACCCGTCGAAGGAACGGGGTCGCCCCCCGGTAGAGACCGTGCGTGTGGATCCTGGATCTGTGATGCACGACCGTCATGCCGGGGCCGTCGGCCACGAGCGCGTATGCCGGCCAGCCCTCGACGTTGAGCCTGCCTCCCCTGGACCTGTCCCACCAGTGGTAGACCAGGGTGTGCGGCGGCTCGTACTCCGCGATCTCGCCCGGTGCGGGCCCGAACGCCGTCCGGTCGAGGTAGGTCGTCCCGACCCCCCGCTGTCCCAGCGAGGTCTGCTCCGAGTGCCGGCAGATGCTGCCCTCCCTCGGCATCCAGTCGTTGTACCCATTGATGTCGGCCAGGCGCGCGAAGACGTGCTCGATCGGTGCGGGCACGGCCCGGGTCAGCTCAAGCTCGATCACGCCCATGTCGTCATGATGGGACCGCGTCACCCCATCCTCAAGAGCCGCGCCGGGGCGTTCAGCGAGCGACGCTCGCACGCTCGGCGGCATACGCGGTCGCGGCGGCGATGAACCCCACGAAGAGCCGCGGGTCGTCGCTCACCTCGGGGTGCCACTGCACGGCGACGCGGAACCTCGAGTGCGGGTCCTCCATGGCCTCGAGCGTGCCGTCGTCGGCCCACCCGGAGGCGACGTAGCCCGGGTGAGTCAGCACCGACTGGTGGTGGTAGCTCGGCACGTCGACCGTGCGCCCGAGGAGGGCGGCCACGGTGCTGCCCTCGACTGTGTGCACGGGGTGGTTGCCGTACGTCGCAGGTGCCGGGGAGTGGTTCGAGTGACCGACCCGGTCGGGCAGGTGCTGCTCGAGGTGCCCGCCGGCCGCCACGGCCATGATCTGCATCCCCCTGCAGATGCCGAGCACGGGCACGTCGAGCTCGTGGGTGGCCTGAGCGAGCGCCAGCTCCGTGATGTCACGGTCAGGACGCGACGCCTGCACCGAGGAGTGCCGCTCGTCCGAATACAGCTCGGGCGCCACATCCACGCCGCCCGCGAGCACGAGACCGTCGAGGCGGGTGAGCAGCTCGGCGGCGATGTGGTCATCGGCGTCGTGCCGTGGCGGGATGACGACCGCGATGCCCCCGGCTCGCTCGATGTGGTGGACGTACCGATGGGGCACGAGCGCACCCGGCACCGACACCCAACGGCCCCACGAGGCGCGTTCGACGTAGGCCGTGATGCCGATGACCGGGCGACTCATGGTGTGCACTTCGGATCTGACGTTTCGTAGCTCATACGTGCCGTCGCAACTCCCTACCTCCACAGTCTCACAACGGGGTGACGTAGGCGCCGGAGATGCCGCCGTCGACGAGGAACGTCGAGGCAGTGACGAAGCTCGACTCGTCGGAGGCGAGGAACAGCACGGCGTTGGCCATCTCCTCGGGCTCCCCGAACCGCCCCATGGGCACATGCACGAGACGCCGCGCGGCCCGTTCCTCGTCCTTGGCGAACAGCTCCTGGAGCAGCGGCGTGTTGACCGGCCCCGGGCAGAGCGCGTTGACGCGGACACCCTCGCGCGCGAACTGGACGCCGAGCTCGCGCGACATCGAGAGCACGCCCCCCTTGCTGGCGCTGTAGGAGATCTGCGACGTGGCGGCGCCCATCACGGCGACGAACGAGGCGGTGTTGATGATCGAGCCCTTCTTCTGCTCGAGCATGTAGGGCAGGGCCGCCTTGCAGCAGAGGTAGACCGACGTGAGGTTGACCTCCTGGACCCGGCGCCACGCGTCGAGGTCGGTGTCGAGGATGGAGTCGTCGTCGGGCGGGCTGATGCCGGCGTTGTTGAAGGCGATGTCGACCGAGCCGTAGGTGTCCTTGGCGACCTTGAAGAGGTTGTCTACTTGCTCCTTGCTCGTCACGTCGACGAGCACGAAGGTGCCCCCGACCTCGTCGGCGACGCGCGGCCCGTTGGCGTCGTCGACGTCGCCGACGACGACCTTCGCGCCCTCTTGCGCGAAGCGTCGCACCGTGGCGAGCCCGATGCCGGAGCCCCCCCCGGTGACGACCGCGACCTTGCCGTCGAGTCTGCCTGCCATGTCTCCTCTTTCCTTTGTGTTCAAGGGGATTCGATCGTTCACTCGGTGGAGATGAACACGTTCTTGACGTCGGTGAAAGCGTCGAGGGCGTCGGGGCCCAGCTCGCGCCCGATGCCGCTCTGCTTGAAACCCCCGAAGGGCGTCCAGTACCGCACCGAGCTGTGGGAGTTCACCGAGAGGTTGCCCGCCTCGACGCCGCGAGCGACGCGCAGGCCGCGCCCGATGTCTCGCGTCCAGATCGAGCCGGAGAGGCCGTATGCCGTGTCGTTGGCCTTGGCGACCGCGTCCGCCTCGTCGTCGAAGGGAAGCACGGCCACGACCGGTCCGAACACCTCCTCCTGCCAGACCCGGTCACGCGTCGAGCGGGGCAGCACAACGGTCGCGGGGTACCAGAAGCCTGAGCCGTCGGGCGCGTCGCCGCGGAAGGCGACGTCGACGTCGTCGGGCGCATCCTCCACGTAGGAACGCACGGCCGAACGCTGGCCGCCACTGATGAGCGGCCCCATCTCCGCGGTCTCGTCGCGAGGGTCGGTGACGACGACGCCCTTCACCGCCTCCTCGAAGAGTCCCATGAACCGGTCGAAGACGCTCCGCTCGACGAGGATCCGGCTGCGGGCGCAGCAGTCCTGACCGGCGTTGTCGAACACGGCGTACGGGGCGCGCGCGGCGGCCACCTCGAGGTCGGAGTCGGCGAAGACGATGTTCGCGCTCTTGCCGCCGAGCTCCAGCGTGACCCGCTTCACCTGGTCGGCTGCACCCTTCATGATCCGCTGGCCCACGGCGGTGGACCCCGTGAAGCACACCTTGCGGACGGCGGGGTGGGTCACGAAGCGCTCCCCCACGACCGAGCCCTTGCCGGGGATGACGGTGAAGACGTGCTCCGGCAGGCCCGCCTCGAGGGCGAGCTCGCCGAGGCGCATCGCGCTGAGCGGCGTCAGCTCGGCCGGTTTGAGCACGACCGTGTTGCCCGCAGCCAGCGCCGGGGCGAAACCCCAGCCGGCGATCGGCATCGGGAAGTTCCACGGGACGATGATGCCGACGACGCCGAGCGGCTCCTTGAAGGTCACGTCGATGCCACCCGGCACGGGGATCTGCCGGCCGAAGTTCCGTTCGGGCGCGGCCGAGTAGTACGCGAGCACGTCGCGGACGTTGCCCGCCTCCCAGCGGGCGTTGCCGATCGTGTGGCCGGAGTTCGCGACCTCGAGAAGCGCCAGCTCCTCCTGGTGCTCGCCGACGAGGTCCGAGAACCGCCGCAGCAGGCGCCCGCGGTCACCCGGGCTCACCGCCCGCCAGGCAGGCCCGGCCTCGGACGCGCGGGCGATCGCCTCGTCGGCCTCGTCGACACTGGCGAGCCCGACCGTCCGGACCAGCTCCTCGGTCGCTGGGTTGATGACGTCGTGCGTCGTGGTCATGTCACTCCTACTCTCGCCGGTCGATGTCATAGCGCGTCATATCTGGCGCGCAGATGCATCGAACCGGGACGTATGCCGCGGTCACAGTCGCTCGAAGCCGCGCCGGCGCTCCCAGTCGGTCACGGCGGCGTCGAAGGCGGTGATCTCGACGTCCGCTGCGTTGACGTAGTGGTCGACCACGTCGTCTCCGAAAACGCCTCGCGCGAGCTCGGACCGGCTCAGCAGGTCGCGGGCCTCGTGGAGCGTCGTCGGGACGCGCAGCTTGTCGGAGGTGTACGCGTTGCCCTCGAAGGCCGGCTCGAGCTCGAGCTGACGCTCGATGCCGTACAGGCCGCCGGCGAGCATCGCGGCGACGGCGAGGTACGGGTTGACGTCGCCACCGGGCACGCGGTTCTCGACGCGCAGGCCGGCGCCGTGGCCGACGACCCGCAGGGCACACGTGCGGTTGTCGTGGCCCCACGCGACTGCGGTCGGGGCGAAGCTGCCCGGCTGGAACCGCTTGTAGGAGTTGATGTTCGGCGCGTAGAAGTACGTGAAGTCGCGCATCGTGGCGAGGATGCCGGCGATGAACTGGTCGAAGAGCTCACTGTGCCCGTGCGGCCGGTCCTCATCGGCGAAGGCGATGGACCTGTCCAGCCCCCGCAGCGACAGGTGGATGTGACAGGAGCTGCCCTCGCGCTGGTCGTACTTGGCCATGAACGTGATCGACTTGCCGTGCCGCGCAGCGATCTCCTTGGCGGCGTTGCGGTAGATGACGTGGTTGTCGCACGTGCGGACCACCTCGTCATAGAGGAACGCGATCTCGTGCTGCCCGAAGTTGCACTCGCCCTTGGCGCCCTCGACGATGGCGCCCGCGGCATACATCTCGTTGCGGATCTCCCGAAGGAGCGGCTCGACCCGGTCGCCGCCGAGGATGGAGTAGTCGACGTTGTACCGGTTGGCCGGAGTCATCCCGGTGTACCCGCGGTCCCAGGCAGCGTCGTAGGAGTCCTCGAAGACGATGAACTCGAGCTCGGTGCCGCAGTATGCCGCCTGGCCGAGCTGGGCCGCCCGGTCGACCTGGGCCTTGAGCACGGACCGGGGCGCCTGCGCGACGGCGCCGGAGCCGTCGAGCCAGGTGAGGTCGCACTGGATGGTCGCCGAGTGACGTGCCCCCGGGGTCCGGCGCAGCGTGGTGAGGTCGAGGTCGAAGAACATGTCGCCGTAGCCGCGCTCCCACGACGAGATGGCATAGCCGTCGACGGTGTTCATCTCGACGTCGACTGCGAGCAGGTAGTTGCAGCCCTCGGTGCCCTGCTCGAGGACGTGGTCGAGGAAGTAGCGGCCGTGCAGCCGCTTGCCCTGGAGCCGGCCCTGCATGTCGGTGAAGGCGACGACGACGGTGTCGATGTCGCCGGAGTCGATCTCGAGGCGGAGCTGGGCGAGAGTGAGCGTCGGTGCTGTCGCCATGGCCACTTCCTTGGTCGTCGGGGTCTGGGTTCTCTGCGGTCCTTTGGGTCGCTACCCGATCAGGCCGCGCAACAGGGCGGAGGTCGCGTCACAGTGCTCCTCCATGACCGCCCTGGCCCGCTCGGGGTTGCCGCCGAGGATGGCCCCGACGATCTGGTGGTGCTGGGCGTTCGAGTGCTCGATGTTGCGCTTGAGCACGGGGATCGCCATGAGCATGTCGTGCAGTGCCGCCTGCGAGCGGGTCACCGCGTCGATGAGCATCGGCGAGCCCGACAGGGTCGCGATGGCCAGGTGCAGCCGGGAGTCGGCCACGCGGTGCGCGGCAGGGTCGGACGCGGCCACGTCGACGTCGTGCAGGCTCCCCGCGAGCCAGGCCCGCTGGTCGCCGGCGAGAGGCTGGGTGGCGGCGAGCCAGGCGGCCCCCGGCTCGACGACCCGGCGGAACGTCAGCGCGTCGAGCATCGCTGCGCCGCTGCGCACGAACGGGCCCTTGGCGGTGGCCGGGAACTCCGCGGCATAGGTCACCCAGGTGCCCCCGCCGCGGCCCCGCTTGGTCTCGACCAGCCCGGAGTCACGCAGCGCGGCGATCGCCTCGCGCAGGGTGTTGCGGCTGACGCCGAGGCGGTCGGCGAGCTCTCTCTCGGGTGGCAGCTGCTCCCCCTGCGTGAAGACACCCAGCCGGATAGCGGTGGCCAGCTGCTCGACGGTGCCCTCGAAGACGTTGCCCGTGGTGGGCCGCAGCACGACGTCCGGCAACGACGTCAGACGCTCTGCCGAACTCACGCTCTGATCCAATACCGTCACCACCTCGTCGTCAATGGTCTGAGAAAGTACCATTATGGCGTGCCGGGGTCCAACCGCCCCAGGCGCACTCCCTCGGGGTCGAGCGGCGGTCGCAGGCCCACCCTGACGGGGTACCGCACGCCGCCGACGTCGACCTCCCAGTCACCTGAGCGCACCCAGCCCGCCGGTGCCTCGCGCTCGGCGCGGTCCCCCACGAGCGCGAGGCCCACGCCGGCCCCGAGGGTGGCCCCCCACGCCGCACTCGTCACGTGTCCCGCAGGGACGCCGTCACGCAGGACGAGCTCGCCACCCCAGGGGTATGCCGCAGGGTCCTCGACGACGAACGACACGACCCGGCGGGCGGGCGTCGTGGCCCTGGCCCGCTCCACCGCCGCGCGCCCCAGGAAGTCGACGTCGCCGGCCAGCTTGCAGGCGAACGTGAGTCCTGCGGAGACCGGTCCGGTCTCGGTGGTGAGCTCGCGCCCGAAGGCGCGGTAGCCCTTCTCGAGCCGCATCGCCTCGATGGCGTAGTAGCCGGCCGGGCGCACGCCCAGCGACGCTCCGGCACGAAGGAGCGCGTCGTAGACCCCGGCCGCGAGGTCGGTAGGCACATAGAGCTCCCAGCCGAGCTCCCCGACGTAGGTGATGCGAGTGGCACGGACCGTGGCCGGGCCGAGGCGGACCTCACGACTCGTGCCGAAAGGAAAGGCGTCGTTGTCGAGCTGGTCGGGCGAAAGGGCCTGGAGCAGGTCCCGCGACCGCGGTCCCATGACTCCCAGGACGGCATACGCACTGGTCACGTCGACGACGCTCGCGTCGAGCCCGACGGGCACATGCCGCGCGATCCAGTCGACGTCCCGGACCGTCGTCGCCGCGCTGCTCACCACGAGGTAGTCCCGCTCGCCCGTGCGTGTGACGGTGACATCGGACTCGTACGTGCCGCCTTCGTTGAGGATGCCCGTGTAGACCGTGCGGCCCACCGGGACAGCGACATCCGCGGTGCAGATCCACTGCAGCGCGCGCTCGGCGTCCCGACCGACGACCAGATACTTCGAGAACGACGTCTGGTCGAAGACCGCGACCCCCTCGCGCGTCGCCAGCTGCTCGGCAACACACCAGTCCACCCAGCGCGGCCGTTCCCAGGAGTAGTCGAGCACCGGCGGATCTCCGTGTGGTGCAAAGACATTGGGCCGCTCCCAGTGGTTGCGGCTACCCAGCACGGCGCCCTGCGCCAGAACCCGGTCGTGCACCGGCGACAACCGCTGCGGACGCCCGGTCTCGAGCTCGCGGTTGGGCCACGGCACGGCATAGTGCAGGCCGAGCACCTCGACCACGCGGTCGCGCAGCCACGAGTTGTTGTCGGCGAGCGGAGAGAAACGTCGGATGTCGGCACTGATGAGGTCGATCGTCGGGCGGCCCTCGACGACCCACTCGGCCAGCGCCCGCCCGGCGCCGCCGGCGGTGGCGATGCCGACCGAGTTGAAGCCTGCCGCCACGAAGAAGCCCGGCAGCTCCGGCGCCTCACCCACCACGAACTGGTTGTCCGGCGTGAAGCTCTCCGGACCGTTGTAGAACTTGCGGATCCCGGTCTCGGCCAGGACCGGGAGGCGGTGCACCGCGCTGTCCATCAGGACCTCGAACTGGTCCCAGTCCTCGTCGAGCAGGGCAAACTCGAACGGGTGCGGGATGCGGTCCGGCGCCACCCAGGGCTTCGCCTTCGGCTCGAACCCGCCGACGAGCAGACCGCCGACCTCCTCCTTGACGTAGATGAAGCCGTCCGGGTCACGCAGCACGGGAAGGTCGCGGTGCACGCCGTCGATCGGCTCGGTCACGACGTAGAAGTGCTCAGCCGAGTGCAGCGGGACGTTGACGCCGGCCATCGCCCCCACTGCACGGGCCCACTGCCCTGCGCAGTTGACGACGACTTCCGCCTCGACGTCGCCGCGGTCAGTCGTGACGCCGCCAGCACGGCCGTCACGCGTGAGAACGCCTGTCACACGGACGTGCTCGGCGATCGTCACCCCGCGCTGACGTGCTCCTTTGGCCAGTGCCTGGGTGAGGTCCGTCGGGTTGGCCTTGCCGTCACCGGGCAGCCAGATCGCGCCGACGACGTCGTCCGCGCGGATGAGCGGGTAGCGCTCGGCAGCCTGCTCGGCGGTGAGCAGCTCGCACTCGAGGTCGTATGCCGCCGCGCTGGCTGCTGTGCGCCGCAGCTGGACCATGCGCTCCTCGGTCCGGGCGACGGTGAGGCCGCCGCAGACCCGGTAACCGGTGCCGAGACCGGTCTCGGCCTCGAGCTGGGAGTACAGGTCGGTCGAGTACTGCACGAGCCGGGTGCCTGCTTCGGTCGCTCGAAGCTGACCGACGAGTCCCGCTGCGTGCCAGGTGGTTCCGCACGACAGCGACCCCTGCTCGAGCACCAGCACGTCGGTGCGCCCGAGGTGGGCCAGGTGGTAGGCGACGCTGGCTCCGATGACGCCACCGCCGATGACGACGATCTCGGCACGCGTGGGCAGCCCGCTCACACGACCTCCTTCTCGTCGGCGTCGACGGCGGTGGCCGACTCGATGAGACCCGCCAGACGACCACTCGTCAGGAGCTCGGCGGCCGGCTCGAAGCGCTCGGTCGCGAAGGCCCAGAAGTCCGCGTCGACATCCGAGACGCCGTGCTGGATCGCGCCCCAGAGGGTCCAGGCGTAGCGGCCCGCGAGGCCCCAGAGCTCGGCCCGGGCAAGGAGCCGCGCGCTGACCCGGCCGTAGTACGCGTCGACCAGCTCGGTGAGGTGCTCGTGGTCGAGCTGCGACTCGTTGACGAGGTTGCCCAGCTCGAAGGACGCCTCGTTGGTGCCGGAGTACTCGTAGTCGATGATGCGCACGTCGCCGCCGTCGTCGAGAAAGTTCGCCGCGAGCAGGTCGTTGTGGCAGGGCACCAGGGGGTCGGGGTGCATGCGCAGCGCAGCCTCGACCCGCGCCGCCGGCTCAGCGAGCGCGTCGTACCCGCTCGGAACTCGCAGGCCACGCTCTCGGACGATCGCGGCATACCCCCTCTGGATGTCGAACATGTCGAAGCGAGAGGCGAACTCGGGCCCGGCGTGCAGCCGACGGAGCGCTTGCGCGATCCGCGGCAGGTTCGCGGCGACGTCGCCCGCGGCATACGTGCGTCCCGGGAGGAACTCGACGACGAGGATGCCCCGGCCGGGGAGGAAGTCGACGACCGGGGCACCCACGCCGGCTTGGGCCGCGGCGCGCGAGTTCAGCCACTCGTGCTCGCGGTCGACCGCGAGGAGCTCACTGCTCGGCGACGAGACACGCACGACGACGTCGTGCGTCGGTGTGCGGACGCGGTAGTTGTGGTTGGTCAGTCCCCCCGGCAGCTCGGTGACCTCGCGCGGCTGCCCCAGATGGGTCAGCCGCGCGAGCGCGTCTGCGAGCTGCTCGTCCGCGTCCGGGACGGGTGTCACGCGCGCGTCACTCCGCGTACAGCGCCGCGACCTCGGGATCGATGTTGACCTTCGGCCCCTTGAACCAGTGCCGTGCCGACACGCGCCACCAGATCGTCAGCACGAGCAGGGCTCCGAGCGTGACGATGGGGGCGTAGTTGACGTACTTCCACTCGAAGGTGTCGCTGCCCGGGACGGCGCCGGGCACGAACGGCAGCATGAGGAAGATCGAGACGATGATGATCTCGGCGACCGCGATCGGGTTCATCCACCGGTACTTCGCGCCGTTGTTCCAGCTGCCGGTCACGAAGTCCGCGCCCTTGCGCCAGCGCAGCCAGATCGGGATCGCGAACGACAGGTAGAGGCCGATGACGGCGATCGAGGTCACCGCATAGAACGCCACCGGCACGATGAGCGGTGACTGGTCGGTGCCGAGGTTCACCTTGAGCAGGGCCGGGAGGGTCACGATGGCGCTGACGAGGGCGACGATGAGCACCGCGTTCGCAGGCACGCGCTTCGACGACAGGTGCGACCACCGCGACGAGAACGGCACGGCACCGTCACGGCTGAACGCGAAGAGCATCCGCGACGCCGACGTCATGCACGACGTGGCACAGAACACCTGGGCGGAAGCCGAGATGAACAGCACGAGACCACCCCAGCTGGTGCCGAGCGCCGTGTTGAAGATGTACGCGACACCACCTGCGCCAACGCCGGCGTCGTCGGGCGCCCCGCCCTTGTTCGGCACGGCGAAGACCACGCAGAGGAGCAGCAGGTAGCCGCCGAGCGCGGAGTAGGCGATCGAGCGCCACATGCCCTTGGCCGCGGCCTTGGACGCCGACTGGGTCTCCTCCGAGAGGTGCGCGGAGGCGTCGAAGCCAGTGATCGTGTACTGCGTGAGCAGGAACCCGAACGGGATGATCACGAACCAGTAGCCCAGCCCGCTGGTCTCCCCGTCGAAGAAGCCGGAGTTGTTGAACCGGTGGGTGAAGACGTAGCTGAACGACTGGTGCTGGTCCGGGATGACGATGAGGATGAGGATGATCGCGGCCGCCCCGACAACGTGCCACCACACCGAGATGTTGTTGAGGATGGCCATGAGGTGGCCGCTGAAGATGTTCAGCCCCGCCACGACAGCGAGCACGACGAGGAACGTGATGAACACCCTCGTCAGCGAGTAGCTCGCGAGGTAGCTCTCCGACCAGGTCGAGATGGTCAGGTCGATGAACGTCGCGCAGCCGTAGGCGACACCGGCCGTGACGGCGATGAGGCCGATGAGGTTGAGCCAGCCGGTGAAGAACCCGGCGCGGGGACCGCCGAGCTTGGACGCCCACCAGTAGATGCCGCCCGAGGTCGGGAAGGCCGAGACCAGCTCCGACATCGTGAAGCCGATGATGAGGATGAAGACGGACAGGATCGGCCACGTCCACGAGATCGAGATCGGGCCGCCGTTGTTCCAGCCGGCCCCGAAGTTCGTGAAGCATCCGGCGAGGATCGAGATGATCGAGAACGAGATGGCGAAGTTCGAGAAGCCCGACCATGAGCGGTGGAGCTCCTGCTTGTAGCCGAGTTCCGCCAGGCGGCGTTCGTCGTCGGAGAGTTCGGTCACTTCGGACATGCGTGCACTCCTTGCTTCGGTATGAAGTTGAGCCGATGCTACTGACGAACATCGGCGTCGAACAGACCTCGAAGCACCTCTGATTTCGTGCAAATGTGCCCCTGAAGCGGCGTATTCCGAAGGCACGCCGACGGTAATGGCACCAAGGCAGACCATTCGGACACGTACGCCCGGCTGTGTCGTGGCCGTGCGCGGCGTCAGGCGCCGAAGGCCGCCTCGAGCACGCGGGCCACACCCTCGTCATCGTTGGCCTCGCACCTCCGGTCGGCCACCGCGAGCACGTCCGGGTGGGCGTTCGCCACCGCCCACCCGATGCCTGCCCACTGCAGCATCGGCACGTCGTTCGGCATGTCCCCGAACGCCCAGACCTCCCCTGCCCGGACGCCGACCCGCTCGCACCAGCGGACGAGACCGGAAGCCTTGGTCACTCCGGGCGCAGATATCTCCGCGAGCCCGCCGGTGCCGGAGTGCTGGACCAGTGCCCGGTCGCCGACCACCTCGGCCACGCGCGGGATGATCTCGTCCTTCGGGAGCGAGAGCGTCCGCGCGAGCAGCTTGCCGACGACCGCGTCGTCGGGCAGCTCCTCGATGGGTGCCGGAAGGAGGCCGGCCGGCACCCAGCCGGGATGCAGCTCGGGGTAGTCAGGCTCGGTGTGCACCCCGTCGGTCAGCTCGGCGCTGAAGCCGATTCCGGGCACGCTGGCGCGCAGGTCGGCGACGAGCTCCCGAAGGAGCGCGCGGTCCAGCGGGTATGCCGCCGTGACCCGCCGGGTGCGCACGTCGTAGTCGAACGCGCCGTTGGCGCTGATGACCGTGCCGTCGCCCCCGACAGCGTCGGCCAGGGGGTCGAGCCACCGCGGCGGCCGGGCCGTGACGAACACGACGGCTGTCCCCGCGGCCTCGGCGCGCCGAAGCGCTCGGGTGGTTCGTTCCGAGATCGTGCCGTCCGAGCGCAGCAGCGTGCCGTCGAGGTCGGTCGCGACGAGGCGCGGGCGCGCGGGACCTGTCACTGGGCGTGCTCGCCTGCGGTCAGACCAGGCGGGTCAGCCAGCCGTGGGCGTCCTCGGCGCGGCCGTACTGGATGTCGAGCAGCTTGTTGCGGATCGCCTCCGCGTAACGGTCCTCGTGTCCGTCGCGGCGGTGGTCGACGGACCCACCCTCCCAGCGCAGCTCGCCCACCGGGGTGATGACGGCCGCCGTGCCGCAGGCGAAGACCTCGAGGATGTCGCCGCTCGCGGCGCCGTCCTTCCACTCCTCGATCGGGATCCGGCGCTCCTCCGGCTCGAGGTCGAGCTCCTTGGCCAGCTCGAGGATCGACCGGCGCGTCACTCCCTCGAGGATCGTGCCGGTCAGCTCGGGCGTGACGATCTTGCCGTCCTTGGTGACGATGAACAGGTTCATCCCACCGAGCTCCTCGATGTACGTGTGTGTCGAGGAGTCGAGGAAGACCGCCTGGTCACACCCGTGCTCGATCCCCTCGAGCTGTCCGGCGAGCGACGATGCGTAGTTGCCGCCGCACTTGGCCGCACCGGTGCCGCCCTCGCCCGCGCGGGCGTAGTCGGTGGAGATCCACAGCGTGACCGGCTTGAGGCCGCTGGGGAAGTACGCGCCCGCGGGCGAGGCGATCACCGAGTAGGTGACCCGCTGCGCCGGGCGCACCCCGAGGAACGCCTCCGAAGCGAACATGAACGGCCGAAGGTAGAGGCTCTTCTCCCCCGCGTCGCCCGCCGGGACCCAGGCCTGGTCGACAGTGACGAGCTGGCGCAGCGACTCGATGAAGTCGGCCTCGGGAAGCACCGGAAGGGCCAGTCGCCGGGCGCTTCGGGCGAACCGCGCGGCGTTGGCCTCAGGGCGGAAGGTCCAGATCGAGCCGTCCGCATGGCGGTAGGCCTTCATCCCCTCGAAGATCTCTTGCGCGTAGTGCAGGACGGCAGCGGCCGGGTCGATCCGGAAGGGACCGTACGGACGCACCTGCGCCCCGCCCCAGCCACCGTCGGCGGACCAGGTGGCCACGACCATGTGGTCGGTGAAGACCTTGCCGAACCCAGGGTTCTCGAGGACCTGCGCGATGCGCTCCGGCGGCGTGACGTCCTCGCGTCGGGTGACCTCGAAGGCCAGCTGGGGCGAGTGGGCCTGGGCGGCGTCCGTGGACATGACATACCTCCAAAAGCGGTCAGCGGTGATCCGACGTCAGGCTATCTCCCACATCGTGAGACGGCGAAACGGAGTGAAGTGGCCCACCCGGCGGCGGGCGAGTGTGAGAGCCATAGGAGCCGCTGCGCCGCCCGGAGGCGTCAGAGCCGGGCGAGCACGGCGTCACCGACCGCGGTGGTCGACCGCGGTGCGGCTCCTCGCTCGACGAGGTCGGCGGCCACCGCCGCCTCGACGCGTGCGGCCTCGGCGTCGAGGCCCAGGTGCGCAAGGAGCATGCCGACCGAGAGGATGGCCGCGGTCGGGTCGGCCTTGGACTGCCCGGCGATGTCGGGCGCCGAGCCGTGCACGGGCTCGAACATGCTCGGCGTCGTGCGGGCCGGGTTGATGTTGCCCGATGCCGCCAGCCCGATGCCGCCGGCGATGGCCGCGGCGATGTCGGTGAGGATGTCGCCGAAGAGGTTGTCGGTGACGATGACGTCGAAGCGGCCGGGGTCGGTGGCCATGAAGATCGTCGCGGCGTCGACGTGCTGGTACGCAGTCTGGACCTCGGGGAACTCCGCGCCGACCTCCTCGACGGTGCGACGCCACAGGTGCCCGGCATGAGTGAGCACGTTGTGCTTGTGGACCAGCGTCAGGTGCTTGCGCGGGCGCGCCTGGGCACGAGCGAACGCGTCGCGGACGACCCGCTCGACGCCGAACCGGGTGTTGACGCTGACCTCGGTCGCGATCTCCGCGGGCGTGCCGACCCGCAGGGCACCACCGTTGCCGACATAGGGGCCCTCGGTGCCCTCCCGGACGACGACGAAGTCGATGCCGTCGGGTGCGACTCGCGCGACGTCGAGAGGGCTCTCGACGCCCGGGTACAGCCGGGCCGGACGGAGGTTCACGTAGTGGTCGAGGGCGAACCGCAGCGGCAGCAGCACGCCACGCTCGAGGACACCACTGGGCACGCTCGGGTCGCCGATGGCGCCGAGAAGGATGGCGTCGTGGCCGCGGAGCTCCTCGAGGACCGACTCGGGAAGCGTCTCGCCCGTCGCGTGCCAGCGTCGGGCGCCCAGGTCGTACTCGGTCGTCGCGAACTTCGGACCGCCGTCCCCGGACACCGCCTCCAGGACCCTCAGCCCCTCACCGACGACCTCCGGACCGATGCCGTCACCGCCGATGACGGCGATGGAGTAGGCGTCCTTGACCTGCGTCTGTGCCATGTTCTCAGCCTATTTCCCGTCTTGTGATGTGGAACGCTCGTCTCAGCAAGTGAACAGGAATGACGAAGGCCCCCACCCAGTGGGCGGGGGCCTCGGTCGGCGGGACGGTCAGTCCTGCGTGTGGCCCTGGTCGCGCAGGTCCATCGACTCCTGCAGCGCCTGACGGGCGGCCATGGCATCTTCGCTCATGGGGATCACATCCTTTGTTGCCAGTGTTGAGTGGTCTCAGTGCTCGAGCCCGGGTGGGCGAGCCGTCAGCTGTCGCAGAACGCGGGATCTCCGCGGCGAGGTAGCTGACTACTGAAACTCGCCGCGGCTGGCAATAAGGAGTACGAGCTGCCGCGTCATGCATAAGACGGTACGCCCGGCTACCCAGCGGTAAAGGGGGTTTCCAGAAAATGAGACACCGCGTCCGGCATATGTGCAGAAGATCCTTCGGCCGATGGCGCAGATCACACGGGACGTCATCCCACCCCACTACGGGGGTTCGCCGTAGGCTCGCCACGTGAGCGCGGAACAGGCTGACCAGGCTGACCAGGCCGTCCAGCACGCCTCGGCGCACCACACCGGAAGACATCCCGAACAGCCTCCCGACCACCGTGCCAACGAGCACCCGACCCAGCACGCCGACCAGCATCCCAACCAGCATCCCAACCAGCACGCCGACCACCCACAGCCGGCTCACCGTGAGCACCGCGACCACCGCACCCAGTGGATCGCGATGTCCCCGAGCAACGCGCGCCGGATCGTGGCGATCGTGCTGTTCTCGGTGGTGCTGCTGTGGATCGCCACGTGGGCGTTCCAGGCGATGGGGTCGTTCCTGTTCCTGCTGCTGCTCGCCTGGCTGTTGTCGATCGCGATGGAGCCGGTCGTCCTCTGGATGTCGGAGCGCGGGATGCGCCGCGGCATGGCCACCGGCGTCACGATGCTGGGCATGCTGCTCGTCATCGGCGGGCTGATCGAGCTCTTCGGGGCGGTCTTCGCCGCTCAGCTGTCACAGCTGAGCACCCAGTTCCCCAACGCGATCACGAACGCGATCAACTGGGTGAACTCGACCTTCAACACGCGTTTCGACCTCGAGCAGATCAAGCAGGCCCTGTCCCTGACCCCCGACAAGCTGGGCGAGCTCGCGGGCAAGTACGGCGGCGGGATCATCGGCGTGTTCGGCTCGGTCTTCGCGTTCATCTTCGACGTACTGACGATCCTCGTGTTCGCGTACTACCTCTCGGCCGACAGCCCGCGGCTGCGCCAGTCAATCGGGTCCTGGCTCCCCCAGCGCTACCAACGGGTCTTCGTCACCGTATGGACGATCTCGGTCCAGAAGACCGGCGGGTACGTCGTCTCGAAGGTCGTGCTCGCAACCATCTCGGCGTTCTTCCACTCCACGTTCTTCTGGATCATCGACGTGCCGTTCTGGCTCCCCCTCGGCGTGTTCGCCGGCATCGTCGGCCAGTTCATCCCGACGATCGGCACCTACATCGGTGTCATCCTGCCGGCGCTCTTCGCCCTCATCGACAAGCCGATCAACGCGCTCTGGATCGTCATCTTCGCCACGGTCTACCAGCAGGTCGAGAACTACGTCTTCACCCCGAGGATCAGCCGCCGCACCATGGACGTGCACCCCGCCATCGCGCTCGGGTCGGTCATCGCGGGCGCTGCGCTGTTCGGCCCGATCGGCGCCCTCATCGGCATCCCGATCGCCGCCGTGGCCCTAGCGATCCTCGACACCTTCAGCAAGCGCCACGAGCTGCTCCCCGAGCTGGCCGATCTCGAAGCCGGGTCCTCCGAGACCCTCGAGGACTAGCTAGCGGCCCACGGCGGCATACGGCGGGGCTGATGTGACGAAGCGCCCACTCGACGGGGGCGTTCCCCTCGTCGAGTGAGCGCTCGGTCTCACGCGTCACACGGGCTGAGCCGCAGTCAGTCCTGCAGGTCGATGGCCGTGAAGGTCTTGGCCTCGACGGCCTCGCTCAGCGCGGCCGCCAGGTGCGCGGGCACGGCGCCGTCGATGTTCAACACGCCGATGGCGCGGTCCTGCTGGCGCGACACCTGCATGCCGCCGATGTTGATGTCGGCGTCGCCGAGGATCTTGCCGACCGACCCGATGACGCCCGGACGGTCGGAGTACTCGAACACGAGCATGTGGTCCGAGAGCGGCACCTCGAGGTCGTAGCCGTTGACGCCGACGAGCTTCTCGACCATCTTCGGGCCGGTGAGCGTGCCCGACACCGACACGACAGTGCCGTCGGCGAGCGTGCCCCGAAGCGTCGTCACGTTGCGGAAGTCCCCCGAGTCGGTGTCGGTGACCAGGCGCACGACACAGCCGCGCTGCTCCGCGAGCACCGGCGCGTTGACATAGGTGACGGCGTCCTCGACGACGTCGGTGAACAGCCCCTTGAGCGCGACGAGCTTCCACACGCTGACGTCGTGCTCGATGATCTCGCCGCGCACGTCGACGTCGAGCTGGGCAGGGACGGTGCCGGCGACGGCGGTGAAGATCCGCCCGAGCTTCTCGACGAGGGGGATGCCGGGGCGCACCTCTTCGGCGATGAAGCCGCTGCTCACATTGACGGCGTCCGGCACGAGCTCGCCGCCGAGTGCCAGCCGCACGGACTTGGCGACCGCGATGCC
Source organism: Intrasporangium mesophilum (assembly GCF_054783095.1). Taxonomy (NCBI): domain Bacteria; kingdom Bacillati; phylum Actinomycetota; class Actinomycetes; order Micrococcales; family Intrasporangiaceae; genus Intrasporangium; species Intrasporangium mesophilum. The sequence goes on along the minus strand of NZ_BAAGRF010000010.1, from coordinate 50,374 downwards.
GGCCTTCTCCTGCGCCTCCTCCGTCGATGCGCCGAGGTGGGGCGTGACGACGACGGACTCGTGGGCGAAGAGCGGGGACTCGGTCGTCGGCTCCGAGGCGAAGACGTCGATGCCGGCACCGGCGACGCGGCCCTCGTCGATCGCGCGGGCGAGCGCGGCCTCGTCGACGATGCCGCCGCGGGCTGCGTTGACGATGCGGACCGTCGGCTTGACCTTCGACAGCGCCTCCTCACCGATCAGCCCGAGCGTCTCGGGCGTCTTCGGCAGGTGGATCGTGATGAAGTCGGACTGGGCCAGCAGCTCGTCGAGGCCCACCAGCTGCGCGCCGAGCTGACCCGCCTTGGCCGGCGACGCGTAGGGGTCGTAGGCGACGATCTTCATGCCGAAGCCCTTCAGCCGCTCGGCCACGAGGGCGCCGATCCGGCCCAGGCCGACGACGCCGACCGTCTTGTCGAGCAGCTCCACGCCGGAGTACTTGCTCCGCTTCCACTGCCCGCCCTTGAGAGCCTCGTTGGCCGGGGCGATGTTGCGGGCCGTCGCGAGCAGCAGCCCGACGGCGAGCTCGGCGGCGGAGGTGATGTTGGAGGTCGGCGCGTTGACGACCATGACGCCCGCCTGGGTGGCCGCCTGGACGTCGACGTTGTCGAGACCGACGCCGGCGCGGGCGATGACCTTCAGCTGCTTGCCGGCGGCGATCGCCTCGGCATCCATCTTGGTCGCGGAGCGGATGAGGACGGCGTCGACGTCGGCGAGCGCCGGGAGCAGCTCGTCGCGGTTGGCTCCATCGGCCGAACGGACCTCGAAGTCGGGTCCCAGCGCCTCGATCGTGGCTGGTGAGAGTTCTTCGGCGATGAGGACAACGGGCTTGCTCACAGGGATTCCCTTCCGGAACGGGGTGCGTGCGGGTGCGCTCAGAGGAGGCAGGGGGCCCTGTCCAGGCGGACGCGGGCCACCGACGGCACCGCGTTGTGCCGGGGCGAGTCTAGGCCTTAGCACGGCGAAGATCACGAGTTGTAACCAACATGTGAACAGCGCCACTCCGGAGCGTGCGAGTCCCAGCGGGTGGACGGCCGATCCCGTATGCCGGGACGGAGGTGGGCGCCGACGGCTACCGTGGTGCCATGCGGATCGTCGTCACAGGAGGGGCGGGCGACCTCGGCTCGCGGGTCGTCCGGGAGCTGGCCGGGCGTGGCCACGAGGCGGTCGCTGCCAGCCGCCGGACCGGAGTCGACCTGACCAACGGGGTGGGCCTCGACGCGGTCCTCGACGGGGCTGACGCCGTGGTGCACTGCGCTGACGACCCGGCCCAGGGCGACACCGTGACGGTCTACGGCACCCGCCGGGTCGCCGATGCCGCGGCCGCGCGCGGCATCCATCTCGTGCACATCTCCATCGTCGGCATCGACCGCTATCCCGTTGCCTACTACCGCCGCAAGCTGCGCGCCGAGCAGGGCATCGCCGGGGCGGGCGGGCCCGCGACGGTGCTGCGCGCGACCCAGTTCCACTCGCTCGCAGCGTTCTTCGGCCGCGCGCTGACCAAGGGCCCGTTCACCTTCTCGATCGGCGACATGGCCTTCCAGCCGGTCGACACGGACTACGTGGCGGCCCGCCTCGCCGACCTCGCGCTGGGAGCCCGCCCGACGGCATACACCCGTGCGACCGACCTGGCCGGGCCCGACGTGCTCGACCTCGGCGAGATCGCCGCGCTGGTTCGAGCGCACCGGGGCGCACGGCCGCCCCGCGTGGTCCGGCTGCCGCCCTTCAGCAGCACCACCCGTGCGCTCAGCGAGCGGCGCAACGTGCCCGTCCCGGGTACCGCGGAGACGGGTGGACCGACCTTCGGCGAATGGCTGGACCACCAGCCGCGCGTCCTCACCGGGCGCTGACGAGGTCACGATCCTCGGATCAGCGGGTCGTGTCGCCCGTCATGTCGTCACGGGTGCTGCTCTGGCAACACCAACGGCGACATGACGGGCGATGCGTGCGCCTGACAGACGAGCGACGGCCGGCCACCCCACGAACGGGTGGCCGGCCGTCGACCGTCTATCCGGTTGGCTCAGCGGGCCGCGCTGCCCTCGACGTAGTCCGCGTCGGTCTGCTTGACCCAGGCCATGAGCTTGCGCAGCTCGCGGCCGGTGGCCTCGATGGGGTGCTGGGCGCCCTTCTCGCGGAGGGCCCTGAACTCCGGCGCCCCGGCGTCCTGGTCGTCGATGAACCGCTTGGCGAACGTGCCGTTCTGGATGTCGGCGAGGACCGCCTTCATGTTCTCCTTGACGTGCGGGTCGATGACCCGCGGGCCGGAGACGTAGTCGCCGTACTCGGCGGTGTCGGAGACCGACCAGCGCTGCTTGGCGATGCCGCCCTCGATCATGAGGTCGACGATGAGCTTGAGCTCGTGGAGGCACTCGAAGTAGGCGACCTCGGGCTGGTAGCCGGCCTCGACGAGCGTCTCGAAGCCGTACATGACGAGCTGGCTCGCGCCGCCGCAGAGGACGGCCTGCTCGCCGAAGAGGTCGGTCTCGGTCTCCTCGGTGAACGTCGTCCTGATGCCACCGGCCCGCAGGCCGCCGATCGCCTTGCCGTAGGACTTTGCCAGGTCCCAGGCCGTGCCCGACGCGTCCTGCTCGACGGCAAGCAGCACGGGCACCCCACGGCCGTCGGCGAACTCACGGCGCACGATGTGGCCCGGGCCCTTGGGCGCGACCATGAGGACATCGGCGTCGGTCTCGGGCTTGATGTAGCCGAACCGGATGTTGAAGCCGTGCCCGAACAGCAGTGCCGCGCCGTCCTTGAGGTTGGGCTGGATGTCGTTGGCGTAGACGGTGCGCTGCACCTGGTCCGGCGTGAGGATGACGACGAGGTCGGCCTCCTTCACGGCGTCGGCGACCGATGTGACCGCAAGCCCCTCGGCCTCGGCCTTCGCCTTGCTCTTGCTGCCCTCCGCGAGCCCGACGCGAACGTCGACCCCCGAGTCGCGCAGGTTGAGTGCATGGGCGTGGCCCTGGCTGCCGTAGCCGATGACGGCGACCTTCTTGCCCTGGATGATCGACAGGTCGGCGTCGTCGTCGTAGAACATCTCGGCCATTCTGGCCTTCTCCTTCTCGTTGGGATTGCGGTGTCGTGCTGGTTCGTTTCCGGGTGGCTGCCCGGTCGCTGCCCGGTCGCTGCCCGGTCGCTGCCCGGTCGCTGCCCGGTCGCTGCCGGGTTGCTGCCGGGTTGCTGCCGACAGACCGTCAGGCGCTGCGGAGCGAACGGTCCGTGATCGACCGGCCGCCGCGTCCGACGGCGACCATCCCCGACTGGACGAGCTCCTTGATGCCGAACGGCTCGAGGACGTCGAGGAGGGCTCGGAGCTTGTCGGAGTTGCCGGTGGCCTCGATCACGACGGCATCGGTGGTCACGTCGACGACCTTGGCCTTGAACAGGGTGATCGTGTCGATGATCTGGCTCCGCGTCGCCGCGTCGGCCCGCACCTTGACGAGGACGATCTCGCGCTGCACCGACGCGCCCGGGTCGAGCTCGACGACCTTGAGCACCTCGATGAGCTTGTTCAGCTGCTTGGTGACCTGTTCGAGTGCCGACCCCTCGACCTCGACGACGACGGTCATCCGTGAGATCTCGCGGATCTCGGTCGGGCCGACAGCGAGCGAGTCGATGTTGAAGCCGCGCCGGGAGAAGAGGGCTGCGACGCGCGTGAGCACGCCGGGCTTGTTCTCGACGAGGACGGACAGGGTGTGCTTGCTCATCTCAGTCCTCCCGCTCCCACACCGGCGCCTCGTGCCGCGCGGCCTGGATCATGTCGTTGCTGACTCCCGCCGGGACCATCGGCCAGACCATCGCGTCCCGGTGGACGATGAAGTCGATGACGACGGGACGGTCGTTGGTCTCGAGCGCCTGCTTGATCACGGCGTCGACCTCTTCGGGGGTCTCGGCCCGCAGTCCCAGACACCCGTAGGCGTCGGCGAGCTTGACGAAGTCCGGCACCCGCTGCGTCGTCGGCTGCAGGTCGGTGTTGGAGTAGCGCTCGTTGTAGAACAGCGTCTGCCACTGGCGCACCATCCCGAGCGAGCTGTTGTTGATGATGGCGACCTTGATCGGGATGTTGTTGATGACGCAGGTCGCGAGCTCCTGGTTGGTCATCTGGAAGCAGCCGTCGCCGTCGATGGCCCAGACGGTGCGACCCGGCTCGGCCACCTTGGCGCCCATGGCGGCCGGAACGGCATACCCCATCGTTCCGAGGCCACCGGAGTTGAGCCAGGCGTTCGGGCGTTCGTACTGCACGAACTGGGCAGCCCACATCTGGTGCTGGCCGACGCCGGCGACGTACGTCCCCTCCGGGCCGGTGAGCTCGCCGATCCGCTTGATGACGTACTGCGGGGAGAGCGTGCCGTCCTCGCTCTCGGTCCAGCCGAGCGGGAAGGTGGCCTTCCAGTCCGCGACCCGCTCGCGCCAGGCGGCGTAGTCCCACGCGCCCGCTGCGTCGTCGGCCGCAGCCTGGTCGAGGGTGATCTGCTCGATGAGGTCGCCGATGACCTCGCCGACGTCACCGACGATCGGCACGTCGGCGATGCGGTTCTTGGAGATCTCGGCGGGGTCGATGTCCGCATGGACGACCTTGGCCCCGGGGGCGAACGAGGCGAGCTGGCCCGTGACCCGGTCGTCGAACCGGGCACCGAGCGCGACGATGAGGTCCGCTTTCTGCAGGCCGGTGACGGCGGCGACCGTGCCGTGCATGCCGGGCATCCCGAGGTTGAGCGGGTTGCTGTCCGGCACCGTGCCCCGGGCCATGAGGGTCGTCACGACGGGGATCTGCGTGAGCTCGACGAGGCGACGCAGCTTCTCGCTTGCGTGAGCCCGCACGACCCCGCCTCCGACGTAGAAGATCGGGCGCTTGGCGGCGGCGATGAGCCGCGACGCCTCCCGGATCTGCTTGCCGTGGGGTCGCAGCACGGGGCGGTAGCCGGGCAGCTCGATCGGCGGCGGCCAGACGAACGTGGTCCTCGCCTGGAGGGCGTCCTTGCTGATGTCCACGAGGACGGGCCCGGGCCGGCCGGTGCTCGCGACGTGGAACGCCTCGGCGATGGCCTGCGGGATCTTCGAGGCCTCGGTGACGAGGTAGTTGTGCTTGGTGATCGGCATCGTGATGCCGCGGATGTCGGCCTCCTGGAAGGCGTCGGTGCCGATCGAGCTGCTCGCCACCTGGCCGGTGATCGCGACGATCGGCACCGAGTCCATGTGCGCGTCGGCGATCGGGGTGACGAGGTTGGTGGCGCCGGGGCCCGACGTGGCCATGCAGACCCCGACCTTGCCGGTCGCCGAGGCGTAGCCCTCGGCCGCGTGGCCCGCGCCCTGCTCGTGGCGCACGAGGATGTGCCGCACCTTGTCGGAGTCGAGCATCGGGTCGTATGCCGGCAGGATCGCGCCACCCGGGATGCCGAAGACGGTGTCGGCACCGACGGCCTCGAGAGAGAGTACGAGCGCCTGCGCCCCGGTGACCTCGCGGGTCGGCTTGACGGCCGGCTTGGCCTCCGACGTCGGTCGGGGACGGGCCATGGAGGCCACGTCGGCGGGCGAGGGCGCCTGCTTCGTCGTGTCGCTCACGATCTCTTCCTTGTCTCGAGCACTTCATTGTCCTGCCGTGGTCCGGCCGACTCCACCCACAAAAAAACCCTTCAGTCCTCTTGCGGGACGGAAGGGAGCGCGCTGACCGGTCGTGCTGGTCGGCGCGCTATGGAAGTACGAGGAGTCGAGCCACGTGACAACCGTCCTACGCGGCCCAACGGCTGTCAATCGACCCCCAGACCCGTCTCACCATGTGACCTCGTGATCTCACCCACCGTCAGAGAGCCAAAAGTCGGTTGTCCGCCACCTCCCACCCCGGGACACTGTGCGCCGTGACCACGACCGCCGACCTGCTGCCCGCCCTCGGCCTGCGCATCACCGCGGGGCCCGTCGAGCTGCGCGGCCTCGGCGATGGTGACCTCGCGGCCCTGGCCGACCTGGCCGTGCAGGGTGTGCACGAGCCGGGCCGGATGCCGTTCTACGTGCCCTGGACCGAGGCTCCCGCGGAGGACCTGCCTCGCAACCTGGCGCAGTACCACTGGCGCTGCCGGGCCGAGTTCTCCCCCGACTCCTGGGACCTCAACCTCGGCGTCTGGCACGACGGCGTCCTGGTCGGCACCCAGGGCCTCTCGGCGCGCCACTACCTCGTGACCCGCACCGGCGAGACCGGTTCCTGGCTGGGGATCGCCCACCAGGGCAAGGGGATCGGCACGATGATGCGCCTGGCGATCTGCGCCTTCGCCTTCGACCACCTCGACGCCGAGGAGGTCACCTCGGGCGCGTTCGCCGACAACCCGGCATCCCTCGCCGTGAGCCGCAAGGTCGGGTACCGGCACGACGGCACGATTCGGCTCCGCCGACGTGGCGATGAGCTGGCGTTCAACCACAGGCTCGTGCTGCGGCCGCAGGACCTGGTCCGTGGGGACCACGAGCTCGTCGTCGAGGGTGGGGCGGCCTTCCGCCGTTCGATCGGCCTCGACATCCACGACAAGGGGAGGAACTCATGACCACCGAAGACACGACCACTGCACCTGCTCCGGTGCCTTTCGACCTGCCGCCCACCGCGGGAGCGGCCCTGACGACGCGCCCGCTCGAGCGCGAGGACGCCGCCGCGGTGACGGCCCTCATGGCCGCGTGCGAGCTGCATGACGTCGGGGAGGTGCTCATCGAGGAGGCCGACATCGTCGGCGACTGGCAGCGACCGGCCTTCGACCTCGCCTCCCAGACGGTGTCGGTGCACGACGGCGACCGGCTGGTCGCCTACGCCGAGGTCTACAAGGGGCGGTGGGCTGACGCAGCGGTCGACCCGGCATACCGCGGCCGCGGCCTCGGAGCGGCGCTCGCACACTGGACCCAGGCGGTCTCCGCGCGCGACGGCGGCACGCTCGTCGGGCAGCCCGTGCCCGGCGACTCAGCCGGGGAGCGGCTCTTCTCCGGGCTGGGCTACCGCACGCTCTGGACGTCGTGGGTCCTCGAGCTGCCGGCCGGCCAGGCGATCGAGCCGCAGCCCATCCCGCAGGGGTATGCCGTCCGCGAGCCTTCCGGGGACGAGGACTACCGCGCTGCCTGGACCGTCAACGAGGACGCCTTCCTCGAGTGGTCGGAGCGGGAGCGTGCGTCCTTCGAGGAGTGGTCGGCGAACGTCGTCAACCGCCCTGGTTTCGAGCCCTGGCAGCTTCGGCTCATGGTCGACCCGGCCGGCGAGGTCGTCGGGATGGCGTTCGTCATCGTGTCCAACGGCTGCGCCTACGTCGACAAGCTCGCCGTCCGCCGGGACCAGCGCAACCGCGGGCTCGCGCGTGCCCTGCTCGTCGACGCCTTCCAGACCGGCCGCGCCCACGGAGGCGAGCGGTCCGAGCTGTCGACGGACTCGCGCACCGGCGCGCTCGGCCTCTACGAGAAGGTCGGCATGCAGGTCACCTCGGTGTGGCGCCACTGGGCGACCGACGTGACGCCGGTGTGACGCCTGTGACCCCGAGGTGACGGTGCCGGCCCCCGTCTGACGCCCGTCTGGGGGACCATGGGGCGATGGAGCAGAGCATCACGGTGGAGATCAACGCTCCGGCGGACCGCGTCTGGGCCGTCGTCAGCGACCCCGAGCGCTGGAAGGAGTGGACCGCGTCGGTCACCGACGTCACCATGCTCGACGGTCCCCTCCGGCTCGGGGCCCGGGCGAGGATCTCCCAGCCGAGGATCCCGACCGTGGTCTGGACGGTTACCGAGCTGGACGATGGTCGGGAGTTCGTCTGGGTCTCCGAGGGGCCCGGCGCGCGCACGACTGCGCGCCACCGGGTCGAGGAGATCTCGGTGGAGCGCAGCCGGGCGTTCCTGTCAGTGAGCATGGACGGCTGGCTCGGGTCGGTCATGGGCCGGTTCTACCGTGGCCTGACGGAGCGCTACCTCGCGATGGAGGCCGGCGGGCTCAAGGCGCGGGCCGAGTCCAGGACGACCTGACCCCCGCTTGCCGAACCGGCGCCGACCCTGTGGTCAGCCGCAGACGGCGCCGCGGCTCGCGCTGCCGACGAGCTTGCGGTACTTCGCGAGCACGCCGCGGGTGTACTTCGGCTCAGGGTGGGTGACGCCCTCGGCGCGGCGGCGCGCCAGCTCGTCCTCGTCGACGAGCAGGTCGAGCGTGCCGTTGGCGACATCGAGCCGGATCCGGTCGCCGTCGTGGACGAACGCGATCGGTCCGTCATCGACCGCCTCGGGTGCGACGTGTCCGACGCACAGGCCGGTGGTGCCGCCGGAGAACCGGCCGTCGGTGAGCAGCAGGACGTCCTTGCCGAGCCCCGCTCCCTTGATCGCCCCGGTGACCGCGAGCATCTCGCGCATGCCCGGGCCTCCCTTGGGCCCCTCGTACCGGATGACCACGACGTCGTTCTTGGCGAGCTGGCCCGCCTCGACGGCATCCATCGCTGCGCGCTCGCCGTCGAAGACGCGGGCCGTTCCCTCGAAGACCGACTCGTCGAAGCCGGCGGACTTGACCACGGCACCCTCGGGCGCGAGCGATCCGGTCAGGATCGTCAGGCCGCCGGTCTTGTGGATCGGGGCAGACATCTGCCGGATGACGCGACCGTCGATGTGAGGAGGATTGATCTCGTCGAGGTTCTCGGCCATGGTCTTGCCGGTCACGGTCATGACGTCGCCGTCGAGCAGCCCGGCCTCGAGCAGGGTCTTCATGACGACGGGGATGCCGCCGATGTGGTCGATGTCCTTCATGACGAACGAGCCGAACGGCTTGACGTCAGCCAGGTGCGGGACCTTTGCACCGATCCTGCGGAAGTCCTCGATCGTCAGGTCGACCTCGGCCTCGTGCGCGATCGCGAGCAGGTGCAGCACGGCGTTGGTCGACCCACCGAACGCCATGACGACCGCGATGGCGTTCTCGAAGGCGGCCTTGGTCATGACGTCGCGTGCGCGAATTCCCTTGCGCAGCAGCTCGACCACGGCCTCACCCGACTTGCGGGCGTACATGTCGCGGCGCCGGTCGGTCGCCGGCGGAGCAGCCGACCCCGGGATCGACATGCCGATCGCCTCGGCCACGGCCGCCATCGTGTTCGCGGTGTAGAAGCCGCCGCAGGCCCCTTCACCCGGGCAGATCGCGCGCTCGATCGCGTCGACGTCCTCGCGCGACATGAGCCCGGCGTTGCACGCACCGACCGCCTCGAAGGCGTCGATGATCGTGACCTCCTTCTCGGTGCCGTCGGACAGCTTGGCGACCCCGGGGAGGATGGTGCCGGCATACAGGAAGACGGAGGCGAGGTTGAGCCGCGCCGCGGCCATGAGCATGCCCGGCAGCGACTTGTCGCAGCCGGCGAGCAGCACTGACCCATCGAGGCGCTCGGCGTTCATCACGGTCTCGACCGAGTCGGCGATGATCTCGCGCGACACGAGCGAGAAGTGCATCCCCTCGTGTCCCATCGAGATGCCGTCGGACACCGAGATGGTGCCGAACTCGAGCGGGTAGCCGCCGCCGGCGTGCACGCCCTCCTTCACCGCCTTGGCGAGGCGGTCGAGCGACAGGTTGCACGGCGTGATCTCGTTCCACGAGCTCGCGACGCCGATCTGCGGTTTGGCGAAGTCGTCGTCGCCGAGGCCTACGGCCCTGAGCATCCCCCGCGCGGCGGTCTTCTCGAGACCGTCGGTGACGTCACGGCTGCGGGGCTTGATGTCAGGCGTCTGCGTCATGGGTGCAGCATAGGACCGTGTCCGCTCCGTGGACACCGCATCTCATGGCTTGGCTTCGACCGGAGTCGGTGCCGTATGCCGTCAGCCGCGGCTGACGTGGAAGCGCTGGAGCGCGCAGGTGCCGATGTCGATGTCGGCCCAGTCCCCCGGGTAGCTGAGGATCGCGAGGCCGCTCGTGACGAAGCCTCGGCCGAGGGCATCGTGTGCCTCTCGCGAGCCCTCGCCGTCGGTGAGCATGGTCGTCAGGTGCGCCATGGTCGGGTTGTGGCCGACGACGAGCACGGTCGCCATGTCCCCCGCATCCTCGCGGAGCGTCTCGAGCGTCTGCTCCGAGCCGCCGAGGTACACGCTCTTGCGGTACTCGACGAACTCCGTCTGGGCACCCCCGTGGCAGGCCTCGTCCCAGGTCTGGCGGGTGCGTTTGGAGGTGGAGCAGATGACCAGGTCAGGCACGAGCCCCTGCTCGCGGAGCCAGGCTCCCGCGGCCTTCGCATCGCGCCGGCCGCGGCTCGCCAGCTCGCGGTCATGGTCGGGCATGCCCTGGCCTTCCTCCGCCTTGGCGTGACGCATGAGGATGAGGGTTTTCTCTCTCGCTGCGCTGCTCATACCAAGAGAGCATGCTCCCGACCCGCGGCCTTTGTCAGCCCGACGCCGAGGCTCAGCGGGGCCGCGCGATCACAGGCTCAGCTCGGGCTTGATCCGCGCCGGGGTCCACACGCGGGCCCGGCGCGCCGCCACGGTCGAGACCGCGAGCGCACCGACGAGGAATGCCGCGAGCACCCCGAGGTCGCCTAGCACCGGCGCGAGGTCGGCGCCGTACATGAGCCGGCGCAGACCGTCGATGGCGTAGGTCATGGGCACGACGTGGTGGATGGCCTGCAGGGGCGCAGGCAGCGTCTGCCACGGGAACGTGCCGCCGGCACTGACGAGCTGCACGACCATGAAGACGAGGCCGAGGAACTTGCCGACCGCGCCGAGCCGGGCCGCGAGCGCGTGCAGGATGGCCACGAACGTGAGCGACACGAAGCCGAGGAAGAGGACGGCGAGTACGGGTTGCGCGACCCGGATGTCGAGGCCCATGGATACGACCGCGTAGAGGGCGAGGGTCTGGACGAGCCCGACGGCCACCGGCGCGAGCCAGCCGCCGAGGGCGGTGCGCAGGGACCGCTGGCTGGTCGCGAGGGCCCGCGTGGAGAACGGGCGGACGAGCAGGAAGAGCGTGTAGGCGCCGATCCACAGGGCCAGGCTGAGGAAGAGCGGCGCGAGCCCGGCTCCGTAGGTCCCGGCGGCCGCCATGCTGTCGGATGACACCGAGACGGGGTCACCGATGGTCGCCGCGACGGCCTTGCGCTGGGCGTCCGTCGGGTTGGGCACCGAGTCGCGGCCCTTGGCAAGCTCCGAATGCAGCTTCGTGGCGCCGTCGGCCAGCTTGTCGATGCCCGCCTCGAGCTGGGCGACCCCGTCGGCGAGGGAGTCGCCGGCAGTCGCGGCCCGGGTGGCGCCCGTCTGCAGGTCGGCCGCCCCGGCGGCGAGCCGCCCGAGCCCGGCGTCGAGTGTGCCGGCCCCGTCGCGCAGTGAGCGGGCACCGGTCGCTGCCTGGTGGATGCCGCTCGTCAGTGCCGGCGTCGCGTCGGCGAGCGCCTGCGAACCGGCGGCGACCTGTGCTGCGCCACCCGCGAGGCGGTCGAGGTCGGACGACGCCTGCTGGATCGTCCCGTCGGCCTGCATGACCGCACTGTCGAGACGGTCGAGGCGTGCTTCGACGCGAGCGACCTGGTCCTCGGTCAGGCCGGCGGTGCGGAGCTCGTTGACGAGTGCGCTGCGCTGACCTGCCATTTCGGTGCGAAGGGTCGTGGACGCCGTCGCGACCGTGCGCCCGATGCCGGCGATCTTCGCGTTTCCGGCGGCGACCTGGGACGCCCCGTCAGCGAGCTCTTCGGTCTGTGCGGGCAGGCCGGCGGTGCGCGAGTCGAGCGTCGCGAGGCCGCTCGCGAGCGTCGTCGCTCCGTCGTGGAGGCGGCCGGCGCCGACGGAAGCCTGGGCGATGCCGGAATGAAGCTGCGTGGCACCGGCCGCCAGGTCCTGCAGCCCCGCAGCGAGCTGGTGCGCGCCGGAGGACGCCTTGGCGGCCCCGGCATCCGCCGAGGCCAGCCCGGACCGCACCTGCTCCGCTCCGTCGACGGCCTTGCCCAGCTGGTCGTGGATGTCGCTGAACCCGAGGAGCATCCGGTCTGCGGCGGTCTGGCTCACCTGCGAGGCGACCGATGCACGGACCTCCTTGATCACGGTGTTGCCCATGATCGAGGTCATGTAGTTGTTGGCGTCGTTGGTCTCGAGCACGACAGTCGCCTTGCGCGGCTCGAGGTCACCCGTCGCGGCGAGGTCTGCCGAGAACGTCGCTGGGAGCAGCACGGCGAAGGAGTAGCGCCCATCGTGCACCCCGGCGAGGGCCTCGTCGCGCGAGACCTGGTGCCAGTCGAAGGTCTTGGAGTCGACGAGGTGGTCGGCCACGCCCGCACCAGCGTCGAGCCGGCCCCCGGACTCGAGGGTGGCGCCGGTGTCGTCACTGACCACGGCCGCCGGGACCTGTGAGAGGGCGCCGTACGGGTCGTGGTTGGCATAGAGGTAGAGGCCGCCATAGAGCGTCGGGATGACCACGAGCGCGATGAGCCCGAGCCGGGCGAGGCGTGAAGACGTCAGGCGTCGCAGCTCGGCGACCGCCAGCCGGACAGGGCTCATGCCAATGCTCCGGTGACGGTCAGGGGTGCGAGGGTGGCGGCGGTCGCCGGCGCGCAGAGGACGACGACCGTGAGGCCGCGGGCCGTCAGAGCGCGGGCGGCCTCGAACCACTCGTGCGGGTCGCCGCCGTGGCGGTCGGGCCCGACGAGCACGACGACGCGGACGCGCGGGTGCCAGGAGCCGAGCTCGAGCAACAGTCGCGTGCGCCGGCCGGGCGGCAGGCTCTCCCACCGGCGGCCGGCCGTGGCGGACAGGTCTCGGTCGGTGAGGAACTCACTGACGTCCCGGCGCGACGACGGGCGTTCCGCGAGCGCGAGCTCCTCCGCGATGACGGCCCGGAGCGGGAGGGCGTCCTCGGGAGCCGTCACGTCGGGGACGTCGACCAGCCGGGTGCGCACCTGCAGCTCGGCCCGCTCGGCGCTCCCACCGATCGTGAGCGACCCTGTCATGAGGTCTACCCGGCCGCCGATGGCCAGGGCCAGTGCGACCTGGGCAGCACCCGGGTCGACCGCGACCACCGTCACCTCGCCGCCTGGGGCGACGAAGTCGACCCCCTGGACGAACGGCTCGTGTGTCCCTCGAACGGACACGTCTCGTGCGACGACCTCTCGCGCGTCCACCTGAATCTCCTCGTCGACGGGCCCTTCCCGTCTTCGATACAAGTATGCATCCAATACATGGTCGTATTCAATTCGAGGTTGTATCGTGTGACGTATGCCGCGTCCGACGCCTCCCCCACCCGCAGACCCCCGCACGTCTCGACCGACACGCATCACGGCACGTCGTCGCGCCACTCGCGAGCGGCTGCTCGACGCAGCGAGCGAGGTCTTCGCCGAGCGTGGCTTCCACGGTGCGAGCGTCGAGGACATCTGCGACCGCGCAGGCTTCACCCGCGGCGCCTTCTACTCGAACTTCTCGTCGAAGGACGACCTCGTCGTCGAGCTCTCCACCCGCCAGTCCGAAGCGCTCGTCGAACGGGTGCGCGAGGCGAGCAGTCGCGAGAGCGCCAGCGCCCAGGACGTCCTACGAGACGTCTTCGCGGCGATCTCCGGTGACGGCCAGAGCCGGGATCAGTGGTTCGTGCTCACCACGGAGTTCACGCTGCATGCCATCCGCGACGCTGCGGCCAGGCGGTCGTGGGCGGCCCAGCAGCGCCGTATCAGGGACGAGCTCGTCGCCGTCGTCGACGAGGCGGTCGCGCGGCAGGGCATCACCCTGCCGATGCCGACCCAGATCTTCGTTCGGGCCGCCGTGTCACTCGTGCACGGCTCGATCACCCAGCGGCTCATCGAGCCGCGCTCGCTCGCCGCAGGGGAGCTCGAACGGACCGTCCTTCCGGTCCTGCTCGGCCTCGACCCCTGAGCGCAGACGCTGCCCCCTCCGTCGAGTGAGCACCCCGTCACACCAGCCCCACGCGCACCCCCACGGCTCAGTGATAGGAGTGACCGAGCGCTCACTCGACTGGGACGGGGGGACTCGGCTAGGGCGGATGGGACGGGGCGCTCACTCGACTGGGACGGGGCGGTCACTCGACTGGGGCCGGGGGCGTCACCCGCGCTCTGGGTGCGGGGTCAGCCGCCGGAGACGGCGTTGATGATGTGGACCCGGGCTCCTGCGGGGACCGGAGTCGCGACCCCGGCGCCGCGTGTCGCATCCTCGCCATTGACGAAGATCTTCACGTGACGCCGGATCTGGCCGCGCTCGTCGCGGACCTTCCCGTCGAGGATCCGGTGCTCGGAGAAAGCGCGGTCGAGCACCTGGGCGACGGTCTGCTCGTCGCTCGGCGACTCGACCTCGATCTCGGCCACGCCACCCACAAGGTCGCGAAGCATTCCCGGCAGGATCAGCCGGACGGGAGCGGACGGCATACGAAACCCCTTGCGCCTCAGGCGATCTGGGCGGCGCGGACCACCAGGACGTCGGGCAGCTGAGTGGCAACCCGCTGGAACGACTCACCCTCGTCGGCCGAGGCGAAGACGTCGCCGTTGCGGGTGCCGACGTAGACACCGACCGGGTCGTGGTCGTCGAGTGCCGCGGCGTCGCGCAGCACGCAGGTGTAGCTGTGGTCCGGCAGGCCCTTGTCCTGCTGGTGCCAGGTCGCGCCCGAGTCGTCGGAGCGCTGGACCTGCAGCTGAGCACCCGGCGGGATGCGCTCGCCGGAGTCGGCCACGGGCACCACCCACACGACGCCGGGCTTGCGTGGGTGGGCGAGGATCGTGAACCCGAAGTCGGTGGGCAGGCCGTCCGCGATCGACTGCCAGCTGCGGCCGTTGTCGGCCGACCGGTAGACGCCGTTGTGGTTCTGGGCGAAGAGCTCCCCGTCAGCCTGTCCGCGCGCGACCTTGTGCACGCACTGGCCGTACTCCGGGTACTCGTTCTCGGGGTTGAACCCGGCACGAATCCCCGGGTTGCTGGGCTCCCAGGTCGCCCCGGAGTCGCCCGAGCGGTAGACCCCGCCGGCGCTCATCGCGACGAGGAGGTTCTCCGGGTGGCCGGGCTCCGGCACGATCGTGTGCACCGCACCCCCACCGAAGCCGGGCTCCCACGTGGGCCGGTGCGGGTGGTCCCACAGCCCGCGGACGAGCTCGTACTTCTCCCCGCGGTCGGTGCTCTTGAACAGCGCGTGCGGCTCGACGCCCGCCCAGACGACATCGGAGTCGTTGGGGTCGGGGGCGAGCTGCCAGATGCGCTCCAGCGCGGTGTCGGTGTCGGACGGGAACGCGACCGCACGCTCGGCGCTCTCGGTCCACGTGCGGCCGCCGTCGGTGCTCGCCTGCACGGTGGGGCCCCAGTGCCAGGACTTGACGCCGGCGAGGATGGTCGAGCGGCCCTCGCGCGTGTCGATCGCGACCGACGCGACCTCGCTCATGAGGAAGTGCGGACCCTCGACGGACCACTCCTGCCGGTCGTTGCTGCGAGCGATCCAGAGCCCTTTGCGGGTGCCAATGGCAACGATGGTCTCGGTCATGTTGACAGTGTCCACTAGGCCACTGACACTGACAAGGTATGCCGCGTTGCCAGGTCGCCGGTTCGTGATGGCGTGCGGGCTGCACCGGGACCGGGTCAGGACCCTCCGGCGACGACGTTGTCGAGCGGGCTCCCGGCGAGCATGGCCTCTACCTGCCGCCGGACCAGCGCCTTGGCACGTGGTCGCATCGCCTGCGTCGCTCCCCCGATGTGCGGCGTGATGATCACCCCTGGGGTGGTCCACAGCGGATGACCGGCAGGCAGCGGCTCGGGATCCGTCACATCGAGCGCGGCGCGCAGCCGGCCCGTGGCACATGCCGCCGCCAGTGCTTCGGTGTCGACCACCGCCCCCCGCGAGACGTTGACGAGCAGCGCGCCGTCGCGCATCCGGCCGAGCAGGTCGGCGTCGACCAGCCGTCGCGTCGATTCAGTCAGCGGGACGATCACGACGACGACGTCGTGCTGGCCGACCAGGTCCGGCAGCTCGTCGATGCCGTGCACCTGATCGACGAGGCCGTCGCCGGGCCTGGCCTTCGACGCGACCGCAGCGACGGTCACCTCGAAGGGCTGGAGACGCCGTGCTATCGCCCGGCCGATCCGGCCGTAGCCGACGACGAGGACGGAGCGGTCGGCCAGCGACGGGCGGATCGTCAGTGGCTCCCAACGCGAGTCAGCTTGTGCCGCAAGCAGCTCCGGGAGCTCCCTGACCGAAGCCAGGGTGAGCGCCACCGCGAGCTCGGCCGTCGAGGCGTCGTGGACACCCGCCGCGTTGCAGAGCAGCACACCGTCGGGCAGCCCGTCGACGAACTGCTCGTAGCCGGCACTCTGGATCTGGACCGCCTGCAGCGACTCGAGCCCGGGCGTGATGTCCGGCATTCGCAGCTGTGTCATGTACGGCACGACCGCAAGCTGGATCTCCGCTCCTCGGGAGTGCCGAGACGCCATGTCCCACACGATCACGTCGGCGCCGTCGAGGTCCGCGAGCGACGCGGCATAGTCGGGCTCGGGCACGGAAACGACAAGCGGCTGGCGAGTCATGCGAACACGCTAGCGAGCGCGGAGACCGAGGCGGCGGCGGCCCCGTTCGCGGGCAGCCATGGGACACAATGAGGTATGCCGCACCCCTCCCGATCGGTCCGCCGCGCCCTCGCGAGCGGCGGGTGTGCGGCCGCGCTGCTCCTGGCGGGGTGCACGTCCGATGGACCTGACGACTCTCAGAGCTCCGGCACCACCGCGCCGGCGACCGCGACGGCCTCAGGAACGATCCCGGCCACGGGCTCCCCGACAGCCTCGGTCCCGCCGAGCTCCGGCGGCGCCGCGCCGCAGCCGGCCGGACCCGTCACGCTGCTCGGGAGCCTCGACGTGCCGTGGTCGATCGCCGTCCTGCCCGACGGCACGGCCCTCGTCAGCGAGCGAAACACCGGCCGGATCTACCACGTACCGAAGCCCGGGACCACGGGCGCGCCCCGGGTCGTGGGGAGGCTCCCGATCCAACGCACGGAGGGCGAAGGGGGTCTGCTCGGGCTTGCAGTGCCCGCCGACTTCGACGCCAACCCCGTCTTCTATGCCTACTACTCGACCGACAGCGACAACCGAGTCGCGGCCGTGCCGTGGCGGGGTGACAGCATCGGCGACCCGAACGTCGTCTTCTCCGGCATCCCGCGAGGGATCAACCACAACGGCGGCCGGATCGCCTTCGGGCCCGACGGCTACCTCTACATCGGCACCGGCGAGGCTGGCGACACCTCCCTGTCGCAGAACCTCGGGTCGCTCGGCGGCAAGATCCTGCGGATCACCCCGGAAGGCGCACCGGCCCCCGGCAACCCGTTCGGCGGCTCGGCGATCTGGTCCTATGGCCACCGCAACGTCCAAGGTCTCGCATGGGACAGCCGGAAACGCTTGTGGGCCAGCGAGTTCGGAGCCAGCACGTGGGACGAGCTCAACCTCATCCACGCCGGCGACAACTACGGGTGGCCGACCGCGGAAGGCAAGGTCGACAACCCCGAGTTCGTCGACCCGGTCGCCCAGTGGCCGACATCCGACATGTCGCCGAGCGGCATCGACATCGGACCCGACGGCGCCGTCTACATGGCCGCGCTTCGCGGACAGTCGGTGTGGCGAGTGCCGCTCAACGCCGACGGCACCGCAGGCACGCCGACCCGTCACCTCGAGGGGGTCTACGGCCGGATCCGCGACATCAAGTTCGTCGGCGGGCGGGCCTGGATCCTCACGAGCAACGGCAGCGACGACCGCCTGCTGTCCCTGCCGGTCGCCGCTGTCGGCGTTCGCGCCGGCTGAGCCTCCACGGCCTTGCGAGCCACCCCGGCGCCAGGTCTGAGCCGGGCCCGCCCGATGTGGCTAGCGTGTAGCCGTGCGGCAGCCAAGCCGCGTACTCGGAAGAAGGGGACGAGCGCATGACGGAGTACGACGAGATTCTCAACCAGGTTCCGATCGACGAGCTGGCCGCACAGCTCGGGGTGGACCGCAGCGAGGTGCAGCAGGCCGTCGAGAGTGCGCTGCCGGCCCTGCTCGGCGGGCTCCAGGCGAACGCCTCGGACCCAGCCGGTGCCAGCTCGCTCATGGCAGCGCTGTCCGACCATCAGGCACCGGTGTCGACCCTCGGGGACATCGACGAGAACGACGGACAGGCGATCGTCGGAAACATCTTCGGCGGCAACACCGACCGGGTCGTGAACCAGCTCGGCGGCCTGGGCTCGGGCGGGTCCGGTAGCGGCATGGGCGGCCTCGTGCAGAAGCTCCTGCCGCTGCTCGCCCCGATCGTGATGTCGTGGCTGGCCAACAAGATCGGATCGGGCGGCCTCGGGAGCGTGCTCGGCGGCGGGTCGGCCGGCGGACAGACCCAGACCGACACCGGCCCGCTGTTCCCGGGCGGCCAAGGCGCCGACAGCGGACCGGTCCAGTCGCCGAGCGCCGGCGGGTCGTCCAACCCGCTCCAGGACATCCTCGGGCAGGTGCTCGGTGGCGCAGCCGGCGGCTCGGGCGGGTCGGGAGGTGGCGCGGGCGACATCCTCGGCGGCCTGCTCGGCGGCCTCCTGGGCGGCGGCAAGCGCTGAAAGCCCGCTCCGTCGGCGCCGCGGTGACTCGGCGCCGACGGAGCACGGTCAGCTGGTCAGCACGTCAGCTGGTGAGCTTGGCCAGGATGAGCTCGCGGGCCTTGCCGGCGTCGGCCTGGCCCTTCATCTCCCGCATCACCTGACCGATGAGGGCGCCGGCCGCCTGGACCTTGCCCGCGCGGATCTTCTCGGCCACATCGGGGTTCGCCGCGATGACCGTGTCGACGGCGGCCTCGAGCGCGCTGTCGTCCTGCACGAGCTCCAGACCGCGAGCGTCCGCGACGGCCGTGGGCGAGCCCTCGCCGCCGAGCACGCCGTCGAGCACCTGCCGAGCCATCGAGTCGTTGAGGCGTCCCGAGGTGACGAGGCCGTCGAGCTCGGCGATGGCCGCGGGTGTCAGACCCAGCCCGGCGGCATACGTGACGATGTCCTGGCCCTCGGCGTTCGCACGGCGGGACGGCTCACCGAGCCACCACTTCTTCGCCGCAGCAGCGCTCGCCCCGGCCGCAACGGTCTCCTCGATGAGCTCGACTGCGCCCGCGTTGACGACGTCGCGCATCTCGAGATCGCTGTAGCCCCAGTCGGACTGGAGGCGCTTGCGCCGGACGGCAGGGTTCTCCGGCAGGGTCGACCGCAGCTGCTCGACCCAGTCGCTCGCGGGCGCGACCGGCACCAGGTCGGGCTCCGGGAAGTAGCGGTAGTCCTCCGCGTCGGACTTCTCGCGGCCCGACGTCGTGACGCCGGTGTCCTCGTGCCAGTGCCGTGTCTCCTGCAGGATCGAGCCGCCGGCGTCGAGGATCGCGGCGTGGCGCGAGATCTCGTAGCGCACCGCTCGCTCGACGGACCGCAGCGAGTTGACGTTCTTGGTCTCCGTGCGAGTGCCGAGCGGGACGGCCAGCTGCTCGGCACCGGTCGGGTCGTCGCCGACCTTGACCCGCAGTGACACGTTCGCGTCGCAGCGCATCGAGCCCTGCTCCATCTTGACGTCGCTGACATCCAGGGCGCGCATCAGGTCACGCAGGGCGGACACGTACGCGCGAGCGACCTCGGGCGCCCGCTCCCCCGTGCCCACGATGGGCTTGGTGACGATCTCGATGAGCGGGATGCCGGCGCGGTTGTAGTCGACGAGGGAGTACTCGGCACCGTGGATGCGACCGGTCGCGCCACCAACGTGGAGCGACTTGCCGGTGTCCTCCTCCATGTGGGCACGCTCGATCGCGATGCGGTGCACCGTGCCGTCCTCGAGCTCGACGTCGAGGTACCCGTTGAAGGCGATCGGCTCGTCGTACTGCGAGGTCTGGAAGTTCTTCGGCATGTCCGGGTAGAAGTAGTTCTTCCGGGCGAACCGGCACCAGCCGGCGATCTCGCAGTTCAGCGCCAGGCCGATCCGGATCGCGGACTCGACCGCCTTCTCGTTGACGACCGGGAGGGCACCCGGCAGGCCGAGGCACACCGGGCACACCTGCGAGTTCGGCTCGGCCCCGAAGACGGTGGGGCAGCCGCAGAACATCTTCGTGGTCGTGTGCAGCTCGACGTGGACCTCGAGACCCATGACCGGGTCGAACTTCGAGACGGCCTCGTCGTAGTCCATGACCTGGTCGGTCGTGACGGCGGTCATGTCAGGCTCCCTTCGCGGTCGTGGCGGCACCCAGCTCTGGCGCGCGGTCGAGGATCGGGCCGCCCCAGCGGTCGACGAGCGCGGCCTCCAGCGCAGCGCCGACCGAGTAGAGCCGCTCGTCCTTGGTCGCAGGAGCGAGCACCTGGATGCCCACCGGCAGGCCGTCCTCCTGCGCCAGTCCCGACGGCAGCGACATGCCTGGGACACCCGCGAGGTTGGCCGGGATCGTCGCGATGTCGTTGAGGTACATCGCCATCGGGTCCTCGAGCTTGTCGCCGAGCTTGAACGCCGTCGTCGGCGCGGTCGGGCTGACGAGGACGTCGACCTTCTCGAAGGCGTTGGCGAAGTCCTGGGCGATGAGAGCTCGCACCTTCTGGGCCGAGCCGTAGTAGGCGTCGTAGTAGCCGGAGCTCAGGGCGTAGGTGCCGAGGATGATGCGGCGCTTGACCTCCGGACCAAAGCCGGCATCGCGCGTGGCGTTCATGACCTGCTCGGCACTGGGCGAGTCGATCCCGTCGGGCAGCACTCGGAGGCCGTAGCGCATCGCGTCGAACTTGGCGAGGTTGGAGCTCGCCTCGCTCGGCAGGATCAGGTAGTAGGCGGCGAGCGCATAGTCGAAGTTCGGGCAGCTGACCTCGACGACCTCGGCGCCGAGCTCCTCGAGCAGCGCCACCGACTCCTCGAAGCGCGACCGGACGCCGGCCTGGTAGCCCTCGCCACCGAGCTCCTTGACGACACCGATCCTCATCCCACGCACGTCGGCAGCGCGCGCGGCCTCGACGACAGGAGGCACCGGCGCGTCGATCGACGTGGAGTCCATCGGGTCGTGCCCGCCCATCACGGCATGCAGCAGTGCGGTGTCGAGCACCGTGCGCGCGCAGGGGCCGGCCTGGTCGAGCGAGCTCGCGAGGGCGACGAGGCCATAGCGGGACACCCCGCCGTAGGTCGGCTTGGTCCCGACCGTGCCCGTCACTGCGGCCGGCTGCCGGATCGAGCCGCCCGTGTCGGTGCCGGTGGCCAGGGGCGCCTGGAACGACGCGACCACCGAGCTGGACCCACCACCGGACCCACCCGGGATGCGCTCGAGGTCCCACGGGTTGCGCGACGGACCGTAGGCGGAGTGCTCCGTCGAGCTACCCATGGCGAACTCGTCCATGTTCGTCTTGCCGAGGATCGGCAGCCCGGCCTCCCGCAGCTTCGCGACGACGGTCGCGTCGTAGGGCGGGATCCAGCCCTCCAGGATCTTGCTGCCGCACGTCGTCGGGATGCCCTTGGTCGCCATGACGTCCTTCACGGCGATCGGGACGCCCGCGAGCGCACCGAGGGCCTCGCCGGCGCTGCGGCGCTGGTCGACCGCACGCGCCTGCGCGAGCGCACCCTCGGCATCGACGTAGAGGTACGAGTGCACCTGGCCGTCGACGGCCGCGATGCGGTCGAGATGGGCCTGGGTCGCCTCGACCGAGGAGATCGCCTTGGTCGCGAGGGCGTCCGCGAGGTCGGCGGCGGTGGCCCGGGTCAGGTCGGTTGGCAGGTCGCTCACGTCAGTTGCCTTCGTCGTCGTTCTGCTGCAGGGGGTTCGTCGGGTGCCCGCTCGAGGGCAGTGTCGCCGGTATGCCGGGTGGCCGGCCACGCGGCATACGCGGCGGGGGCTGGGCGGCTGGTCAGTCCTCGTCGAGGATCCGCGGCACGGAGAAACGCTGCTGCTCGGACTCAGGCGCTCCCGAGAGCGCCGCCTCGGTGCCGAGCGTCGGGCGGACCACGTCGGGCCGCGTCACGTTGGTCAGCGGCATCGGGTGCGACATCGGCGCCACGCCCTCGGTGGGCGCCTGCTGGACCTTCTCCACGGACTCCAGGATCACCCCGAGCTCGCCGACCATGCGGTCGAGCTCGGCGTCGGACAACGCGATGCGGGCGAGGCCGGCGAGGTGGGCGACGTCGTCGCGGGTGAGGGATGACATGCGGGCCAGTCTATGGGTCGACCACGCTGCCCCGGACCTCGCCCGCCACGCCCACGGGCCGGCTTTCGGACGCGGTCAGTCGCGGCTCCGCCGCCGGTCGAGCACGAAGCGCCGGACCACGTTCCGGCCGGTGCCCCAGATGCCGTGCCGGAACAGCAGCACGATGACGACGAAGATCGTGCCGGTGATGAGCCCGATGCCCTCGAAGCCGGAGCTCGCGAGATAGTCCTCGAGGGTCACCACGACCGCGGCGCCGACGAGGCCACCCCAGAGGGTGCCGATGCCACCGAGCACCGTGATGAGCACGACCTTGCCCGACGTCGTCCACGCGAGCTCCTGCAGCGAGGCGAAGCCGTGGCCGACAGCGAACACCCCACCGGCGAGACCCGCGAGCCCGGCCGAGATGACGAACGCCTTGATCTTGAACCGCTCGACGTCGTAGCCCAGCGCCCGAGCGCGGGCCGGGTTGTCCCGCACGGCCACCAGGACGCGGCCGAACGGGGAGCTGACCACCCGCCAGGCCACGAGGATCCCGACGAGGATGAGCGCGGCGCCCGCGTAGTAGAAGTAGAAGGAGTCGGTCTCGACCGCCTCGATCCCGAAGAAGTTCCTGGGGATCCCCTGAAGGCCGTTCTCGCCCCCGGTGAGGTCCCGGGCCTGGTTGGCGATGAAGTAGATCATCTGGGCGAACGCGAGCGTGACCATCGCGAAGTAGATGCCGGTGCGCCGGACCGACAGGTAGCCGATCGGCCAGGCGATGAGCATCGCGAAGACGGCCCCGCCGAGCACCGCGACCGGGAACGGCACGCCCCAGTGGATCGCGATGAGCCCGGTGCAGTACGCCGACCCGCCCCAGAAGGCGGAGTGCCCGAAGCTGAGCAGCCCGGTGAAGCCCAGCAGCAGGTCGACGCTGATGGCGAACAGCCCCCAGCAGAGGATGTCCATCGCGACCGGCGGGTAGACCCAGTACGGCAGCAGCACCAGCACGGCCAGCCCGCCGAGCAGCAGCACGTAGCGCAGCGGGTTGCGTCGCGACAGGATCGAGGGCTCGGCCAGGTCGACGTCGACCTTGGCGGTCAGCTGCTCGCTCATGCGACCTCCTCCCGTCCGAACAGGCCCGACGGCCTGACGAGCACGACAGCTGCCATCAGCACGAAGATGACGATCTGGGCGTATGCCGGGGCGTAGGCGATGCCGTACGCCTCGACGAGACCGACAAGGAACCCGCCGACAACGGCTCCGAGGATCGAGCCGAGGCCGCCGATGACGACCACGGCGAACAGGATGATGATGAAGTTGCTCCCCATCTCGGCGGTGATCGCGCGGGTGGGTGCGGCCAGGACGCCGGCTAGGCCCGCGAGCGCGATGCCGAAGCCGAAGACCGGCGTGACCCAGCGTCCGACGTTGATGCCGAGCGCGCGGGTCCGTTCGGGTGCCTCGGTCGCGGCGCGCACGATCATGCCGACGCGGGTCCGGGTGAGCACGAGCCCGACGGCGAGGCAGACGATGACGGAGAAGACGCAGGCGAAGATCGCGTACACCGACAGGTTCACGCTGCCGACCGTCACCTGCCCGCCGAGGCCCGCGGGGATCTGGTACGGCAGCCCGGAGACGCCGTACCTCAGCTTCACCACCTCGACGAGGATCAGGGTCAGCCCGAAGGTGAGCAGGAAGTTGTACAGCGGGTCCAGCGGCAGCAGCCACCGTACGAGCAGCCGCTCCATGAGCACCCCGAAGAGGAACATGATCACCGGGACCACCACGAGCGCTGTCCAGAACCCGAGGTGGAGCTCGGCCAGGAGCACCGCGGACAGCACGGCGCCGAGCATGTAGCAGGCGCCGTGCGAGAAGTTCACGACGCCGAGCACGCCGAAGATGACGGCGAGCCCGAGCGCCGACAGCGCGTAGAAGCCGCCGGCCGCGAGGCCCTGCAGGGTGTACTGGATGAGTTCGCTCATGTCGCTTCGCTCGTGTCGGGGACGGTCCCCGTATGCCGCCCGGCGCGCGTGTGACCGAACGCGCCGGACGGCATACAGGCTGGGTCTGTCCTTGGCTGGCTCAGGAGTGCGTGCAGGCGGGGTTCGGGTCGCCGTAGGCCTCGGCAGCCGGGATCGTCTTGACGATGTCCTCGTAGTCCCACTCCTCGGGCGCGGAGGCCTTCACCTTGGCGAGGTACACGTCGTGGATGACGGCGTGGTCGGCCTTGCGGACCTCGCCGTTGCGCAGGAACACGTCGTTGATCTTCTTGCCCTCCAGCTTGGCGACAACGTCGTCGGCGTTGTCGCTCCCCGCCTCCTGCACCGCCTCGAGGTAGTTCATGGCGGCCGAGTAGTTGGCGGCGTGGGCGAACGACGGACGGGTGTTTGTCTTCTCCTTGAAGCGGTCCGCCCAGGCCTTGTTCTGCGCGTCGTAGTTCCAGTACCACGCGTCGGTGAACTGGGTCCCGGCGAACTGGTCCACCCCGAGCGAGTGGATGTCGGTGATGAACATCAGGCCGACCGCGAGCTGGACCTGGCCCTTGAGCGGGCTCTGGTTGAACTGCTTGACGAAGTTGATGAGGTCACCGCCCGCGTGCATCGAGCCGATCACCTTGGGGCTGCCCTCGCCGGCCTTGGTGATGAAGGTCGCGAAGTTGTCGCTCGGGAAAGGCGAGGCGATCGACTGGCCGACCGTGCCGCCCGCGGCGGTGACCTCCTTGGTGAAGGACTTGTTCATGTCCTGCCCGAAGGCGTAGTCGGGGTAGACGATGTTCCAGGAGGTGCCACCTTCTTTGGTGATGGTG
Organism: Intrasporangium mesophilum; assembly: GCF_054783095.1. NCBI lineage: Bacteria > Bacillati > Actinomycetota > Actinomycetes > Micrococcales > Intrasporangiaceae > Intrasporangium > Intrasporangium mesophilum. Next base: position 25,486 of record NZ_BAAGRF010000010.1, on the reverse strand, counting down.
CCGGCGGTGCCTCGGGCGAGGACCGCCGTGTTGTAGGCCCAGTGGAACGTGTACTTGTTGCACTTGTCGCCAGTGAGGGCGGTCGTGCCCGCGCCGATGTTGATGTAGAGCTTCTTCTTGTTGGCGGCCTGGGTGGCCACGGCGAGCGCGGCGGCGGAGTTCGGCACGTCGAGGATGACATCAGCCTTCTGGCGGTCGTACATCTCCTGCGCCTTGGAGTTCGCGATGTCGGCCTTGTTCTGGTGGTCGGCGGTGACGATCTCGATGTCTTTCGCGACGGCCTTGTCGCCGTACTTGGCCTTGTAGTCGTCGATCGCGAGCTGGATGGCGACCTTCGAGTTCGGACCGGACAGGTCCTTGTACACGCCGGACTGGTCGTTGAGCAGCCCGATGACGACCTTTCCGTCGGACAGGGCGCCCGAGCCTGCGGACTGCGGGCCGCCGGCACCGCCGCACGCGGCGAGCGCGAGCGAGGCCGACGTCGCGATGGCGACCGGCGCAATGATGTTCCTGCTACGCATGAACCCTCCTGGGTTGCCTGAATGAGCTGGTGTTCCGGTGTCGGTGGTCCGCCGGCCCGCGGCTCGGGCAGGAGGGCCGGGTGCCTTACATCCCGAGATAGGTGAGCAGCTCGCTGGTGCGAGCCGAGAAGTCGTCGTTGCCGAGGTGCTCGACGACCCTGCCCTGCGCCAGCAGGTAGTGCCGGTCGGCGACGGTCGAGGCGAACCTCACGTTCTGCTCGACGAGCAGGACGCCGACCCCCTGACTCTTGATCTCGCGGATGATGTCGCCGATGCGCTGCACGATGACGGGGGCCAGACCCTCGCTCGGCTCGTCCAGAAGCAGCAGACGCGACCCCATCCGCAGGACCCTGGCCATCGCGAGCATCTGCTGCTCGCCGCCGGACAGCTTGGTGCCGGCAAAGTCCCGCCGTTCGTGCAGCACGGGGAAGAACTCGTAGATCCGATCGAGCGACCACGCATCCTGGTGGACCACTGGGGGCAGCAGCAGGTTCTCGGCAACGGTGAGGCTCGCGTAGATCCCGCGGTCATCCGGCACCCAGCCGATGCCCGCGCGGGCCCGGGCGTCGGCCGAGGCCAGGGTGAGGTCGGCCCCGCCGAACCCGACGGTGCCCTGGACCTGTCGGTGCAGGCCCATGACCGAGCGGAGCAGTGTCGTCTTGCCGGCGCCGTTGCGCCCGACGAGCGTGACGACCTCGCCTTCGCCGACCTCGATCGACACGTCCGTCAGCGCTCGGGCCTCGCCGTACCACGCCGAGAGGCCGGAGACTCGCAGCATCCCGGTCGTGTGCTCGGCCTTGGCTGCGGCGCTGCCCGACGCGAGCGTCGCGGTGGTCGACTCGTCACTCATGTGCTGCTCCGAGGTATGCCGCGATGACCCGCTCGTCGTCGCGAACCTGGTCGTAGGGCCCCTCGGCCAGGATCTGGCCGGACTGCAGCACGGTGACGTGGTCCGCGAGCGACCCGACGACGTGCATGTTGTGGTCGACGAAGACCACCGTGCGTCCGGTGGCGATCTGCCGCACGAGGGCGATGGTGCGGTCGACGTCCTCGATACCCATCCCCGCCGTCGGCTCGTCGAGCAGCAGCAGCTTGGGGTCGAGAGCCATGGCGATGGCGAGCTCGAGGGCGCGCTTCTGGCCATAGGCGAGCGACGAGGCCGGAGCACCCGCTCGGTCGGCCAGGCCGACCTGCTCGAGCAGGCCCATGGCCCGGTCCTTGAAGACGGCCAGTCGGGTGACGGATCGCCACCACTGGTTCCCCATGCCGGTCGGGCTGGCGAGGGCGAGCTCGAGATGCTCCCGCAGGGTCATCGCGTCGAACAGGCTGGTGATCTGGAACGAGCGCGCGATCCCGAGGGGTGCGATCTGCTCAGGGGCCTTCCCGGTGATGTCGCGCCCGTCGAACAGGACCGAGCCGGACGATGGGGTGAGAAAGCCGGTGAGCAGGTTGAACAGCGTCGTCTTGCCAGCGCCGTTCGGACCGACGAGCGCGTGGACGGTGCCGGCCGCCACCGACAGGTTCACGTCAGAGACGGCCCGGAATCCGCGGAACTCCTTGGTCAGCGACCGGGTCTCCAGCAACGGCGTACCCGCCAAGACGTGCACCTCCTCGTGCTTCGTGCCTCGTGTCCCCTCGACCTCCACGCCACGAGCGGCGTGGAGTCTCGGGTCTCGACTTCGGGAAAGCCTAGGGAGGGCAAACCGTCAGAAGACGGGTGGGTCCCACACATCTCGGGCGTGGCTATAGGGGCCCGCCACATGCCCGGTCCGGCGACCAGCCGCCGGGTCACAGACGGGTCTGGCCCCGGTTACGACCCGGTCACAACCCCGGCCCGATCCGGTGCCCGGCGGTCAGAGACGGTCAGAGGCGATCGAGCCGGTCAGAGGCGGTCGAGGGCGGTCAGGTAGCGCCGGGTCGCGATTGCCTGCGCTGCTCGAGTGAGCCGGTCCACTGTGCATTCCAGCCGCCGGTACCCGTGCGGCACGGATCCGCCCGCGAGCTCGTCCGACGGGTAGGTCAGTGGCGCAGAGCGCCACCGGGCCGCTCGGTCCTCGCCAAGTCGCTGAACCGACATCAACCCATCGTGCCGCACGCCGATCGGAAGCTCAGGCGACGTAAAGGAGCTGGGCGAGGTAGAGCTCGATGCGGTTGCGCGGGTCGAGCGTGAGGCCAGGCAACAGCGGGGGCGCCTGCGAGGCGTACTGGTGCCCGGTGGGAGTGGTCGTGACCACGGTGTGTACGGGGCGCCTGGCCTGGCCGGCGGGTCCTCCCCGCGAGGCCGGTGCTATGGCGGCCGACCAGCCGGGTAGCTGCTTGAGGTGATTGCAGCGCACGCACAGCCCTTGGCCGTTGTCGGCGCTGGTCGGCCCTCCCAGGGCGTGATCATGGACGTGGTCGAGGTGCCGCACCGGTGCGTCGCACCATGGCGTCCGGCAGGTCGCCGCGTCCCGCGCGACCAGGTAGCGGCGCAGCCCGCCGTCGAACGTGCGCCGGGCCGAATCCATCGCGACCAGTTCGGTTCCGCTCGGGTCGCTGTAGAGCCGGCGCAGCCAAATCCGGGCCCGAGACCCTTCGACGTCGCCATGGACCCCAGTCTCGGCACGTTCCTCTCCGACGGCGCCGTCACTGTCGCGGGCGTCGACGGCAGGATTTGTGGGCGCCTGCCCGCTCACCGCTGCCCCGGAAGGCACAGCCTCGCAGGTCACGACATCGGAGGATGCAGGGATGGCGGGCGCGGCGTCGGTGGGCGCGGCGAGCAGCTCCCGCGCCCACCCTGCCGGGACCGTGCCATATCCGGTCAGCTGCGCCGGACGGTCATCACCGGCGAACAACGCCCGGTCGGTCATCACCAGCTGCACCTCGACCGGCACATCCTGCGCCCGCGCCTGCCCGGTCACCCGCATGACCAGCTCATCGGCCATCACCTGACCCTTGCCGCGCCCGTCACCCATGGCCCGGGCCGAGTCCGCCGCCGCGGTCAACGCGGCGTGCGCTGCCACCGCCTGCGCCACCGGCAGCAAGGCGCTCAGATACGCCATCGTGTCGGGAGCCGGCCGAATCGTGACCCGCCGCTCGGACTGCGCCCGCGCCGAGCGGGCCAGCACCGAACCCGGGTCCAGCTGATAGGCCACCGCACGCACCCGACGAACCAGCTCTCTGTTCCCCAGCAACCCCAGCCGCGCCCCGAGGCGCCCAGCGATCTCCACATCGACCAGGCGTCGGTGGGCCGGATCCAGCTCGGCGGTCTCCCGGGCGATGATCATCGCCCGCCACTCGCTGATCAGCCCCGCCTCCAGCGCCGCCAGCGTGTGCGGCATCTCGCGCACCAGCCGCAGCGCGAACACCACCTGCTGCGAGCCCTGCGCCGGCGACATCCGGCGGGCCAACGCCACCTGGGCTGACACACCGTTCCTGCCCACCCGAGCCCGCCTGCGGCTCCCTGGCCCACTCTCCCCGGCGCGGCCCTCGGCCGGCTCGGCCGGCTCGGCCGGCCAGAACGTGGCCCGGTCCGCCTGCTCCCGCGCCGCACGCCACCCCTCGAAGTCACCCGCCGCCGAGCATTCCCGCGCCCGCGCTCGCCAGGCCTGGGCCGCCTCGGCCTGGGAGTCCACGAACGCCGCCGTAACCCGAGCCTGCGCCGCCGCCGCGGCGGCCTTGACCTGCTCCAGCATGCCCAGCTGGTCGACCCGCTCGGCATCATCGACCCGCACATCCAGTCGGCACAGCGCCTCGACCACGGACCCCAGGTCCCCGGTCGCCAGCGCTGCTCCATCTTCGAACATGTGTTCGATCCTAGTGCCAGCCAAGGACACCGCCGAGTCATCATCCACAACACGAATCCCGTCGACGCAAACAAGCAAGGGGATCGCGTACCGGGGTGGGCTGCCGTGTGCCGTGGTGCTGGGGTGGCGGCGCGCTCACTCGTCCCGGGGGTGGGGCCGCCGTATGCCGTGGGGCTGGTGTGACTGCGCGCTCACTCGACTGGGGCCTGGGGGCGTAAGCACGCGCCGCGCAGTCGAGACCGCGCAGTCGAGACAGCGGAGTCGAGACCGGCTCCGGCGAGTCGGCTCAGTCGGGCGAGCCGGTCTGGAGCAGGCGGCGGAAGCCGCTCTCGTCGAGCACCGGGATGCCGAGCTCCTCGGCCTTGGCGGCCTTGGTGCCGGCGTTGGCACCCACGACGACGAAGTCGGTGTTCTTCGACACGGAGCCGGATGCCTTGCCGCCGCGGCTGATGATCGCCTCCTTGGTCTCGTCGCGCGAGAACCCCTCCAGCGATCCGGTGACCACCACGGTCTTGCCCTCGAGGGTGCGCTCCACGGACGCGTCGACCTCGTCCTGCATACGGACCCCCGCCGCGGCCCACTTGCGGACGATCTCGGCATGCCAGTCGACCGCGAACCACGCCGTCACCGCCTCCGCGATGACGCCACCGACGCCCTCGGCCTCGGCGAGCTCCTCGGTGGTGGCCGAGCGGATCGCGTCCATCGAGCCGAACTGGGTGGCCAGGGCCCGGGCGGCAGTCGGCCCGACGTGGCGGATGGACAGGGCGACCAGGACCCGCCACAGCGGCTGGGTCTTGGCCTTCTCGAGCTCGGTGAGCAGCTTCTCGCCGTTCGCCGACAGCACGCGGCCCTCCACCACCCGGTCGGCGGAGTCGGTCTTCTTCGCCGCCCTGGTGTAGAGGGCCACCGACGACAGACGCTCGCGCGTGACCCCGAACTGTCCCGCCAGCTCGCTGTCCTGCGGCGGCGCGAAGAGGTCGCCCTCATCTGTGAGGATGCCGGAGGTCAGCATCGCGACGGCACCCTCCCAGCCGAGGGCCTCGATGTCGAGCGCCGAACGCGACGCGAGCGCGAAGATCCGCTCGCGCAGCTGGCTCGGGCAGGACCGGGAGTTGGGACAACGGATGTCCTTGTCGCCCTCCTTCTCCGGCGCCAGGGGCGTGCCGCACGCGGGGCACTCGGTCGGCATGACGAACGGGCGCTCGGTGCCGTCGCGCAGGTCGACGACCGGGCCGACGATCTCGGGGATGACGTCGCCGGCCTTGCGGAGCACCACCGTGTCACCGATGAGCACGCCCTTGCGCTCGACCTCGTAGGCGTTGTGCAGCGTGGCGTTCTCGACGGTGGAGCCTGCCACGACGACGGGCTTCATGACGCCGTACGGTGTGACCCGTCCGGTGCGCCCGACATTGACGCGGATGTCGAGCAGCTTGGTGTTGACCTCCTCAGGCGGGTACTTGAACGCGATCGCCCAGCGCGGCGCCCGCGAGGTCGCGCCGAGCTGGCGCTGCAGGGCCACCTCGTCGACCTTGACGACGATGCCGTCGATCTCGTGCAGGCCGTCGTGGCGGTGCTCCCCGTGGTAGGTCACGAACTCCTCGACCGCTTTGATGTCGTCGAGGACGCGCACCTTGTCGGAGGTCGGCAGCCCCCACTCGTGCAGCGCGGCATACGCCGCGCTCTGGCGCTCGATGTCGAACCCGCGGCGCGCCCCGATGCCGTGCACCAGCATCTGGAGCTGCCGGGTGGCGGTGACCTTCGGGTCCTTCTGCCGCAGCGATCCGGCAGCGGCGTTGCGCGGGTTGGCGAACGGCGCCTTCCCGGCGTCGACCAGGCTCGCGTTCAGGTCGGCGAACGCCGCGGTCGGGAAGAACACCTCGCCGCGGATCTCGACCAGATCCGGCACGTCGTCGCCCGCAAGGCGGTCAGGGATGCCGCGGATCGTCCGGACGTTGTTGGTGACGTCCTCGCCCGTCCGCCCGTCGCCGCGGGTGAGCGCGCGCGTGAGGCGCCCCTTCTCGTAGAGCAGGTTGATCGCCAGGCCGTCGATCTTGAGCTCGGTGAGGAAATGCGCACCCGGGCCGACGTCGCGCTCGACCCGGTCCGCCCAGGCCTCGAGCTCCTCGAACGAGAAGGCGTTGTCGAGACTGAGCATGCGCTCGACGTGGTCGACGGTCTGGAAACCGGTCGCGAACGAGGCCCCGCCGACGTTCTGCGTCGGGCTCTCGGGCGTGCGCATCGAGGGAAACTCCTCCTCGATCGCGTTGAGCCGGCGCATGATCTGGTCGTACTCGCCGTCGCTGATCGTCGGCGCATCCTTGACGTGGTAGGCGAACTGGGCCGCCGACGCCTGCTCCGCGAGGTCAGTCCACTCCTGGTGGATCTCGGTGGGCACCTCGTCGGTGATCGGCGCCGGACCGGTCGCCGGGGTGGTCGCTCGGGCTGCGGTGCCTGTGGTCTCGCTCACCCGCTCATCCTGCCAGCCGGCGCCGACAGGCGGCGGGGTGCGGCGCAGGTCACGCCGGTCCTGCGACCTGGCCCGCTGCACCCTCTGTTCACGACCGGACCGACCGGTAACAATGGGCGCGACCACGCGTTGCAAAGGAGCTTCGATGTCAAACCTCGCCACCAACCTCGCCGCGACCGCGTCCAGGATCCCGGACAAGGTCGGCATCAAGCTCGACCAGATCGAGGTCACGTGGTCGGCACTGCACCGGGCCGCGGCCACGGTCGCCGGCCAGCTGCGGGCAGCGGGTCTCGAGCCCGGCGACCGTGTGTCGCTCATCCTTCCCAACGTGCCGGCATACCCCGTGACGTTCTACGGCGTCCTGCTGGCGGGCGGCGTTGTCGTGCCGATGAACCCGCTCCTGAAGGCCGGCGAGATCCAGTACTACTTCGAAGACAGCGGTGCCCGGTTCAGCTTCGTCTGGCCCGACTTCGCCGAGGAGGCCGGCAAGGCGGCCGCCGAGACGGGGACCCGGATCCTGGTGTGCGGGCCGATGGGCCCCGCCGACGGGCAGTTCGACGCGGCCGAGTCGGCGGGTGAGCCGGTCCTCGACCCGGTCCCCCGGGCAGACGACGAGACCGCCGTGATCCTCTACACCAGTGGTACGACGGGCAAGCCCAAGGGCGCCGAGCTGACGCACTTCAACCTGCACCAGAACGCCCACCGGTCGGCCGACGACATCATGGAGATGACCGAGGACGACGTCATCATGGGGTGCCTCCCGCTGTTCCACGTCTTCGGGCTCACCTGCGGCCTCAACACCTCGGTACAGCGGGGCTGCACGCTGACGCTCATCCCGCGGTTCGACCCGGCCAAGGCGATCGAGGTCATCGGGCGCGACCGCGTGACGATCTTCCAGGGCGTGCCGACGATGTATGCCGCGATCCTCAACCACCCCGACGCCGACGGCGCCGACACCTCGAGCCTGCGCACGTGCGTGTCGGGTGGGTCGGCGATGCCCGAGGCCGTGATGCGGGCGTTCGAGGCGAAGTTCGGCTGCCAGATCCTCGAGGGCTACGGCCTGTCCGAGACCTCACCGGTCGCCTCGTTCAACATGCCCGACCGGCCGACCAAGCCGGGAACGATCGGCCGCGCCATCCCCGGATGCGAGATGAAGCTGGTCGACCTCGAAGGCAACGAGACGGCGTCGGGCGAGATCGGCGAGATCGCGATCCGCGGGGAGAACATCATGAAGGGCTACTGGAACCGGCCCGAGGCCACCAAGGAGGCCATTCCCGACGGGTGGTTCCGCAGCGGGGACCTCGCGACGGTCGACGAGGACGGCTACTACACGATCGTCGACCGCAAGAAGGACATGATCATCCGGGGCGGCCTCAACGTGTACCCCCGCGAGGTCGAAGAGGTGCTCTACACCCACCCCGACGTCCTCGAGGCGGCTGTGGTCGGCGTGCCGGACGACCTCATGGGCGAGGAGGTCGGCGCGGCGGTCGTTTTCCGGCCCGGGTCGACCGCGACGCTTGACGACGTGCAGGCGTTCGTCAAGGACCGGATCGCGGCATACAAGTACCCGCGCCGGCTCTGGACCCTCGGCGAGCTCCCGAAGGGACCGACCGGCAAGATCCTGCGCCGGGAGGTCCGCCCACAAGGGTGAGCCAGCCCGGAATGCGTTGAGGGCCAACGGGGCTCGGCGCGTGGCCCTCAGGCCAGCAGCGTGAGCCCTGGTGGCAGCCCCTCCACCGCAACGGCGCCGTCGAGGCCCACGGTGACGGTGACGGCCGCCCCGGCGATCCGCAGCCCGCTGACCCGGAGCGGTCCGAACGGCATCGAAGCCGGCGGCCGCAGCGTCACCGTCCCGGCAGGGACGTCGACGCTGAGGCCGAGCGCCACCGTCAACATCGCGACAGCCGAGGCAGCAGCCCAGGCCTGGGGACGGCACGACGCCGGGTAGGGCGCCGGTAGCCCGAGCGGGCCGGCGTCCGCGAAGAGCTCGGGCAGGCGGTAGCCGACCGCCTCCCCCAGGTCGACCATCCGCGAGACGACCTGTCCCGCAAGGTCGCCGCGGCCCTCGCGGGTGAGGCCGAGCGCGCAGATCGCGGTGTCGTGCACCCAGACCGAGCCGGTGTGGTAGCCGATCGGGTTGAAGCCTCCGTTGTCTGTGGCGAGGGTCGCGATGCCGTAGCGGCCCAGCATGGTCGGGCCGGTGAGGACGCCGGCGACCTGCTCGGCCTCGACCGGCTCGAGGACTCCGGTGCCGAGCACGTGACCCATGTTGGACCCGACGCCGTCGACCGGTTCGCCACGGCCGTCGATCGCCATGGCAAGCAGGCGCCGCCCGTCGACATCGACCCAGAAGCGGTCGCGAATCCGTGCGGCGAGTGAGTCCCCCCACGCCACAAGGGAGTCCGCGAGCTCCGCGTCGTCGTCGGCACCCACCGCGCGCAGCAGCACGGCCGCCGCACGGGCGGCCTCCACGGCATACGCCTGCGCCTCCACGAGCGCGATGGGCGCATCGGCGACCCGCCCGTCACGGAAGCGCATGGAGTCGCCGGAGTCCTTCCAGCCCTGGTTGACGAGCCCATGGCCGCTCTCGTCGACGTACTTGACCAGGCCGTCGGCGTCGGGGGCGGCGAGCTCCGTGAGCCACCGCCCAGCGGCCCGAAGGGCCGGGACCAGGTCGCGCACCTCCGCCTCCGGCAGGCCCCACCTCCAGGCGTCGTGGAGCAGTGAGATCCACAGTGCCGTCGCGTCGACGGTGCCGTAGTACACAGGCGGCAGGGCAAAGCCCACGGCGTCGTCGACGTATGCCGTCCGGCGCAGCTCGTGGGGAATCTTGCCCGGCGCTTCGGCCGTGTCGACGTCGACGCGGACGCCCTGCCGCCTGGCGAGGGCTCGGAGCGTGCCTCCGGCGAGCTCGGTGCCCAACGGCAGCGCCATGCGTGCCGCCCAGATCGAGTCGCGCCCGAAAAGCGTGAGATACCAAGGGGTTCCGGCGCCAACGAAGATGTCGTCCGGGTTGCTCGGGTCGGTGAGGAGCAGGCTGCGCAGATCGGCGAGCGACGTCGCGACGACCTTTCCGAGCCGCGGATCACCCGCGTCGACCCGGACGGCGTCGTCCCAATGGACCGTGCGCGAGCCGGCTTCGGCGGGGAACTCCGACGGCTCCGTGCGGTGCGCGGTCACGGTCAGGCCGACCTCGGCCGGCTGCCCGGGACGAAGGTCGAGGGAGTAGGTGGCCACGAGCCGCCCCGGTGTGAGCTCGACCCGGTCCGGGACGGTCGTGAACGCCGCGTGGCCCGCGAGGCGGCTGGTCCGCCAGCTCGCGGAGCTCCTCCCCACGAGCGTCAGGTCGACGGGCGGTGGTGCGGCCACACCCGCCTTGACCCGCCCGATGTCGGCGCCGTCGGCGGCCAGCGTCACGGTGAGGTCGGCATGCACCGGGCCGCTCGCGCGGGAGACGACCACGACCCGCTCGGTCAGCTCGTTGCCGCTGACGCGCCGGACGCGGTGGACCTCGACGGTCGGGTCCGGGCCGGTGTCGCCGAGGTGCCGCGCCGAGGCGAGGAACTCGCTGCGGGAGCCGCGGCTGGCGCCCGCAACGTGGAGGAGATCGCCCTCGCCCAGTGCCACGACGAGGACCGACAGGACCCGCTCGTCGTCGACGAAGAAACCCTGCGCGCCGTCGGCACGAATCGACCCGTCGGCGTCGCTCAGCACCGTCCCGTTGCCGTCGACGCAGATGGCGAGGTCATGCAGCCAGGGCTGGTAGGCCCGCGGCTCACGCTCGTGTCCCGAGTCGTGAACCGAGCCGGGCTCCGTCTCCGGGCCGGTCTCTGGGCTCACGTCACGGCTGGTCCCGGCCGTGTCCTGGTGCATGTCGTCTCCCTCGTCCGAGCTGCCGCTACGGTGCTGCTCCCCCAAGAGCCGCGGCCGAGTGGACTCGGTCAGGACGCGGTTCGGGCACGATCCGAGCCCTTCAGGGTGCCTGCCCTTGACAGGCTCGGTGTCGAGGCAACAGTATCCGCATGTGCGTATGAACGTTCAAATATGGCGATTTGAACGTTCCACTCCGAGAGTCAGGCGTCAAGGGTGACTTCCGAACCTCCCGCGAACCAGCGGGTCACGATCAACGACGTGGCGACCGCCGCCGCCGTGTCGCGCCAGACCGTGAGCAATGCGGTCAACGCGCCCGACAAGGTGGCGCCCACCACGCTCAAGCGGGTCCTCGCGGAGATCGAGCGCCTCGGCTTCCGCCCCAGCCGGGCGGCGAAGAACCTGAAGCAGGAGCGTGCCGGCGCCGTCGGGATCGAGCTCAACTCGCTCGGGTTCGGCCGCCTCGGCGCGGTCCTCGACACCTTCCTCGTCGAGCTGACGACCCGGTCTCGTCTGCACGACGCGTACATCGTCCCGTTCACCGCAAAGAACCCGGCCAACCCCCTCGCCGCCTACGAGGACCTCGTCGCGAGCCGGATCGCCGACGGGTTCGTGCTCACCGACACCAGGCATGACGACCCGCGCCCCGCCTGGCTCGCGCAGCGTCGCATCCCCTTCGCTGCCTTCGGGCGAGTGTGGGACGACCCCGGCGTCACGACGTGGGTCGACGTCGACGGCGCCGCCGGTGTCGAGGCTGCCGTGCGCCACCTCGTGGAAGGTGGCTTCGAGCGCATCGGGTGGCTCGGCTGGCCGGTCGGCTCCCCGGTCGGGGACGACCGCCAGTCGGGCTGGGCACGCACCACCGAGCTGCTGGGTGTGGCGCACCCCGAGTGGCAGTCTCACGCCGAACAGCAGCTCGACGCTGCCGCTGCTGCGGCAGCCCCCCTCATCGATGCCCTGGGTCGCGGCGGTGCCCTGGTCTGCGCGTCCGACGCGCTCGCCGTCGGCGCGTGGAAGGTCCTCCTCGAGCGTGGACTCAACCCGGGCACCGACTTCGGCCTCGTCGGCTTCGACGACACCGACCTCGCTCCCGCCATCGGGCTGACCACGCTGCGCCAGCCCTTGGCGGACGTCGCCGACACCGTCCTTCACATGCTCGGGTCGGGTACGTCGACCCAGGCTGCGTCGACCCACGGCGTCCTACTCACCCCCCAGCTGGTCGTCCGGGCCAGCTCAACCCCCGCGGGCGACCGCAACTCCCACCCGAAAGAGAAGTGACATGAGAGCACCCACATCACGCGGAGTCGCCGCGCTTGCCGTCGCAGCCGCCGGAAGCCTTGTCCTCGCAGCCTGTGGTGGCGGCGGGTTCAGCGGCGGTGGCCAGACCGCCGCGCAGAACACCTCGAAAGGTCCGGTCAAGCTGACCGTCATGATCGGCAGCTCCGGCGACGCGGAGACGAACGCGGTCAAGGAGGCCACGCAGGCCTGGGCCACGAAGACCGGCAACACCGTCGAGGTCATCGCGGCGTCGGACCTCGGCCAGCAGCTCGGCCAGGCCTTCGCGTCGACGAGCCCGCCCGACGTCTTCTACACCGACGCGTCGAAGGTCGGCACCTTCGCCAAGGCCGGCAACCTCTACGCCTACGGTGACCAGGTCAAGGACGCCGGCTTCCTGCCCGCCCTCGTCGATGCCTTCACCTACGACGGCAAGTTCTACTGCGCCCCGAAGGACTACTCGACCCTTGCCCTCCAGATCAACCCCGACCTGTGGTCCAAGGCGGGACTGACCGATGCCGACATCCCCAAGGACTGGGCCGGGCTGGAGGCGGTCGCGAAGAAGCTGACCTCGGGCAACGTCACCGGCCTCGTCATCGGCAACGACATCAACCGCGGCGGCGCCTTCATCAAGCAGGCCGGAGGCTGGATCGTGTCGCCCGACGGCAAGACGATGACGGCTACGAGCGACCCTGCCAAGGCCGGCCTGGCCGAGGTCCAGAAGATGATGAAGGACGGCTCCCTCAAGTTCATGACCGACACCAAGCCGGCGACCGGCTGGGGTGGCGAAGCGCTCGGCAAGGGCGTCGCGGCCATGACGATCGAGGGCAACTGGATCAGCGGGGCGAAGAAGGACTTCCCCAACCTCAAGTACAAGACCGTCGAGCTGCCTGCGGGCCCGGGCGGCAAGGGAACGCTGCTGTTCAGCAACTGCTGGGGCATCGCAGCCAAGTCGCCGAACCAGGGCCAGGCCGTCGATCTCGTGAAGTCGCTCATCTCGACCGACCAGCAGATGAAGTTCGCCGACGCCTTCGGCGTCATGCCTTCGACGCAGGAGGGAGCGACCCAGTTCGCCTCCAAGTACCCTGACTCGGCGGCGTTCGTCGCCGGCGGCCAGTACGCCCAGCCCCCGGTGAACCTCCCGGGCTTCGACGAGGTCATGTCCAAGTTCAACTCGCAGCTCGCGACGATGGGCAAGGGCGGCGACCCGAACGCCTGGCTCGAGGAGCTTCAGAAGAACGGCACCGCCGCCATCGCCAGCAACGGCTGATCCCGGCCGCCCCCGGCCGCCCCAAGCCCCCACGGCCGCCGCACCTCGGCCACACGACCAACCCTCCCCCGGGGCGGGTGGCGCCCCACCCCCAGCGAGCCCGGCTCGCTGGGCGCCACCCGCCCCACCCTTCGCGACGCCAGGCGTCGCCACCCAGCTGCGGAAGGAGCGAGCGATGCCCATCACGCGAAGGCGGGCCAGCGGCATACGGGGCCGCGAACGGCCTGGCAGGAGAACGCGAGGAGGCATCCGCGGACGCGAAGGTGCGGCCGGCTGGCTGTTCGTGTCTCCCATGATCGTCATCCTGGGGCTGTTCCTGGCGCTCCCGGTCATCATGGCGTTCTGGGTCAGCCTGACGAGCTGGCAGGGCAACACCGACCCGATCACCGGGTCGCCGTTCGTGGGCGTGCAGAACTACAGCGACCTGTTCACCCGTGACGGGCTCACCCGCAGCAACTTCATGCAGTCGCTCGGCAACACGTTCTACTACGTCCTCCTCGTCGTGCCGCTGCAGACCGCCCTGGCCCTGACGCTCGCCCTGCTCGTCAACACGAAGGTGCTCAAGGGCCGCGGCTTCTTCCGCACCGCCTTCTACTTCCCGTCGGTGACCAGCTCCATCGCGATCGCGACGGTGTTCCTCTTCCTCTTCTCCAGCACCGGAGTGGTCAACGCCTTCCTCGGGCTCTTCGGCATCGACGGCCCGCAGTGGTTCAGCGACGACCGGGGCCTGTTGCACCTGGGACTCGACGCGGTCGGCATCGACAACCCGTCCTGGGCGCAGGGCGACGTCCTCGGCCGGAGCGTCTGGGACTGGCTGTCGGGCCCGTCCGTGGCGATGTGCGTCATCATCATCCTCGTCGTCTGGACGACAGCGGGCACGTTCATGCTCATGTTCATCGCCGCCCTGCAGGGCCTGCCCGAGGACGTCGACGAGGCCGCCGCGCTGGACGGTGCGTCCGGCTGGCAGAAGCTGCGCTACGTCACCCTCCCGATGATCAAGCCGGCGCTCTTCCTCGTCATCACCCTCGGGCTCATCGGCACCTGGCAGGTCTTCGACCAGATCTACGTCATGGGCAAGGGCGCCCCGTCCGGAACGACCCTCAGCCCGGCATACCTCTCGTACCAGCAGAGCTTCGGCAACTTCAAGTACGGGTCGGGCGCCGCCATGGCGTTCGTCGTCTTCCTCATCATCGTGGTCATGACGCGGATCCAGCGCCACGTGCTGACCGACAAGGACGAACGCCGCTCCCTGTTCCGACTCGGAGGCCGCAAGTGAACCGCTCCAGCCCGGCCAGGACCATCGCGCTCTACGCAGTGCTGGCACTGTTCGCGCTGCTGTTCATCTACCCGTTCCTCATCCAGATCGCCACGTCGTTCAAGACCGACCCCGACGCGACGGCCAACCCGCTCTCGCTCGTGCCCAACCCCTTCGACCTCTCGACGTGGAAGCGGATGCTCGGCCTCAGCGACGACTCCGCCGTCCCGGTGACCACCTGGGCGAGGAACTCCGTCCTCGTCACGCTCGTCGTGACGCTGTGCCGCGTCTTCTTCGACTCGCTCGCGGGCTACGCCCTCTCCCGGCTGCGCTTCCGTGGGCGCGCGGCGCTGTTCGCCGGCCTGCTGGCGATCATGTCGGTGCCCGGAGTCGCGCTGCTGATCCCGAAGTTCCTCATGGTCAACTACCTCGGCATCTACGACACGTATGCCGGCATGATCCTGCCGCTCATCATCGACGCGGCCGGCATCTTCATCATGAAACAGTTCTTCGACTCGGTGCCCGTCTCGATCGAGGAGGCGGCGCGCATGGACGGGGCGAGCATCTTCCGAACCTTCTGGTCGGTCGTGCTGCCGATGGCCAAGCCCGCGCTGATCACCCTGACGATCCTGTCGTTCCAGGGGTCGTGGAACGAGTTCAGCCACTTCCTCGTGGTCACCCGGGGCACTCCCGAGCACCAGACGCTCGTCACGGGCCTGGCCAGCCTCGCGAGCGGGCAGCTCGGTGCCGGCAGTCAGTTCCCGCTCAAGCTCGGTATGGCACTGCTCACGACGATCCCCGTCGCGATCCTCTTCTTCACGCTCCAGCGCTACTTCGTGCGGGGCGCGAACGAAGGCAGCGTCAAGGGATGAGCCCCCACTGAGCATCCGCCGAACACGCACTGAGGGTTCGCTCGCCAGCGGCGACACGCCCGCTGGTTGGACCCACCGGACGTTTTGGAGTATTGGCCCCACATCAGCGACACTTGACCCCGGGTCTCTATCGACGCGCCGCATCCCTAACCCGCCCGGGGGCGACGCCGGCCGCGCGTCCGCGAAGGGTAGTCACGAGTGAAGTTGAGCATCCGTTCCGCCGCAGTCTCGGGGGTGGCCATCCTGGCCATGCTGGGCGTGACCGCCTGCAACGCGACGGCCACGGCCGACAACGGCAAACCGGGCGCCAGCTCGGTCGCCGACCCGGGCGGGAGCGACTCGCCGAGCGCGACCCCGACGACGTCGCCGGTCGTCTACAAGACGACGCCTGCAAACAAGGCCACCGACGTGCCGGTCGACACCCGCGTCACGGCCACGGCCGAGAAGGGCACGCTGACCAAGGCCTCGCTCTCCTACAAGAGCAAGAAGGGCAACACGATCAAGGTCGGCGGCGCCCTCGACAACGGCACGTGGACCGCCGGCGACCTGCTCGAGCCCGGTGTCAAGTACACGCTCGCCATGCAGGCGACGGACGCCGACGGCACGTCCACGCAGACCACCCAGACCTTCCGCACCGAGGACCTGACGCTCGACGACCAGGTGTACGTCACCCTCTCGCCGCGCGACGGCGGCACCGTCGGCATCGGTATGCCGGTCGTGGCCCGTTTCGACCTGCCAGTGGTCGACAAGGCGACCTTCGAGAAGCACATGCTCGTGACCACCCAGCCTGCCCAGCAGGGCTCGTGGTACTGGGTGTCGTCGCGTGAGGCCCACTGGCGCCCGAAGGCGTACTGGAAGGCCGGCACCAAGGTGCACGTCGAGGCCAACCTCAACGGCGTGCCCGCAGGGGGTGGCCGCTACGGCCAGCTGACCCGCACCTCCGACTTCACCATCGGCAGGTCGCTCATCGCCAAGGTCAACCTGAAGACCGACCAGATGGACGTCTACATCAACGGCAAGTTCACCAAGCGCATCCCGATCACCGGCGGGCGTCCGGGCTTCATCACGCGCTCGGGCGTCAAGGTCATCGTGGACAAGGTCACCAACATCACCATGCGCGCCGAGACGATCGGCCTCAAGGTAGGCGACCCCGGCTACTACCCGGACACCCCTGTCAAGTACGCCATGCGCGTGACCAACTCGGGTGAGTTCCTCCATTCGGCACCGTGGTCCGTTGCCGACCAGGGGCACCGCAACGTCAGCCACGGCTGCACCGGCATGAGCGACCCCAACGGCAAGTGGATGTACGACCACACCATGATCGGTGACGTCATCGTGACGACCGGGACCACCAGGCCGATGGAGCTGAGCAACGGCTACGGCGACTGGAACCTCAGCTGGTCCACGTGGACGGCAGGCTCGGCGCTCTGACCTGACGGTCCGAGGGGTCCGCTCAGTCGGCGCTTCGCTCGCCGAGCTCGGTCGCCGTCTCGACCGCGGCCCGCTGCACCGCGCGTGCGACGTCCGGCCGCGCGGTGGCCAGGCCACAGGCGGGCGTCACGACGACGTCCGCCAGGGAGGCCAGCGGCATACCGATGCGCCGCCACGCCTCGACGACGCGGTCGGCCAGGGCCTGCGCGCGCGTGAGTGAGCCGTCCGTGGGCACGGCGCCGGCATACAGCCGTATGCCGTCCTCGACCGCGACGGCGACCCCTTCCCAGCCGCGCGGGCGCAGCAGGGAGGTGTCGATGGACAGCCCTGCGGCACCGATCGATCGCAGCAGAGGCAGCGGAGGCTTGTCCGCGCAGCAGTGCACGATGGTCGAGCCGTCGTGCGCGTCGAGCACGGTGCGCAGCCCGGACGCGGCGACCTGCGGGTCGAGACTGGGCAGGCGCCCGAAGCCCGAGGCCGTGGGGAGCCGCCCGTCGAGCACCGTGGGCAGCGACGGCTCGTCGACCTGGAGCACGATCTCTGCCCCAGGGACGAGGCGGCTCACGGCGGCGACGTGGACGCGGATGCCCTCGGCCAGCGACTCCACGAGGTCGCGGCTGGCTCCCTCGTCGACGATGACCCGCTCCCCCCGCTGGAGCCAGACGTTCGCAGCGAGCGTCCACGGGCCGACCACCTGCAGCTTGAGCGGCCCGGTGTGTCCGTCGAACGCCTCCGCCAGCTCGTCCAGGTCCTCACGCAGCAGGGCCGCGGTCCGGGCGGCGTCCCGTCCGGGCCGGTCGACGAAGCGCCAGCCGACGGGCTGGAGGTCGACCGGGAGCTCGACGAGCAGGCCCGCCGAGCGACCGATCATGTCGGCTCCGGGGCCACGCGCGGGCAGCTCGGGCAGGTACGGCAGGTGGCCGTCGAGCAGCTCGTGCACCTGGCCCAGAGCGTCGCGGACTGATGTGCCGGGCCAGGAGCCGATGCCGGTCGCGAGAGTCACCGGCCCAGCCTAGGTGCACCTCCGGCTACGCTGGCGCGATGCCGCTGGAGCGTGCCGACTTCTCGAGCCCGGGCGACCTGCGGTCGATGCAGGAGATGTGCTCGCGGCTCTGGGCCCCGCGGTCGAGGTTCCACCCCGGCCAGCTCGCCTGGAGCCGCTACTCCCAGCCGGTCGACCCGGACCGGCCCGCCGAGGGTGAGGCGATCAGCCTGTGGCGCAGCGACGGCGTTGTCGTCGGGTTCGGCTGGGCCGAGGCACCGGACTGGCTCGAGCTGCAGGTCGACCCGGCCTTCCCCGGCGTGGCGGAGGCGGTCGTGGACTGGTTCGAGGAGCTCAGTGACGCGGAGACCCAGTCGGTCCACGTCATGGAGGGCGACGCGGCGGAGCCGGCGCTGGCAGCGGCCGGGTTCAGCCCGGAGCCCGAAGGCCCCTACTTCGACCACCATCTGCTCGACCTGGCCGACCTGGCCGACGTGACCATGCTCCCGTCCGGCGCCGGCTACCAGCTCCGCTCCGTGGACCCGTCCGAGGCGGCCGAACGGGCCGTCGTGCACGCCGAGTCGTGGGGCGACTTCGGACCGTCGCGGGTCAGCCCGGCGGCATACGCCCGGCTCATGACGGCCTGGCCCTACCGGCACGACCTCGACTGGGTCGCGATCGACCGAAGCGGTGCCATGGTGGCTTCGGCCCTGGCCTGGCTCGACCCGGCGACCTCGGTGTGCCTCGTCGAGCCGGTCGGCTGCGTGCCCGAGCATCGCGGCCGCGGCCTGGCCGCTTCGGTCACGCTCGCAGCGCTGCATCGGGCCCGGGAGGTGGGTGCCACCATCGCCCAGGTGACCCCGCGCGGCGACGACGCCTACCCCGGCCCCAGCCGCCTCTACCAGTCGCTGGGGTTCCGTCCCCGAGCGCGAACCGTCACGTGGACGCGCTCCCTGTCCTGACGGTGCCGCGCTCCAGCCGGCTCGCGGCGATCGTCGCGGACCCGACCACACGGGTGCCGTCGTAGAGCACGACGGACTGGCCCGGGGCGACGCCCCGGATGCGGGAGTCCAGGCGCACCTCGACCTTTGCAGTGGCGCCGTCACCATCGGCCCACGCCGTCGCGGGGAACTCGTCACCATGGGCGCGGACCTGAGCGCCGACCCGCACGACTCCCTCCGGTGCCGGCCCGCACCAGCGGGCGTGGTCGCCGGTCAGAGCGTCGACGCCGAGCAGGTCAGCCGTCCCGACGACCACCTGGTTCGAGCTCGGCCGCACCTCGACGACGTAGCGCGGCTGCCCGTCCGGAGCAGGTCGGTGCAGGCCCAGGCCCTTGCGCTGCCCGACCGTGTACGCGAAGGCACCGTCGTGACGCCCCACCACCTGGCCGTCCGTGTCGACGATCTCGCCGGGTGCCTCGCCGAGCTCGCGCGTCAGCCAGCCCCGGGTGTCACCGTCGGCGATGAAGCAGATGTCGTGGCTGTCCGGCTTCCTGGCGACGTAGAAGCCGCGCTCGGCGGCCTCCTCACGGATCTGCGGCTTGGTCGTGTCACCGAGCGGGAAGAACGACCGCGCCAGCTGCTCCTCGTCGAGGACGCCGAGCACGTAGCTCTGGTCCTTGGCCGCGTCGACCGCGCGGTGCAGCTCCCGGCGCACTCCCCCGGCACCGTCGGGCACCTGACGCACCTGGGCGTAGTGACCCGTCGCGACGGCGTCGAAACCGAGCGCGACGGCCTTGTCGAGGAGGGCGGCGAACTTGATCTTCTCGTTGCACCGCAAGCACGGGTTGGGCGTGCGCCCAGCGGCATACTCCCGCGTGAAGTCCTCGACCACATCACGCTTGAAGCGGGCAGCCATGTCCCAGACGTAGAACGGGATGCCGAGCACGTCGGCTACCCGGCGGGCGTCTCCGGCGTCCTCGATGGTGCAGCAGCCTCGGGCCGACTCGCGCAAGGTCGCCGCGCTCTGGCTCAGCGCGAGGTGCACGCCCACGACCTCGTGACCGGCGTCGACCATGCGGGCGGCGGCCACGGCAGAGTCGACGCCGCCGCTCATGGCGGCGACGACCCTCACGACGCGGTCACCTCGCGCGCCCGGCGTGCCCGCTCGATGGCGGCAGGCAGCGCGTCGATGAAGGCGTCGACGTCCTCGGGCGTCGACGTGTGGCCGAGCGTGACCCGAAGCGCACCGCGGGCGTCGCTCTCCGCGATGCCCATCGCGAGCAGCACATGGCTCGGCTGCGGCACCCCGGCCTGGCAGGCAGATCCGGTCGAGCAGGACACGCCCGCAGCGTCGAGCAGGTAGAGCAGCGAGTCGCCGTCGCAGCCCGGGACGAGCAGGTGGGCGTTGCCGGGCAGGCGCCGCGCGGCATCGCTGCGCTCCCAGAAACCCGTAGGTCGGATGTCGGGCGATATGGCCATGGCGCGCTCGATGAGGTCGTCGCGCAGCCCGACGAGGCGGCTCGCCTCGGAGGCCATCGACTCGAACGCGGCGGTCAGGGCCGTGGCGAAGCCGACGATGGCCGGGGCGTCGAGAGTGCCCGAGCGGACCTGGCGCTCCTGACCTCCGCCGTGTGTGAGCGGGACCAGACGCGCTGTGCGCCGGGCTACCAGTGCGCCCACCCCGATGGGGCCGCCGAGCTTGTGTGCGGTGACCGACATGAGGTCGGCCCCGCTCTGCGTGAAGTCGACCGGAAGGTGCCCGACCGCCTGCACCGCATCCGTGTGGAACGGCACGTCGAACTCGTGAGCAACCTCGGCGATGGCGCGGATGTCCTGGACCGTGCCCACCTCGTTGTTGGCCCACATGACCGACACCAGGGCGACCGACTCGGGGTCCTGCTCGATGGCGCGGCGCACCGTCTCCGGTTCGACCCGGCCCTCCGGGGTGCACTCCAGCCACGTCACCTTGGCGCCGTCGTGCGCGACGAGGAAGTCGACGCAGTCGAGCACGGCGTGGTGCTCCGTCGCGCCGACGAGCAGCCGCACGCGCGCCGGGTCGCGGTCGCGGCGAGCCCAGAAGGTGCCCTTGACCGCAAGGTTGTCGGACTCCGTGCCACCGGAGGTGAAGATGATCTCCGACGGGCGGGCACCGAGGCACTTGGCGATGTTCTCGCGCGACTCCTCGACGGCACGCCGGGCCGCTCGCCCCGTGCGGTGCAGCGACGACGGGTTGCCCACGATCGCCAGCTGCTTCGTCATGGCCGCGAGCGCAGCCGGAAGCATCGGCGTGGTCGCCGCGTGGTCGAGGTAGGCAGTCACCCACTGATTCTAGGGCGCTGAACGCACGTCCCTGGACTCCGCGGCGCCGCGGCGCCGAGGCGCCGAGGCGCCCGCACGCAGGGAGACCCTGCCCGTCGCGCCGGACGGACGGAGGCGCCGGGAAAGCCCCGGCGCCTCCGCTCGACCTACGCGGGCCTCGCGGCCCGCGCTCGGTCACCTCACGGGCTGACCGACTGGACCACGACATCTCCGGATCCGACGACCGAGCCCGTGCTGGTAGCCACCAGGACCTGGCCGATCAGCATCCGCCCCTGCGCCGGCACGGCGTTGGCGGTGACCTGGCCGGGAACCGTCCAGGCCGTCGCCGAGGGTCGCAGGGCGTTCGCGTCCGTGACGCTCACCGCGCCGAAGGCCGTGTTCGTGAACACGTCGACGTAGTTGTACGTCGTGGTGCCCGCCGGGACGGCGAAGCCGTCCACCAGGACCACCCACGCGCCGGCCGCCGGGTTGGCGATCGTCACGGACTCCTCGCTGTCGCCGTCGGCGCTCTGGCCGGCAAGGACGCAGGTCCCGGACGTGCAGTTGAACACGAACAGGTCGAGGTCTGCGGCCGGATCGGACGGTCCGCCGATGGTCGCCCGCAGCGACGAGCTGCCCGGAGCCACCGTCACGCCGTAGGTCTTCTGCTCATGGTTGGCGATCGTCTCGACGTTGCGGAACGCGCTGCCCAGGGTGCTTCCGACGAGCCTCCCGGTGAACGGGCCGAAGAGGTTCGTGGCCGTGTACGACCTGGCCACCGGGACCCCGACCGTCGCGGACGCGATGACGTCCGGGTTCGGCGAGACCAAGGCGCCGAGGATGGACGTCGTCAGCGTGTACGGCACGGCGTCGGCGTCCGAGGTGCGTCGGACCTCGACCGTGACCTCCCACACACCAGCCTGCGGGTTGGCGAGAGTCCGGCTGGTCGCCGGCCCGACGCCGCAGTTCTGCGAGCAGCCGGGCACCGGCGGGTTGTAGGCGTTCGGCGTCTGGTTACTGTCGATGCTCACGCCGTACGGGTGGACCCGCAGGAAGCGGATCTGGCCCGCGCCGCTGGCGGCGCCGCCACCGTCGAGGTCGACCTTGAAGGCCGGCACCCCAGCCGGGACGTTGACGAAGGTGCTCACCGTCCGGTTGCGGTAGGCGGTGCCCGCCGTCGTCAGGGTGTATCCGTCCGCTGCGGTGAACTGGCGGGCCGCGATGACGGTGTTGAGGGTCTGGGCCTCGACACCGGCGATCGTCGGGTCGTCGAGGTTGAGGATCGCCGAGTGTGCCCCCGGCGTTGCCGGGTTCACCGATACCGGGAAGGTCACCTTGGCGTTGAGCGGGAGTGCCACCGAGCCGGCCGAGGAGAAGGTCCCGTCGTTGCCGACCCAGGTGACGGCATACGTCTTGGTGCCTCCGCCACCACTCGTGCGCGTGAAGGTGTAGTTCCGGGTGAACGAGTCGCCCGCCTTGACGCCTTCGCGGTCGAAGATGCCCTGCCCGACCCCGGGGGTCGCGAGGAACCCACTGAGGACGGTGTTCACCGGGACCGACGAGGTGATGTCGACCGTCTTGGCGTTCGTCTTGAGCACGTCCCACGCGCTCGAGACGCTGACCAGGCCGTTGCCCTGCTCGTACGCGCCGTACCCCGCGATGAACCTGGCGCTCGAGTTCATCGCCTTGCGCAGCTGCTCGGGCTGGTGCTGGACGCCGGTCTGCTTGGCCGCGGACACCAGCAGCGCGGCGGCGCCGGCGGCCTGCGGCGAGGCCATCGAGGTGCCGTTGAACATCGCGTAGCCGACCGCGCACACGTAGGGCAGGCACTGCCCGGCCTGGCCCTGCCAGGTCGGGATCGTCGAGACGGCCGAGCCCGGCGCGATGACCTGTGGCTTGAAACCGCCGTCCTCACGCGGGCCGCGCGACGAGAACGGGTGCAGGCCCTCGGCCTGGCTGGAGTCAGAGCCGTAGTTGCTCTGCCACGTCTCGCGCGTGATGTACGACCCGACGCTCATGACCTTCGATGCCACAGCGGGGTCACCGATGGTGTTGACACCGGGCCCGTCGTTGCCCGCCGAGAAGAACATCTGGACGTTGCTCTGCGTGATGAGCTTGTCGTAGAGCGCGGCTCGCGCGTTGTTGCCGTCGTTGAGGGCGGGCAGTCCGCCGATCGACATGTTGATCACGTCGACGTTGGCCGTCTTGGCGGCGTAGATCATGCCTTCCAGGAGTGCATGGGACGTGCAGCCTGCGATGAAGAGGCACACCCGGACGGAGACGATCTTGGCTCCCGGGGCCGCACCCGTCATCGCGCCACCGAACATGCCGTTCGCTGCCGTGATGCCTGCGACGTGAGACCCGTGGGCGGCCGAGACGATGCCGATGTTCACGGCCTTGTTCTTGCCGTCGGTCTGGACGACGAACGGCAGCTGTTCGACGACCGGCGTCGCGGGGTTGTCGGTGCCGAACGTCCCGACGTCGCGCGCCTGCTTGTAGTCGCGCATCGCGGGCTCGTCGGCGAAGGACGAGTTCTGGTTGCTGTCGACCCAGACAGTGCCGGCCTTGGCATCCCAGAGGACCGCGAAGACGCCCGAGGAGCCCGCCGGGTTGCCGTCCCGGTTCACGTCGTTCCCGAGCTCGCCGCCGAGCCGCGGGTCGCGCTCGTTGAAGACGCCGAAGCGGTATGCCGCCGTGCCGGGTGCCGTGTACGTGACGTCGCCGACGGTGAAGCTGCCGCCAGACACCTGGGTGTTCATGGCGATCCAGGTCGGGTCGTTGTCGTCGTTCACCCCGTTGGTGAAGGTCGGGGCGGTCATCGTCACCCAGTCGACGATCTTGCGCTCGCCGGTGGTGGTGGTCTGGAGGGCCGGGTTGCCGAGGTCGACACCCGAGTCGATGATGCCGATGGTCGTGCCGCGGCCGTCCCAGGTCGGGTGGGCCTGCACGAACTGTGCGGCGCCGGTGTCGCCGATGGGCATGTACGGGTTGACCAACGGCGTCGCCGGACCGGGTGCCGGCTGCGAGGTCGGGGGCACCTGGCCGTCGGGCCGCGGATCCTCGAGAGGGATCACCTCGTCGACGTCCACCGCCTCCACTCCGCCGACCGACGGGACGGCGGCGGCGCGATCGGTCGCGATCGTGACGCGAAGGTACCCGAGAGCGTCGTCGCGGTATCCGACCTGCCCACCGAGGGCAGCGATGGACGCGGCGGCCTTCGCGGTGGCCGTCGGGGTGGTCGAGACGATCAGGGTGACGGTCTTGGCGCCGTTGGCCTTCGCCTGGGCCACGAGCTCCCGGTCATGCTTGCCCAGCCCCTTGTCGCCCGGCCCTCCCGGGCCCGGGGCGGCCCCGGCCGACGAGGCGAGGGTTGCCAGGGCGATCGCTGCCGCTCCCGCGGCAGCCACGAGGCCGCGCATTCGAAACGTCGAGGTCATTGGCTTCCTTTCAGCGCTATGGAGCCCCCGCGGGCCTCCCTGCCCACTCCCAGCGTCGAGTGTGCTCGCCCTGGGAACTTCCTGAGAGCGAATCGCCGATAGTCGTCGGTGCGCCGACCGCGGAGCCGGTGCCGGTCCCCCATCGGCGGGGCCGCTCGACCTAAGATCGGGCCCATGAGCGGCAGGCACGAGAGCACGGGACGGAGCCGGTTGCGCGCGCCGGCTCTCCATCGCGCCATCGCGGCGCTCGCGTGCCCGGTCGTCGGCTACTTCGTCGTGCGCCTGCTGCTGCGCTACGTGCACACCCTGCCGGTGACGCCGACGTATGCCGTGTGCCTGGGGGTCGCGCTCGTGCTCGCCGTGCGCGCGTGGCGGGCCCGGATCGACCTCGGCACGAAGACCCTCAAGGTGCACAACACGCTCATCACCCGGCGGCTCGAGCGGCTGGACGTCAAGCGGGTCTCCGACACCGGGCGCATCGAGTGGCTGGCGGGTCAGCGGCGACCGATGCGCCTGCCCTCGGAGGCGCTGCACGGGCCGTGGTGGACGTTCGGCACCGGCCGCGCCAGCTACGCCTCCAACCGCGAGCGTCTCGCGTCCTGGCAGCGCACCTCGCCGCGGGTCGACGTCGAGGCCCCGCCGGCGGAGCCGGCCGCCTGACGCTCCACCCGACCTGATCGGTACGCGGTCTGCGGCACCGCCCATGCGGCATACCCGGCGTTGGGGCCACCAACCCGCGAAGGGCCCGCGGGCGGAGCCGGCCGCCTGAGCAGCCGCGCATGACAGAAGGCCGGCCCCCAGGAGGGGACCGGCCTTCGGAGGTTGGTCGCTGGTCAGCCCTTGGCGGCCTTGATCGCCTCGGTCGCCTGCGGCAGCACGTTGAACAGGTCGCCGACGACGCCGAAGTCGACGAGCTCGAAGATCGGGGCCTCGTTGTCCTTGTTGACCGCGACGATCGTCTTGGACGTCTGCATGCCCGCCCGGTGCTGGATCGCGCCCGAGATGCCGCATGCGACGTACAGCTGCGGGCTGACCTGCTTGCCGGTCTGGCCGACCTGCGAGGTGTGGGGGTACCACCCCGC